>CAZVST010000005.1:0-112842 GCA_964629725.1 uncultured Mycobacterium sp.
CCGCAACTACAAATCAACTGATCAGCACTGTCTCATTTGACTTGACAAATACCGGCCAGAGTCCGAGTGGCCCACCGCACCCAGGCCGGGTGTCGCCTATATCCGCATGACACCCGTGAGAACACTGTCTTGGGATTACTCAAGTAAGAACGGTTAATTGGTAGAGCATTTCCCGACGATCATCGGCCCCAGAGGACGACGAGGCGGTAGCAGCCCTTGCTGATCGGAGGCCCGTCGAATCACAATGGTCTGTGAATTCCACCGTCGGCGGCCTGACCGCCCGGCGCAAGACGATCATCTTGGCGTCGTGCTGCCTGAGCCTGCTGATCGTGTCGATGGACGCCACCATCGTCAACGTCGCGATCCCGGCCATCCGCGCCGACCTGGGCGCCTCGGCCCCGCAGCTGCAGTGGGTGATCGATGTCTACACCCTGGCGCTGGCCTCCCTGCTGCTGCTCGCCGGGGCCACCGGTGAACGGTTCGGCCGGCGGCGGGTATTCCAAACCGGCCTGAGCGTCTTCGCGCTGGGATCGCTGCTGTGCAGCCTCGCCCCGAGCATCCAGCTGCTCATCGCCGCCCGGCTGATCCAGGGAATCGGCGCTTCGATGATGAATCCGGTTGCTCTGTCGATCATTTCGCAGATTTTCGTGGAGCGGGTCGAACGTGCTCGGGCGTTGGGCATCTGGGGCGGTGTGGTCGGCATCTCGATGGCGCTCGGCCCGATCGTCGGCGGTTTGCTCATCGAGGGCGTCGGGTGGCGGGCGGTGTTCTGGATCAATCTGCCGATCTGCGCGGCCGCGCTCATCCTGACCGCGGTGTTCGTGCCGGAGTCCAAGTCGGCGACCATGCGCAGCATCGACCCGATCGGCCAGCTGCTGGCCGTCGTGGCGCTGTTGGGTCTGGTGTTCGTCCTGATCGAAGGACCCGGCCTGGGTTGGTCGGATCCCCGCACCGTCGCGGTCGCCGCGACCGCCGCGGTGGCATTCGTGGCGTTCCTTCGCTACGAATCACGCCGCCACGACCCGTTCATCGACCTGAGGTTCTTCGGCAGCATCCCGTTCGCCTCGGCCACGCTGATCGCGGTCTGCGCCTTCGCCGCCTGGGGTGCGTTCCTGTTCATGATGTCGCTGTATCTGCAAGGAGTGCGCGGATATTCGGCGATGCACACCGGACTGATCTACCTGCCGATCGCCATCGGCGCGCTGTTCTTCTCGCCGCTGTCGGGACGACTGGTCGGCCGCTACGGGGCCCGGCCGTCGCTGCTGACCACGGGCCTACTGATCACCGCCGCGTCGGCGATGCTGGCTTTCCTCACCACGACGACGCCGGTGTGGCTGATCATGGTCGTCTTCGCCGTCTACGGCATCGGGTTCGGGATGGTCAACGCTCCGGTGACCAACGCCGCGGTCAGCGGAATGCCGCAGGACCGCGCCGGCGCCGCCTCGGCGGTGACCTCCACCAGCCGGCAGGTCGGGGTGAGTATCGGTGTGGCTCTGTGTGGTTCGCTGGCCGGCCCGGCACTGGCAGGCAACGCTGCGCAGTTCACCGACGCCGCCCGGCCGCTGTGGTGGGTCAGCGTCGCCCTGGGACTGTGCATCGTGGCCCTGTCGGTGCTGTCCACCTCGGCCCGCGCGGACCGTTCCGCGCAGAGACTCGCGCCGCTTATTGCCGAGTGAACCGCCCGGACCGGGCGCACTGGTCATCCTCAGCGCAGTTTCACCAACCGCGTAGTGGAGGTCTCGTCGAGGTCGACCATGTCGGCGCGCGAGCGCAAGAAATCGCTGAATGACCGGAAGCCCAACGACTTCTCCGAGAACGACGGGTCCATCCGCTTCATCTGCGCCTTGACCTCCGAGTTGTGCAGCCACTCGGCGTCGTCCTTCTCCAGGCCGATCTGCAGCGCACGCTTGAGCAGCGCCGTGGCCGCGGTCTGCGGATTCGGGGGCGCCGGCTCGGAGGACTTGCGCGCCCGTTTGGGCTGCTCGGCTTCGACGGGGGTCGGCTCGAACACCGGCACTCCGGGCAGCGCGTCATAGATGACGAAGTCGTCGCAGGCCGCCGCCAGCGCCCGGCTCGACGAGCCGGCCACGCCGATGCCCACGACGTAGCGGCCCAGCCGCTTGCACCGCTGCGCCAGCGGGATGTAGTCCGAATCGCCGGCCACGATCACCACATGGGTCAGATCGGGCAGCCGGAACATGTCCTCCACGGCGTCGACCGCCAGTCGGATGTCGGCGCCGTTCTTGCCGTAGGCCGCCGCCGGGAACAGCTGCACCAGGTCCACCGCCCTACCCACCAACTGCTCGCGGTATTCGGCGTTGACCCCGGCCGACCAGTCCGCGTATGCCCGGGTGAGCACCACGGTGCCGAACGACGACGCGAAGTCCAGGATCGCTCCCACGTCGACCCGCGCCCGGGCCAGGCGTGGCGCCTCCAGACCCTTGGCTTTGTCGCGCTGAAAAGAGCTGCGGCCGTTGACCTGGTCGTACCGCGAGATCACGATGTTGTCGAAGTCGAGGTACACCGCCACACGGGTCGCGCTGGATCCGGTCATCTACCTAAGTCTTCCCCATTTGTGGCCCAGCGGACCGTGGTTCACGACATCCGCCAGCGTTCCCAAGCGGCCTGCCGCGAGGTGCCCGATATTTCGGCGACCTGACTCCACGAGTTGGACTCCGCCACCAGTCGCGCCGCATCCCCGACCCTTTGGCCGGTATAGGCGACGATCCGCAGCATTTCGGCGAACCCTTCACGGGTGCCGCGGCCGGTCAGTTCGTCGATAGTCCGACAGATGAGGGCAGCCAACTCGCCCTCGGTCAACCCGTCCAACGCCTGCTCAGCCGGAGAAACGGATCGATCAGTCATAGGCCGATTTTACGGCCGTCAGGCGGCCGGCACGTCCAGGCGGAGTTCGGCGTCGGTCGATGTGAAGCGTCGGCTCCACGTGGTGCCCGGCCACCGGTAGTGGACTTCTCCGCTGTCCGGACGGTAGTCCGCGGTGTAGAGCGTCCCAAAGCCGTTGGCGTAGTAGGGGCTCCGTAGCGGTGGGCGTAGAAATTCGTCGGCTACCTGATCCGCCGGCAGCTCGTCGGCGAGCAGGCCCCGCAGGTGCGCCTGCCGCTCCAGACTGCGAAATCGCCGGGCGTGTGCCGGATCCTCGGGCTCGTCGAATCGGTGATTGGTCGCCAACGGGCACTCGCGCTGCTCGAATACACCGGGTGCCAGGTAGACGGTCCGGTAGTCACCGGTGCGGTCGGTCAGGGTCAAGTTGTAGGACATGGCGACCGGAATGCGCGACACCGCCGTCACGGCTTCCTCGACGGTCCCGGCTACTTCCAGCAGGTAGCGCACCACCAGGGGAATGCCGAACCCGGTCCCGCTGCCCCGGGCTCCGCCGAAGGTCAGGGAGATCGCCAGTCCATCGGAATTCATCCCGTCCACCAGGCCCCAGAGGCAGTCACTGGTTCCGATCACCTCGCGCTCGGAGAACCGGGTCGACATCACCACCTGCTCGAACAAGTCGGGGTGGTAGTCGTAGTTGCGGATCAGTGCCCTCGGCCCGGTGTTGATCACCACCTGCGAGCACGCCGGCGCAAAGGCCGGCATGTTCCACCCCGTGAGCATCGACGCCGTCGTCGAATCCCGGCCGGTCATCGCAACGAGGCGTTCCCAGGTCGGATGCAGTTCGGGCATATGCCGCAGCAGGGCGTCCTCGGCCTCGGAAACCGTTGGGCGCCTGCTGGTTCCGGGCCGCAGATACCACGACCGGTAGGCCGGCCAGGTTGCGTCGTACAGCCGATGCCATCGCGGCCCGGGGCGGTCTTCGTGGAACGCGTTCAGGGCGATCGATTGCACCTGGGAATACGAAGCCTTCGTCATGTGTCAAGAGTTACCTGACAAACGATGGTGACGTCAAGACGAACCTGACAGATGGCGCGTTGAGGGCGCGGCTGCTCCTGTCCGAGCAACGATCAGAACCCACCGAGGTGGTCAGGCACTGCTGAGCGAGGAAGTCGCCGGCCGCCGCCCGTTCCATGCTCATTTCCGACACAAAGCCGCCGGCTTCCCAACCGGAAAACCTTCGACGTCTGGGGCCCGGGAGCCTCCTCGATCCCATTACCCACCCAGCAGGCGCTGCAGACCCTGGAATGGGTTCACCGCCGCGAAAATCTGGCGGTCTGCGGGCCGGTAGGCACGGGCAAGACGTTCTTTGGAAGCCCTGGGACAGAACAGTCGAGAAACGGAAGTGCGAGTCTTCGCATGCGTTTAAAGTCGCCCACACAATCCCTGGTCATGACGGAAACGCCGGGGTCCTATCGCTGAAGGAGGTTTGCCGTGGTGGCTGGTGTGGGTGTGCAGGGTCGGCGGGATATGGCGGGCTGTGCGGGGATGTCCGTGGTGGGGGCGTCGCGGTTTGTGGGCCGGATCGGGGCTCTGGCGGTGGCGTTGGGTGTGGGCGCGGGGTTGTTCGCCGGGTCGGGCATCGCCTGGGCGGATCGTTCCGCCGACGCCGACGCCGACGCCGACGCCGGCACCGGCCCGTCCTCGCCCTCCTCTTCGGCCACTTGGTCGTCGTCGGTGGCCGTGGATGGTGGTGGTGACACCTCGACGGTCCGGACGGGGGTGCGTGGGCGCCGCGCTGCGGGCGGCGACGACTCCGCCGGGGTGTCTGAAGGTCGGGGCCGTGGTGTGCGCGGGCGTTCCGGGCCGGTCCCCGGGGATCCGGTCACGCCGCCGGTGGGGTCGGGGTCCAGGCTGGCGGAGGTGTCCGGTCTAGCTCCCGCGGCGGCGCTGACCCCTGCGGTCACCGCTGCGGTCCCGGCTGGGCTGGGGGTGGGGTCGACGCCGCCGTCGGTCCATCCCGCAAAGCCCGCCGCAGCCGTCGCGGCGGTGGCGCCCGCCCCGGCAGCGGTTCTCGTTCCCGCGGTGCCCGCCCCGGCAGCCATCAGCGGTGCCCCTGTGGCCCCGGTGGCCCCGGTGGCGGTCAGTGCCCCGCGGCCCGCCGCAGCCGGGCAGGTGTCGGGGGTCCCCTCGGGAGTGGGTGGCCCCACCGATGGGGCGGGTAGCGGCCCGGCCGGGTCGGTGGATTCGCCGCTGGCCTGGACGATGCTGGCCTACAGCCGCCGCCAGATCCGCCCCGCCGCCGCGGTGGGCGGTGTGGCGGCGGTGACCACCACCACATCGCAGAGCGGTGCTGTGGTGGCCCCGTCGGCGGGGGCGGCCCCGTTGGCCGCAATCCTGGATGTGTTCAACCTCAGTGTGTCGTTTTCGGGTCTGCAGTTGCTGCAGATCGGCTCGGCGAACGCGCACACCTCGGGTTTGGGGTCGTTCGCGATCGCGTTCCTGCCGGGCAGTTCGGCCACCGCGGACGGGGCGTTGAGCTGCGCGCAAGCGTTCGGGTACTCCGCGGCGGCGCTGGCGTCGGGCAAGCACAGCACCGCTTGGGTGCGCGGGGATGACAGCACCGCGTCGGCTCATGACGGCACCGCCAACCACGCCACCGTCCTGGGTGACGCCAGCACCGCCGAGGCGGGGTTCGGTGATCACAACACCGCCGACACCAACGGCGACAACGCCGCCGCGGCGGCACGGCTGGGCAACCACAACAGCGCCACCGCTCACGGTGACGGCGCGGCGGCGACCGCCGGGGTCGGTGACGACAACACCGCGACCGCCCAGGGGGCGCGCAGTACCGCGACGGCGTGGTTCGGTGACGGCAACGCCGCTAGGGCGACCGGGCAGGACAGCACCGCCATCGCCGAACGCGGGGACGCCAACACCGCCTACCTCAAGGGAGACCGCAGCTCCGCGACGGCCACGGTGGGGGATGGAAACGACGTCTATGTCGTGGGCAATGACGACACCGCGGTGATCCGCCACGCCGATGACAGCACCACCCGAGTCGAAGGTGACCGCAGCACCGCCACCAACGAGGACTCCAGCCGCTCCACCCTTGACGTGACCGGCGATGACAACACCGCCGAGGCGACGTTCGGGGACTCCAACACCGTCATCGTCAAGGGTCTGGGCAGCATCGCCACCGTCGGCGGCGGTAGCGGCAATACCGCCACCGTCACTGCCAACAGCAGTGTCGCCAACGCCGGCGGCGGGAACCACAACACGCTGAGCATCGGCGTTGACAACACCACCATCACCGCCAAAGGCAGCAGCAACAACCTCGCCCTCCCAGGCGAGAACAACCTGCCCAACTCCGCCAACCTCAAAACTGCGCCGCCGGCGATGACAGCCCCGAACCCGATCCCATTGCAGACCACGATCACCGTCGATGGTTCAGGCAACGCGATCACCGTCGATGGTTCAGGCAACCAATTGAAAGCCTCTGCCACCACCGGCGCCACCGGCAGCGCGGGCGCCACCACCGCCGGCACCGCCACCGCCACCGCCGTCGACAGGACAATCGACGTCACAGGCAATAACAACAAAATCGCCGCCCTCATAACGCTACTGGCCGAACTAAGACTGGAATTACAGACCGGCGAAGGCGTAGACAGCCACGTGGACATCGACTTCGGCGACCAGCGGCTCGACGTTGAAGGCTCCAACAACGAGCTCGACGTCGATACCGCCGGCATCGCCGAGATCGAATTGAAAGGCAAAGATAACTACCTCGAACTGCGCCGCCGCATCGACCCGGACGAGTACGTCGACGACAGCATCTCCGTGTACGGCGAACGTAACTCTATCCAATACGAGGCCGAGGCCGCCCTCGTCAACGAATGCCTCATCGTCGTGAACGGCGCACGCAACAGCCTCTACGTGGAAGGTGGAGATAACCGCCTCGCCGCCGACGCCGTCAAATTCAAAGGCGCAGACCTGACCATCGACGGCAGCGAACAGGACCAGTTCAACGTCGAAGGCGACAACAACGAGCTCCAAGTCTCAGGCGGCGACAACCAACTCGAAGTCTCAGGCGACAACAACAAGGTCAACGTCTTAGGCGACTACAATTTCGTCGACACGCACGGCGACCAAAACACCGTCGCCACGCACGGCATCCACAACCTAATCGCCACGTACGGCCACAAGAACGTCGCCACCGTGGTCGGCGATCACTCCGTAGCTATCGCCAACGGTATCGGCAACACCGTCAAAACCAACGGCTTCAACAACACCGCCAGGGTGTACTACGGCGATAACAACACCGTCGTAGCCGGCGACGACAACACCGCCACCGCCACCGGCGACGACAACACCGCCACCGTCGAGGGTAACGACAGCACCGCCGTAGCCGGCGGCGGCGACAACAACACCGCCACCATCAGCGGCAGCGGCAGCCGAGCCTTAGCCGGCCTCCCCGGCAACAACAACACGGCCGAGGTGACCGGTGACGGCCTCGCAGCGGAGGCGACGAATGGGGACGGGCAAACCGTCATCGTTCCATGAACGTGCAGAACCTGTGGCGGCCAAGCCATGGTCGTCCGATGGCGAAACCAGTTGCGTAGCACAGGAGGAGTCCCAGCGAGCCTGCGGCGGGGTCAGGGCTGACGATCTCAATGGCACCCCCCTGCGGCAGGGAGTGCTGGACCCGTCCCTGCTCGACGACCACACCATCGCTGCGGGCCACCAAGCTCGCCGACGCCGCCAAAGCCGGTGACTGGCAGTGGTGGAGCGGCCCGGTCGGGCAGAGTAATTGCCCGTCAACAGGACGCAGTCTGGCGGCGCAGCAAGGCCAGCAACGAGTTGCGCCCGCCGGCGTGTGCGATCGCGGCCGGTGCGGCCACGATCTACCGCAACTACTTCGCCCCTGTCGGGGTCCAGATCGGACAGAACGCGCAGCGCCAACTCGATGCCCTGGCCGGCCTGGGCGCCGCGTTCGCGGAGTTGACGGGTCTGCCGGTCAGTGGTCTGTGGACGAAGAGCAACGGGTACGCGCTATGCACCGCGGAGGGTTTGCAGGCGATCGGAAGGCTGCTCGATCAGGCATCCGAGAACCTTCGCGACGAGTTGCGCGGTCACCTGGGGATCGGTCTGCACCGCAATGTCGAAGTCACCGACGTCGACGGCGGCGAACGCAGGCTGGTGTCGCAGGCCTTCTGCTCGGCCCTGCAGCTCGGGTACTCGAGCGAGTCCCGGAAACTGTGGGAACCGTTCGCGCGCTTGGTCCTTGAGGCCACCTACGAAGCGACGCTTCTGGCTGCGGCCGAGCAGGCTGACGCCGGCGGCGCGAACACCGTCCTGCTCACTCGGGTCGGCGGGGGAGTGTTCAACAACGACGAAGTCTGGATCACGACCGACCCCGAGCGTGCGCTGCTTATCGTCGAGGACGCGGGGTTGGACGTCCGGATCGTCGGTTACCGCGTGGTGAGTCCGGAGATCCAAGGCATCGTTGATCGGAGGTCGAGGAACGACTGTGCGTGGGGGATTCGACGCCCGTCACCACCGAACGTCGTGGTGCTCCATCACCCCATAGCCGTCGCGCAACCGGATTCCCGCGATCGAACCGGTGAACGTTCCGAACGGCTGGCGGTACTTGCTGTCGACGAGGATCAGCCGGTCGTGTCGGGCCCGCTCTGATTCGGCCTGGAACTCGAGATCGCCGACCCGGGACAGATCGGCGGCGAACTCGACGGGGCCCACCTCCTGCGGAACACCGTCGACCCAGACGGTCCGCTCGGAATTGCTCGGCGAATCGTGAACGCCGTCAACAAGATTCCAGGTAATCGCGGCGCCGGAGTCAGACGTTCCGCAGCCGGCACTCCAGGACCACCGGGTGACGCGCGCGTGGTGGCCGGCGGATTCATCGACCAGGCCGGGGGAGTCGATGGCGATGCCGTCGATGGTTCCGGTGACACGCACGGGCGTTTTGCGGGTCCAGATCGGGTGCTCCCCGTGCCGGGAAACGACTTCGACCGGATCGCCGCCGCGCCGGTAGGTGACGTCCACGGAATCAAACCGGGCCGAGGTCTCGTCGAAGTGAACGATCGGCCACAACGCCGCCCGGTCGCGGAACGTGTCGGTCTTTCGGTTATGGACGGCCCAGAAGGCTTGGTAGCCGGGGCCGATCCGTGCGACACCCACACACATCTGGACATCGGGGCCGTAGACGCCGAGGTAACGCCACCTCTTGAGCGGCCGCAGTCCACGGAATAGCGGAAGCCGGTCGACCTCGATCGGCGGATTGGCTGCACCGCGCCAGGGAAGATTCATCGCGTCAGCATGCACCAGGTCGATGGATGCCCGTTACTTCCCCGGCATCAGCGGTGCCGCCGGCGCCGCCAACGCCGGATCGCCCACCGCCGCCGCACCAAGGGGACCGGGCGCCGCCCCGACCCCGGCCGGAAGGACCGCGGGCGGAGGCCCCGCTAGCGCGCCGCCCGCCGCCGGAAAAACCGCCGGTGCGGCCAACGGCGGCAGTGCGGCCGGGACGACGGGGACGGCAGCCAGGGGTGCTGCCGCAGCGGCGTCGGCAACGGGTGCCGCATCAGCGATGGGTGCCGCCGCCGCAGCAACCGGAGCAAGGGCCGGATCGACCACCACTCCGGGTTGGACGGCAGGACCGCCGCCTGTCTTCAGTGGCGCTGCAACCGCCAACGGGCACAATCCGATTGCGGCTGAGCATGTCACGGCGCCGCCGAGAAGGAACAGTCTGGCTTTCATTGTCAACCCCGATCGTTGATCACGGCAATTACACAAGCGTCGATAGCAAACGAACCGTACCGCCGTTGCGACGCAGGGCCTATTCCTCGGCTTACATCGTTGCCGAACAGATGCCGAACGCGGGTCGGGCCGTGATCCGTCCGGATGTCCTGTGGGACAGGGCGTTGTCGCTCCGAGGTGGGCACGAAGATCAGTGGTCCCCAGGAGGCGCCGCGCTCCCGAAGTCGTCGTCGACCAGTCCCGCAGGGCCGCGAGCAACGCCTCCGCCGTCGCGTCCGACGATCCGGGATTCTGGCCCGTGATGAGCAGACCGTCGCGTTCGACGTGGAGTTCCAGTCCTCGGCGCGCCGGTAATCGCCGCCGTTGCCCCGCAGCATGTCCTCGACCGAGAACGGGACCACATCGGTCAGGTCGACCGCCGCCTCGTCGGTATTGCTGAAGCCGGTGACGCGCTTGCCGCGTACCAGGGGAGCGCCGGCGGCATCCTTGACGTGGCGCAGCGCCGCCGGGGCATGGCAGACCGCCGCCACCGGCTTTCCCAGGGCGACGGCGCGCTCGATCAGGGTGATGGAGTCGGCATCCTCGGCCAGGTCCCACAGCGGTCCGTGGCCGCCGGGGTAGAAGACCGCGTCGAAGTCGGCGACGTCGACGCTGGACAGCGCCACGGTGTTGGCCAGTGCCGCGCGGGCGTCGTCGTCGGCCTCGAACCGGTGCGTCGCAGAGGTCTGGGCATCGTCGGCTTCGCTTTTCGGTTGACGGGGGGCTGACCGCCCTTGGGGGAGGCGAGGGTGAGTTCAACGTCGGCGTCTTTGAGAACGTAATAGGGAGCGGCGAACTCCTCGAGCCAGAAGCCGGTGGCGTGCCCGGTGTCGCCGAGCCGGTCATGGGATGTCAGAATCATAAGAATCTTCCTCGCTGCGCTCCTTCGTTGTGGTTGCAATCCTACGCACCGGCCGCCCCGTCAGGTTTCGCCCGATGGCGCTCAAACCTTCAGTCGCTCAACGACAACCGCCACTCCGAGCCCGGCGGCGCCGCTGACCGCGGCGACGCCGTAACGCCCGTCGCGACGTTCGAGTTCTTCCAGGCAGCTGCCTACCAGGATCGCGCCGGTCGCCCCGAACGCGTGTCCCATGGCCATGGTGCCGCCGTTGGGATTCATCCGGTCCGGCCCGGCGTCGAGTTCGCGGCGGAACTTCACGCACAGCGCGGCGAACGCCTCGGCGAATTCGAAGATGTCGATGTCGGCGGGCCGCAGCCCGGCGCGGGCGATCGCCTCGATCACTGCGCTCTGCCCGGCGGTCAGCATCAGCACGGGGTTCACCGCCGTCGTCGCCGCGGCCAGGATGCGTCCGCGCGGCGCCAGTCCACAAGCTGCTGCCGACTGGTGAGTCCCCATCAGCAGAAGTGCTGCGGCGTCGGCCATTTGGGGCGAGGTGCCGACGGTGTGCAGATGTTCGATGGCCGCCACCGCCGGGTAGGCGTTCAGGGCGATCGCGTCCTGGCCGTCGGCGCCCAGCGATGCGAACGCCGGGGGCAGCGCGGCCAGCGCTTCCAATGTCGTCTGCCCGCGCACCATCTCGTCGTGGTCGAGTCCGGGCCCGCGCTCGGACGCCGGCACCGGCACTACCGATCGCCCGAAGACGCCGGCGCCCCAGGCGGCGGCTGATTTCTGTTGGGTCTCAACGCCGTAGCGGTCGAGTTCCTCGCGCGTGAAGCCCTCGATCGTCGCGTTGAGGTCGGCGGCCACCCCCATATGCACCGAACCGACCGCGCGGATCGTCGCCGGATCGGTCCACAGCGGCCCGCGGTCGGCGAACAGCGGAACCCGCGAGACCGACTCCACCCCGCCCGCCACCGCGAGCCCGAGATCGGCGATGCGCAGCCGGGCGGCGGCGTGCGCGATGGCGTCGATGCCCGAGGCGCAGAACCGGTTGAGGGTCATGCCGGGGACTTGGTCGCCCCAGCCGGCCAGCAGCGCTGACGTGCGGGCGATGTTCGCACCCTGCTCGTCGACCTGTGATGCACAGCCGACGATGACGTCGTCGATCCGATCCGGGTCCAGCGTGGTCCGGTCGACGAGGGCGTGTTCCAGGTGAACGAGCAGATCGGTGGCGGTGCGGTCGTGCAGCGACCCCTTCGTCGAGGCTTTGCCTCGCGGGGTCCGCACATAGTCCAGAACAAGGGCGTCGCTCACCCGGCGGAAGTCTAGTCCGCCGGGGGAGCGACGCAGAGACCCTTAGCCGACCGTCACGTGCACGTGGTTGAAGTGGGACGGCACCCGCCACATGGTGTAGACGACGCCGAAGCGTCCGGACTGGCTCTGAACGTCGGAGTTGATCGCGTCGCCCAGGCCCATGTTCGAGCCGATCATGATGTCCAGGGCGTGGCCACTGGGGTGGTCGGGATGGGAGTCCGCCCGAACACCGCCGATGGACTGCACACCCGGGTAGGTCGCCATGACGTACTGCGCGAGGTTCCATGCGTTGGGCGACAGGCCGTTCATGCCGACCGTGGGGACGGCTGACGCTGTCGCCGACGAAAATGCAACCAGACCGGCGGTAATCGTCGCTAGTGCAATTTTGTTCATGGATAGAGCGTAATTTGAATCGCTTGAACTCAAAAGCGCTGAACCGCAGCATGGTTTCATTCGAGCGATGCCGAACCGTTTGCTGCGCACGCCGAAAAGTGTTGGTGCGCAGTTCCGCTGCGTTATGAGAAATTGCAGGTCAGGACGTCGTTCCCGAAATGGCTGAATTGGCAGTTAGATAGCGTGCCGAGGCGGATTTCCGCAGCTAGACGGGTTGCTGTGTCGGCACCTTGGGGCGAACACCGAAGAAGTTGTTTGCCATCGCACCGTCGGAATCCGAAACGTGTTCTCGCGCACATTAAACGGTGACCTGGGGTTTTCCCGGCGATGTTGCTCGTCTCGAAAAGCTTTGCACAGGTTCCCAAAGTGCTCCCACGACACCCATCAACCAAGGCGTGCGGCGACGAAATCGGCTGCCTGGTGGACCATTCCGTTCTGCACATATGCCAGATGCGCCAGAAAGCTTTGTCCCCCAGGGAAACAGTAGAGATCGTGGGGTGCGCACAGGTCAATTGCGTTGGGGCCGTAAGTGCTACTGATTGCCGTCAGTGGTCCTCCGCCGCGCATGGTGTCGGCCGGGTTTCCGAACACCGCAACTGCGGCAACATGATTGGCGACAGCAGGCGGCATCGGCACCGGTGTGAACCCGCCGATCGGGTGGGGGTCCGTCGTGATGAGGGCGATGACGCCGGCGCCCTGCGAGAGTCCGCTGAGCACCAGCTTGGTGGCGGGGCAGTTGGTGGCCATCCACTGCACCCGGTTGGCCGCATCGGCCGCGCCGATGGGCGCCGAGTTGGCGAAGTCGAAGCTCGCCGGGTAGTTCACCGAGTAGACCGCCACCGAACGTCCGCCCGCTCTGGCGCGCACGCCGTCGACGAAGGACTGGCCGACATCGCCGAGACCTGCGCCGCCGGTGCTTCGGGCGAAAATCACCTCGACGTCGGGGCACGGGTCGCCCACGGCGGACGGCAGCGGGGCCGCCTTGATCGCAACCCCGGTCAGCCCTGCAGCGCTAAGCCGGGCAAGGCGCCTCACGAGCGGCCGGCGCGGTCGGCCTTCGTGCTGCTGGCCGCCCCGGGGGCGTTCGTCGCGCCCTCGCGCGCCCCGCGGTGGCCCCGGGCTGTGCGGGCAGGCTGTGCAGGAGCATCCGGCGCAGCGTCAGCAACGGCTGCAACGGCTGCCACGGCTGCCACGGCTGCCACGGCCGCCGCCGGTGCGGGAGGAGTCGGGAGCACCCGTGCCGGGCCACGCCGGACCAGACGCTCGGCGGGGGCTTGGGGAACCGACTCGACCGCGGGAACCGACTCGACCGCGGGAGCGGGCGGGGCAACAGGAGAAGTACCCGACTGCGGCGCGACGGCCGCCGCCGCCGCCGCGGCGGGAGCCTTCCGTGCCGCGGCCGGCGTCGCAGCACCCGGCAGCACCGGGAATTTGATCGGCGGCAACGGCGGGAAGAAGCTTGAGATCCAGCTGATCTCGCCCTGGACGAAGTTGTTGAAGCCGGTCTGCACACCGTTGGTCAGGGTGGGCACGATCAGGTCGAGCTGGCCGTCGATCAGATAGGCCAGGCTGTACACCGACGCCCCCACGACCGGCTCAATGCCGTTGTAGGCGATGTTCATCTGGGGCGCGGCCAGGTCGATCGGCCACGGCAGCCACCCGACCGCCCAGGCGCCCAGCTCGACGCCGTACTGCGCCCACGGCTCGATCGCGTCGTAGGCGTTGATGATCGCGTTCCCGGCCGAGCCCCCCACCGTCGGAAGCTGAATCGTCGGCGGTGTCGGTGCGGCGGCGGCGGGCAGCGGCAACGACGCCACCACGGCACTGAGTTGGACGGCGGGGGAGGCCAGCATCGGCGCCCGGGTGGCGGCAACCGGAGCCACCACGGCAAGACCGGCGGCGGCCACCAGGCCGGCGGCCAGGCCCGCGGAATGAGTGCATGAAAGCGGGCCTGTGGAAAGCAGAGACACCATCACGCACTCCCGAGGCTTGGTTGTCGACCGACGTGGCCGACTCTAGGCGGCCACTCTAAGCGATACGGTGACCCCTTATCCGGAGCCAAGGCCGGGGGAACGGAGCGCACCGGTGAACGCTGGCGAGAAGGTCGTCGACTGGCTCTACCGCGAACAACTGCACGTCGACGAGCAGTGGTCGGTACGCACCGAGCGTGGCTTCACCTGGTGGGCCGACCAGAACGCCCAGACCATCGAGGTCCTCGGTGAGGATTCCGGGCCCCACGGCCAGGTCGGCTACCTGGTCGGCGTGCGCACGGAGATGCTCTACGAGCTGGAACTCACCGAGACCGCACTGGCCGAGATCAACGACGGGCCGATGCGGTTCGCCGCCCTGGCCGGGCCGGTCTACGACACCGCGACCCGCACCCTCAGCATCTGCTCGCTGGCTCGCGTCGACGACGAGATCGCCGATTGGACAGGCGTGGTGCTCGGCGCAGCGGCGGTCACCCAGTTGGCCGAGGCGCACATGCTCGGGCCGGCGCTCGCCGAACTCCTCGGCGCGCAGGCGGCCGTCAGCGGCCACCCGGACAACGGCGTGCGGACCGCCCCCGACGACATGCTCTTCGCCCCCCGCGTCTTCATGCACGAGGGCAAGTCCCCCTGCCAGTGGCCCGCATCGGAATTCAGCGACGCCGTCAACACCTTCATGCGGCAGCCGCCTTCGGTTAAGGCCTCGGTCGCGGGGCAGGCACTCAAAGTCGAGTTTCCGTACGGCCAGAAAACGTCGCTGTGTCAGATGATGGGGGGCCAGGCGCACCCGTTGTACGGCAACGGGATTCTGCTGTTGCAGCGCTTCCCGTTTTCCGCGCCGTCGCCGGCCAAGGGCGTCGAACTGGCGCTGACTCTCAACGCAGCCGAACTCACCGGCAACGTCACCGGCTACGGATTCGGCAGTTACACCTACGACCAGGAGATGCTCTGCTTTGCGGGGTTCGTCCCCAATTCTCTGCACCGCCAGGTGGCGCTGGCCAATCTGTACTTCGCCGCTGCCGCACGGGCGCACGCGATGTCGATGTGGCTGCTCGACGAGGGCGGTCAGCCTCGCCAGTCGGGGTAGGGCCCCACAGCGACGACGTGGCCCATCGACTCCATCAGGGTGATCACCTCGGCGCGTCGTTGGTGCAGCCACGGCGGCATGGTCCGGCGCCAGTCGACCTGCGCCGGGATGTAAGCGACCGGCGGTTCGACACCCCACCCGCAAGATAAGACGAAAGACTGCCCGTCCTCATCGGTGACGGTGATGATCTCTTTCCATTCCGCATGGCCGGTCAGCATGGGGATCCCTCCACTTTCGACGTCGGAGATTTTATTGGGGAGAGGCCACGATGCATGTGCCCCCCTTCAAGCGACACTGCCGCCGATCAGCGCCCCGGCTACGGAGGTTGTCGCTGCGAGGTGGGCAACAACACCTAGGGCAGTGACCAGGCGCGTTGCCCCCACCAGCGCCCTCGAGGGCGCCTTGACGTCATTCCGGCCGGTAGTCTCGGCTGTCGAATGACGTCCGGGGGGATGTCAGGAAGGTGCGAAATGCGGGTCGCTCTTGTTCTGCTGGTCGCGGCGATCCTGTCGCTGCTCGGATGTGCCACCGCCAGTGGCGACGAAGGAGCTCCGGTGCCTGATTTTCTGACGGTGACGGGCACGGTGGCGCTGCGCCAGCCCGCCGAGCTCCCAGCCGATGCGCTACTCACCGTGACGCTGGAGGACGTCTCCCGCGCCGATGCGCCGGCGGTGACGCTGGCCCAGACTCAGACCAACCTGCACGGCCAGCAGGCGCCGATCGGATTCTCCCTGGTCTACCCCGGTCCGGCGGTACAGCCCGGCGACTTCTACGCCGCCCGCGCCCGGCTGACGCTGGGCGACCACCTGCTCTACACCACCACCGAGCAGAATCGGGTGGATGCCCTCAATCCCGCCCCGATCGAACTGGTGATGGACGCCGTGCCCACGACCGACCTGCCCGCCACGCCGGACGCGTCGCTGACGGATACCTACTGGAAACTGACCGAGGTCAACGGCCAGCCCATCGTGGTGACCGACGGAACGCGTGAGCCGAACCTGGTGCTGCAGGGCCAGGACAGCCGGTTCGCCGGGTCCGGCGGAGTGAACCGGTTGATGGGCGGCTACACGCTCGACGGCACCTCGCTGACGTTCTCCAACGCCGCCTCGACGATGATGGCCGGCCCCCCGGAGGCGATGGCGCAGGAGCAGACCATCGTCCAGGCACTTCCGGGCGTGCGCGGCTACGGCATCGACGGCGATCAGTTGACTCTGCTCGACGAGACCGGCCAGCCGGTGATCAAGGCCGTCGCCGTCGCACTGAACTAGGGACTAGGGGTCGAGAACCCCGCGCTCCGGAGCGGACCCGCGTACGATTCGGCGATGACGACCGACCCCTACGCGACGGCTCCCGAACTCGGTCTCATGCAGGGATTCCCGCCGCCGCCGGACAAGCGGGTCGACCGCTCCAACGCGCTGATGGTGCCCCCCTGCAACCGGTGGGCGTATCTGCACATGCGGACCATCTACCCGTCGGCGCCGGTCCGCAACAGCGATACGCCGCGGCCGATCGACGTCGACATCGACTCGGGCATAAGCCAACTCGGCGTGACTCGTCCCGACGGCAGCACGGCCGACTTCGGCGCCTTCCTGCGTGAGACCTACACCGACTCGTTCCTCGTCGTCACCCCCGACCGGCTGGTGTTCGAGCACTACGACAACGGCATGAGCCCTACCCAGCCGCACCAGATGATGTCGTGCACCAAGTCGTTCGCCGGCCTGTTCGCGTTGATGGCCGAAGCCGACGGCCTGCTCGACGAGAACGCGCCCGTCACCGACGTGGTGCCGGAGTTGGCCGCGGCCTCGGCGTTCGACGGCGCGACCATCGGACAGGTGATGGACATGGTCAACTCCATGGACTTCAGCGAGGACTACGCGGACCCGGCCTCGGGCATCTGGCGCTACGGCCAGGCGCTCGGCTGGTTGGAGATCCCGGGTGCGCCCGCCGCCGAAAGCCTCTACGACTTCCTCGTCACCCTTTCCAAAGACCCGGCACACGAGCACGGCGACGTCTTCCATTACCAGACTCCCAAGACCGACGTCGTCAACTGGATCACCAACCGGGCCACCGGAATGTCGTTCCAGGATCAGATGTCCGACGTGCTGTGGTCGCCGTTGGGCACCGAATCCGAAACCTACGTGCTGCTCGACCGCTGCGGAACCCTGGTGGCCGGCGGCGGCCTCAACGCCGGCCCGCGGGATCTGGCGCGGTTCGCCACGATGATGCTCAACAACGGCACCGTGGGGGATCTGCAGATCGTCTCCCCGGCCATCATCGAGACCTTGCAGCGCGGTGGGGACCGCGTTGCGTTCGCCCGCGGGCCCGAAGCGGTGGGTTCGTTCGCCGGCGGCGACTGGAGTTACCGCGCGCAGTGGTGGATTCGCCACACCCCGGGCCGGGAGGCCATCTTGGCCATCGGCGTGCATGGGCAGTGGATCTACGTCGATCGTGCGCACCGCGTCGCCATCGTCAAGCAGTCCTCGCAGCCGACGTCGGTGGACCTTGATATCGACCAGTTCATTCTCAACGCCTTCGACGCCGTCATCGACTACCTGTGACGGCCGGCTCCGCTGGCGCTTCGCGGGCGCGCCTGACGGCGTAGCCGCTACTTGCCGCGCAATGGCCCCACGGTTGCGGGGCAGACATCGTGGTCCTGGAGGTTCTCGCCGGCCGCCGGGTCGTTCGAACCCGGCGCGGCCGTGCGGCGCAGCACCACGAAGCCGGGGTGCTCGTCGGTGCCCGCACCGACCACCACCACGGTGCTCAGGGCCGCGTCGGCGGAGTCGGTCGCCAGCGCGAACGGGTTCACCGAGTTCAGCGACGTGATCGCGATGGCCTGATAGCTGTCGCCGGCCAGCAGCACGGGCAGCGGCGCCCACGCCGGGCCGATGTGACCGGCCGAGTCGGCGAGCGCCTGGTGGACGTCGGCGCGCAGGCAGTCGATGTGGATGTGCAGTTGATCCTGGGTGCGCCCCGGAACCGAGTTGACGGCCAGGCTGATCCAGTCCCGCGGCAGCGCTCCGCCGGCATCGTTCTCGGTGTAAACCCTTGCATACCAAGCATCTTCGAAGTAGTTCGGCGCTCCCAGGGCGCGCACCGCGGGATCCTCGATGCCGGTGATCCGGGCTGTCGGGATCAACAGGAACTGATCCGGGCCCTCGGAGTCTTTCAGGACGGCTGAACCACGCGCTTCCCCCGCGCGGACGTCGACCTCGACGCACGGCGCGGGATCGCCGTTGCTCAGTTGATCGGGCACGCATTGCCCGTGCACGATGTGCCACAACGCTTCCCGGTCACCGTGGGCATAGGCCTGACCGGGAAAGGCGAGGAGTGCGACCGCCGCCAGCGCGGCGGCGCGGTTACTTCGGCGCCTTTTCAACATGATCGATCACGCGTGTCCACCCGGCTGTCGATGACGTGGTCGTCGTCGATGAAGATGACCACGTGCGACGCCTCGGTGGTGTTGCCGTCGGGATGCAGATACAGCAGATCCCCGAGTTGGAACGGGCCTTCGGCGGGAATGCGCTGTCCCATCGGGCCGGCTGTGCCGGCGTACTGCTTGGTCACCGAACCGCCGAATTTGATGCCCAGGCCGAAGTTGTAGACCCAGGCGGTGAAGTTCGAGCAGTCCAGGCCGCGCCCGGGTCCCCAGGCTTGCGGGGACTGCCCATCCTGTTGTCGGACTATTTCCGCGGCGGCGGATGCGGTGGAGGTTGGCGGATCCCAGTCGGGGATGTGGTGGTGGCGATACTGCAGCGCCTGCGGATTGCCGGTCTCGTTGACGCAGTGCACTGCCGCCGAGAGGATCCGCTCCTGCTTCCAGGTGGTGCCAGCGCACCCCGCGTCAGCGGGCGCGGCGACCGCAGGGAGCGTCGCCGCGTTGGGCCCCCACCCGCCGTTGAGGTACCCCTTCTCCGACTTGGTGTACCACTGATCCGCCGGAGTCTCGGTGTGCGGCAATGCATCCCGAGCAGCGAAACCGGCCGTCAGTGAGGCCTGGTTACAGGTGAACGGGTAGGCGAAACCGGCGGCGGACGCGGCCGGCGTGGTCACCGCGGCCAGGAGTGCCGCGGCAACGACGAGGGGGGCGGAGCGGATCACCCCTAACCCGGCGTCCGCAGCTTGTACCCGCGGTCGATCACGTCGTCGGGCAGAGGCTGGCTCTCCTCGTTGGGGATCATCACCTCGATGTAGGCCGCACCGTCGTGCGCCTCGATGTCGACCAGCACCGCCTCGAGTTCGGCGACGGTGGAGACCTTGGCGCACAGCCAGTTCCGGCAGCCGAACGCCTCCGGCAGCTGGTGGTAATTCACCGGGGCGAGGTCGTCGTATGCATGCCCGCGTTCGCTGATGACGTCCTCGACGCCGTACAGGCCGTTGTTGAGGACGAAGATCCGCGGGGCGACTCCATACCGGCCCATGACGGCGATCTCGTTGAGCGTCGTCTGGTGGGCCCCGTCGCCGGTGACCAGCCAGGTGTGGCCGGAGGTCTTGGCCATCGCCACGCCCATGGCGGCCGGGGTGGCCCAGCCGATCGATCCCCACATGCCCTGCCCTTCGGCGCCGACGCCGGCCGGCAGCCGCATGGAGTTGAGGTGCAACATGGCGGTCCCGGTCTCGATCACCAGGGTGTCGCCGGACCGCAGGCGGCGCTGCAGGCGGGGATAGAAGTTGGCCGAGCAGGTCGGGTCGTCCGCGGAGCCGGTGAGTTCCAGCTGTCCATAGTCTGGTGCATCCGGGAGTTTCCGGGTCTTGACTTTCCTGAGGAGTGCGTCGAGGACGTCCTCGATGGCGACGTTGAGGTAGACGTCGGTGCCGATGCGAACCCAGTTGTCGTGGATGCAGATCGCCCGGGTGGTGTGCAGGACGGCGCTCCACAGTCCGGTGTTGAGTTCGTAGAGGTACACCCCGCCGATGTCGAGGATCAGGTCGGCGTTCTCGACGATCTCGCGAACCGCCGGCGGCTGGGAGCTGCCACCGGAGTACAGGCCGAGGTACTGCGGAAGCGATTCGTCGACGGTGCCCTTGTCGTTGGGGGTGAGCGCGACGGGGATGTTGGCCTTGGTGACGACTTTCACCGCTTTGTCGGTGACGCCGTAGCGCCGGGTCAGGCTGGTGATGGTGGCCACCGGTCGTTGCGCCGCAGCGATTTTCGACGCGATCGCCTCGACGGCCGCGGCCAGTTCGGTCGGGTCGCTGGCTTGGCGTCCGACCTTCGCCAGCGGCCGGCCCCGCACCGGCCGGGCGATCGCCGGCATCTGTCCGTTGACTTGCGAGATGACGATGTAGGCCGGCATGGACTGGCGCAGCGCCTCACGGATCACCCGTTCGAGTTCGTCGATGCAGTTATCCGGGGTCAGCACCGCCGACACGCAGCAGGCGGCCGAGGAGATCGCCTGGAAGCGGTCGTACCGGGTGTCGCCGAGGTTGTGGTGGGTGATGAGTCCGAGATGTTGGATCCGCTCGCTGGGCATGCCGACGATGTGGAAGACCGGAAGGCGGTGGGCCCGCGATCCCATGACGCCGTTGAGCGCCGACAGTTCCCCGACGCCGTAGGTGGTCGAGAGGATCGCAGCACCGCGGATCCTCGCGTATCCGTCAGCGGCGTAGGCGGCGTTGAGTTCGTTGGCGCACCCCACCCAGGCGAGGCCGTCGACCGTTTCGACGGCGTCGTCAACGGAGAACGCGTAGTCCCCGGGCACGCCGAAGACCGTGTCGATGCCCAGCGCGGCCAGGCGGGTGAGGGTGTATTGCGCAACAGTGGGCTGGCTCACGGGGGTGATGTTCCCACATAAGTGAATCCGCCACGCCGGGCTGGGCGATAGCCTTGTCCCGACAGTCCGAAGGACCAGCAAGGGAGACGTCATGGCCAGTCCCACACCGGCCGTCCGGCGCCGCCGCGTCGTGATCATCGGGTCCGGCTTCGGGGGCCTGACCGCCGCGAAGGCCCTCAAACGTGCCGACGTCGACGTCACGTTGGTGTCCAAGACCACCAGCCACCTGTTCCAGCCGCTGCTGTATCAGCTGGCCACCGGCATCCTGTCGGCCGGCGACATCGCGCCCACCACCCGGCTGATTCTCAAGCGCAACAAGAACTGTCAGGTGCTGCTCGGCGAAGTCCAGGACATCGACCTGGAGGCGCGGACCGTGACCTCCAAGCTGATGACCATGGAGACGGTGCTGCCGTTCGACTACCTGATCCTGGCGTCCGGCGCAGAGCAGAACTACTTCGGCAACGACCACTTCGCCACCTTCGCCCCCGGGATGAAGACTATCGACGACGCCCTGGAGGTGCGCGGGCGCATCCTCGGCGCTTTCGAGGCGGCCGAGGTCACCACCGACCCCGCCGAACGCACCCGCCGGTTGACGTTCGTCGTCGTCGGCGGCGGCCCCACCGGGGTGGAATTGGCCGGACAGATCGTCGAACTCGCCCAGCGAACTCTGCCCGGCGCCTTTCGCACCATCGACCCGGCCGAGTGCCGGGTGATGCTGTTCGACGGCTCGCCGTTCGTGCTGTCGCCGATGGGGGAGAACCTCGGCATGAAGGCCCAGCGCAGGCTGGAGAAGATGGGCGTGGAGGTGTACCCCAACTCGGTGGTCACCAACGTCGACTACATGGGCATTCAGGTCAAGAACAAGGAGACCGGCGAGGAGCGCCGCGTCGACTGCGCCTGCAAGGTGTGGTCGGCCGGGGTTGCGGCCAGCCCGCTGGGGAAGATGGTCGCCGACCAGTGTGAGGGCACCGAGGTCGACCGGGCCGGGCGGGTGGTCGTCGAACCCGACCTGACCGTCAAGGGCCATCCGAATGTGTTCATCGTCGGCGACATGATGTCCGTCCCCGGTGTGCCCGGCGTCGCCCAAGGCGCCATCCAGGGCGCCAAGTACGCCACCAAGGTCATCAAGAACGACCTCAAAGGCGGGGACAACCCCGAGTTTCGCGAGCCCTTCAAATACTGGGACAAGGGTTCCATGGCGACGATCTCGCGGCACAACGCCGTCGCCCAGGTCGGCAAGCTGGAGTTCGGCGGCTATTTCGCTTGGCTCGCTTGGCTTTTCCTGCACCTGCTGTACCTCGTCGGTTTCAAGAACCGCGTCGCCACCCTGTTCAGCTGGATCAACACCTTCACCTCGCACAGCCGCGGCCAGCTGACCACCACCAGCCAGATGGTCTATGCCCGGCTGGCGCTGGAACTCATGGAGAAGCAGACCCACGAAAACGGGGATGAGATGGAACGCGACGCCGCGCAATTGGAGCGCGACGCAACCCGTGGCATCGCCTGAGCCTCACGGCGGTCGGTGCCGCGCCACTCTCAGCCGAACCGGCCCAAGACCTCTGACGCGCGCCGCACGTCGCGGCGGCGGTGCTCGAACGTCGCGCCGATCCACATCAGCGCGATGCCGATGAGGCCCAGGGTGATCCACCGGGGCAGCCGCACGATCTCCTCGCCCCACTGATCGATCGCCAGGATGAGCAGCGCGGTCGCGCCGATGCCCAGCGGGGCCTGCAGTCGCAGCACCGCCCCGGCGACCACGGCGGCGAACGACAGCACTGCGGCGGCGACCAGCCGGGTCGGGTCCTCGTGGGCCAGTCCCAGCACCAGGGTGGGTCCGATCGCCAGAACCAGGGCCGGGCCGACGGCGCCCCACGAGCGGCCATGTCCATCGCGCCAGCTGCGCAGCCCCGCTGCCAGCGCCACTGCGGCGGCCGGTGCGGTGTAGGCCTCGACGACGCTGACGTGCGCCGCGGACAGCCACGCCCACACGGCGGCCAGCGTGAGCACGCCGGCCACGCCGGCGTAGCCGGTGCGCCGCAGCGCGGTCAGCGCCGCAATCGGCACCAGCGCTGTCAGCGCACCGGCCAGCCACGGCGTCGACCGGCCGGCGACCATGAGGGCCGCGATCGCACACAGCGCCGCGGCCGCCTCGACGGTGCCGCCGACGGCCGGCGCGTACCTGCCGAAATGCACCCCGGCCAGCACGAGCAGGCCGGCGGCCAGCGCGGCGGCGAACCCGCCGGGCGCTGCGCCGACCCCGGCGGCGTCGGTCGCCACCCCGGCCAGGCTGACGATCAATGCCACGGCCAGTGCGGCGAAGACCGATCGGGCAGCCGGGACCGGCCGGACGATCAGCGTCGCGATGCCCGCCGCCACGGCGCCGACAGCCAGGGTGGCCACCGACGCTGCTGGTGAGACCGCCGCCCACCCGGTGGCGGGCACCGCGGCGATCGCCACACCAGGCAGCAACACGAGGCGTTGGCGGAGCTCCGCGCGGTCCGCCAGGGCGGCGACCAACAACGCGACGACGGTCGCCACGGTGGTCGCCACCAGCGTCGCCAGAATCGACGCCCCCGCGGTGAGCGGCGCCAGCGCGGCGATGAAACCCATTGCGGCAGTAGTTATTCCGAGCCAAGCGCGATTGCGAATGCCGAGCGCCAGCCCGACAGCGGCGACGGTGAGCAGGGTGCCGACCGCTGGCCACGACTCGTGTACGAAGGCCGGCATCCCCGGACCCTCGGCCGCGTCGCGGGCGCTGCGCGCCAGGTTTCCGGTCCACGGCTGGTCGAGCCAGGCCAGCGGGAGCACCACCGACGGCAGCGCCGTCGCCACCGCCGCCGCGACGCCGGGCGCCGCGATCGCCGCGCCGGCCACCAGGGCCGGGACCCGCAGGGCTGACGGTGCCAGCAGTGACGCCAGCACTGTGGTGCCCCCAGCGATCGCCGCGGCGGTGAGCAGGGCCTCACCGCTCAGGGCCGGGCCGGCCAGGGTGAGCACGACACCGGCCGGCACCCCGGCCAGCAGGGTGGCGGCGACCGACCGCAGTCCGGCGTCGGTGCCGCTACGGCGCGCCGCCGCCGGGGCGGCGGCCAGCATCGCCACGGCGAACGCCGGGCCGATCGCCGCGCCGGTGGTCTGGGGCTGACCGGCGGCCGTCGCCGCGAGCAACGCGGCCGCCAGCCAGCAACCGACCGCGTGCAGCTGTAAGACCCCGTGCTCCCGCGGGGCCAGACGCGGGCCCAGTCCGGTCCGGGCGAACATCAGCGCCGCGGCTAATGCGCCGAACGCGACGGCACCCACCCATTCGGGCGTCGCGGACCCCGGGGCGATCAATTTCAGGGCGATCAGTTCCGCGGCGACCGGCGCCAGCACGGCCACCGCCAATCGGGTGGTGCGGGCGCCGGCGAACCGGCCCAGCGCGGCGGCGAACGCGGCTGCCGCCGCGGTGCCCATCGCCCACCACACCTCCCAGGACATGCCGGCACCCGCCCCGGCCCGGCGCAGCGCGTAGACGTCGATCAGGCTGAGCACCACCGCGAGGCCGGCCAGTGCCTCCGCCGAGGCGGGCAGTCGCCGGCGCAGCGCGAGCGCCAAGCCGGTGACCACCGACGTCATCGCGATGAGCAGCACCGCCCGGCCGCCCTCGCCGAGCCGCGACCAGGCCACCGCGGTGAAGGCGAGCGCGGAGATCGCCAGCAGCGCCGCGCCCAGGCCGAGGAGCAGCCCGCGCACCCGGGCGCCGGACCATTCCTGGCGGGGCCCATCCGCATGTGGCCCAGTCGGCTGGGCCACATGCGGCTGGGCCACATTCGGATAGGCGCCCTGCGGATAGCGAGAGGGATCGGCGGCCGGCGGCACGCCCATGAGCGCGTACCGAATCCGCTCATACTCGACGACCAGGGCCTGCCGTTGGCTGATCAGATCGCGCATCGTGTCGTCGACGGCGACGATCTGTTTCCGCAGCACGTCGAGCGCGGCCGGGCCGTCGGGCACCGCGCTGGGTGCTGGTTGCATTGCTGGGACCGTCCTCGGACATGCTTGGGGGATAACGGGGTTCGCCAGTCTAGCCAGCAGGCGCGGGATCATGGCGTCATGCATTCCCTTTCTCCTGTGGATCACCGAGACCTTCCGCGTCACCGAAACCGCAGCTCTCGCGCCCCCCGACCACTACGACCCCCGCCGACGTGGCATCGATGCTGCGCGAGATCGGCATCGCCATGGTCGAGGTGTCCTACCCCGTCCAACTGGTCGAGCAACGGCTGCTGGAGATCGGGCACCGCTACACCACCGAGCCGGTGCTGGCCGCAGTGCTGCCCACCATGCTGTTCATCCAGATCGGCTCGACCGTCCATGAGATGGAGAGCGCCGCCCAGCCCTCCGGCCGGCTCGACATGGCGGGCCGGGTCGAGGAGATCGCCAGGCTCGCCGGCGCCGGTGCCATCGCCCGCCGCGAGGCCGTCGCCGCCGTCCATGCCGCGCGTACCGGGAGGCCCCGATTCGGTGCTGTGACAAGCACTCTGGGCTATGCGCTCACCACGGTCGGGTTCGGCATGGTGGTCGACCCGACCTGGAAGGGCCTGCTGGCGCATCTGTTCCTGGGCCTGGTGGTGGGTGCGATCGTCCAGGTCGCGCGGCCGTTCCCCAATCTCGCGCCGATCCTGCCGACGCTGTCGGCGGTGGTGGTGACGCTGCTGGCAACCTGGTTCGTCGCCGACGTCGCCGACGACGGTCTGCTGCGGGTGATCAGCCCGGCGCTGATCGCGACCCTGCCCGGGATGGCGCTGGTGATCGGGGCGACCGAACTGGCCGGTAGTCGCATCGTTTCCGGCGCCAGCCGCTCGGTGTACTTCATCGCTCAACTCGGGTTGCTGGTCTACGGGGTCGTACTCGGTGTGCGCATCGCCGGTCAGGTGCCGCCGCAGACGCCACCAGTTGGTGCTCAACCCCGGACACTCCGGATTCGTCGGCGCCATGGTTGCGATTCCGTTCGCCGTGCTGGCGTCCCGGGTCAACGGCGCGCCGCCGGCCAGTGTGCTCGGGCTGGCGGCCTTCTGGTCACTGGTTCCCGGTCAGCTGACGTTCATGTCGGTCAGCCGGCGCGCTGCCGGGGACATGCTCAACAGCGTCGGGATCACCGTCGCCGGCGCGGCCATCGTCTCCATTGCGCCGGGCACGATCGTGGGCTGGAGTCTGGTGCGGACCCTGGGCGGCCAACGGTCCCAACGGCCGCCCGCTTCGGTCGCGGTCGTCACCGGAGCCTGATCGCTCCTCCACCAGTCCGCGCACCTGAACGAGCTCGGCGCGCAACTGCTCGATGTGCGCCACCGTCGCGGCCTGTTGGAGGCTGTCCTCCTTGCCGACCTCGGTGATGATCCAGTGCGCCACCGTGGCAGTCGCCACCCCGATCAGGCAGATGCCCCCGATCATCAACAGCGCCGCGATGATTCGGCCGGTGGTGGTGACCGGCACGGTGTCGCCGTAGCCCACGGTGGTCAGAGTGGCCACCGCCCACCACAGCGCATCGGGGAAGGTCGTGATGTGGCTGCCCGGCGCGTACCGCTCGTGCTGCAACTCCGCCAACGCGGCTCCGTACACCAGCAGCGCCGCACTGAAGGCGGTGAAGGCGATGATCCTTCCGCGTACCGCATCCCCCAGGGCCCGTTGGCTGACCCGGACCAGGGCGACCAAACGCAGGAAGCGCAGCGGCCGGAGGAACGGCAATGTCACGACCGCCAGGTCGAGGGGATGCCGGACGAACCACCGGAACCGGTTCTCGGTGAGGTACAGCCGAGCCAGATAGTCGACGACGAACGGCACGTACAAGGCGAACAGCAGCCACGACACGATCTGGCCCGATCGGCCCTGCGGTTGCGCCAGGACGTCGATCGAGTAGAGGACGAGGAAATCGACCGCGCAGAGGGCCAGGGGCCACTCCGACGCGCTCTCCCACCGCTGCAGCCGCGTCTGACTCACCCCCACTGGGTCAGTTTCCGCTGATCGGGTCTCCGAGCAGCGCGTCGAGCCCGACCACCTCGCGGAACCCGTGGCGCAAGCTCTCCACGAGTTGGTGCCGGTCGCCGACGGCGGCGTCGTCGGAGCTGATGCCGACGCTGGCGGAGTCGGTGTAGGTCAGCATCGTCACGTTGATCGCCGCCCCGATGGTCCCCACCAGCGGGTACATCCGCTCGACCCGCGCGCCGGCCAGCCACACCGGTACCGGGACGCCCGGCACGTTGGACGCGGTGAGGTCGGAAGTCTGCGCAGCTGCCGACACCAGTTCCGGCGGCAGGAAACGGCTCAACTCGGCGAGATAGTCGGCAAGCTTCAGTGCCGGCTCCGCCCGCCAACTGCGGACGGTGTTGGCTGCGGTCTCCAGCACGTCGTCGATGATGTTGCTGACCGGAATCTCGAAGCGGGCAATGGTCACCGCGTTGCTCTCGTCGGCGGAGGTCCGCAGCGAGATCGGCATGTTCATCCGCAACTCGTCGACCGGATGGCCCATCTTCTCGTGGTAGTCGTGCATGCCGACGCTGATCGCCGCCAGGAACAGATCGTTGACGGTCCGCTCGCGCTGCTTGGCGGCGGCCTTGAACTTGCCGAAGTCCATGTCGATGGTGTCGAAGTGGTAATTGATGCTGCGGCCCTTGAGGATTGGCGACAGCGGCTCCGCATTGGTCTTGGTGAACCTGGCCAACGAACCGGCGGTGTCGCGGATCTTGGCGAACAGCGTCCGTGGGTGCATCAAA
Source organism: uncultured Mycobacterium sp. (assembly GCA_964629725.1). Lineage (GTDB taxonomy): Bacteria > Actinomycetota > Actinomycetes > Mycobacteriales > Mycobacteriaceae > Mycobacterium. The sequence continues at coordinate 27,798 of CAZVST010000005.1, forward strand.
GCCGTCATCGCCAGCGGGCCGAACCCCTTGATGGCGTCCTCGGCGGTGCGGGCCACCCATCCGACGTTGTTGCGGACGACGGCCTGCATGAAGCCCTTGGTGTCCAGCAACACCGGGTCTGGCGCTTCCGGCATGGGACCAAGATCGGGGGCCTCGGGGGTGAAGTCCAGCAGCGCCAGGCCCAGCTGCACCGCGCCCTGCCCGTCGGCGATGGCGTGGTGCAGCTTCTGGACCAGCACCGACTTGCCGCCGGGCAGACCCTCCAGCAGCGTCACCCGCCACAGCGGGCGGTCCTTGTCGAAGTCGGCCATGCTCTGGCGCCGGGCTTCCTCAAGGACGTCATCCCAGGTCGACCCTTCCGGCATGCCGAATCGGCGCATGTGGAAGGACAGGTCGAAGTTGGGGTCGACCACCACCCGGGGAGTCTCCAGACCGGTCGGGCCTTCGACGACCTTGGAGCGCAACACCGGCGCCAGCCGGGACGCCCGCTCGTAGCGCTCACCGAGCGCCTCCCAGTCGGGGCTCTTGTCGAGCACCAGAACACCAAGGATCGTCGACCGCATGACCGGGTCGTCGGTGGCCATCCGCCAGGTGGCGAAGTCCCAGCCGCCCATGCGGCGGGCGCCGGTGAGGGTCTCGTCGCCGCGCAACTTCTTCGGCTCCTTCTTGGGGCCCGGAGCTTTCTTGGCGGGAGCTTTCGCAGCGGGGGCCGGGGCCGTCTTGGCCGGAGCCTTCTTGGCTGGAACCTTCTTCGCCGGAACCTTTTTCGCCGGAACCTTCTTCGCTACGGCCTTCTTGGCCGGCGCTTTCTTGGCGGGCACCTTCTTCGCCGGTGCACTGTTCCCCGTGGGTTCGCACTCCGGGCTGTCCGCCACCTGATCCTCCTCGTTCGCCTCGTCGCGCGTTTACGCTCGACCCGTCGTCGGGCCCTTGTGAGGGAATCCTGCCACTTCGGCGGCGTTTCATGGGCAACATGGCGAGCACGTACTGGCAACGATTCTCGGCGCCGGTCCCGATTCGGGTCGGCATTGTCGCCTCGCCGCGGCGCGCACTGCGCCATCATGGTCACCGATGACTTGTTGCATCGTGGGCCTGTTGATTCTGTCGGTGGTCAACCGGATTCGCCGGGTGGTCGGCGGCCGAGTCGACGAACCGGTGCTGTTCGCGCCCGTCGCCCGTCGACCGGGTCCGGGGGAGACGGCGCTGCCGCCAGTCGCGCGCCCGGCAGCCGTAACGGCGCAGCCGCGAGCCGATTCGCCGGTGCTTCGCTACTGTGCGCTCGCGATCGCAGCCTGCCTGGTGGGCTATCCGCTGCTGGCCGATTTCGGCACGGTCGACAACACCGGCTCGGTCCTCGCGTGGGCGTTGCGCAGCGGCCTTTACGTGTCGGCCGTCGTTGCGGCGGTGATGTTGAGCCGTTCCGGGCCGGTCTGGCGGGCACCCAGCGGGGTGGGAACTCTGCTCATCGTCGCCGGAGCGGTGGTCTTCGAACTCGGAATGCTCGACATGCACGTCTTCCGACTCTTTGCCGTGGACAGCTCAAACGTCCTGGCGCTCATGGCATTCCACAACGCAGGCCCGGCGCTGGCGATGCTCGGCGGAGCGGTGCTGCTCTATGGTGCCGCCGGCCGCAGTAGCACTTCGTGGCGGTCGTCGAGGTCGACGGTCACCAGCCCGCAGCCGTCGTCGTCGGCGGTGACGGTGTCGTCGACCCCGCCGGTGACCACGTAGTCCTGGCGGGGCAACAGACGCTCGACCCCCAAGACCGTTCTACCGCCGTGGTTTCCGGGCCGCAGCGCCAAATCGAGCGCGCGCCCGTCGGTCACCGCCCTGGCCACCAACACCTCGGGGTAGGCGGCCTGCGCCAACACCGGCCCGGTCCGCCACTCGTGCGGCACCTCGCCGGCCAGCAGATCCCGCATGGAGTTCTTGGTGGTGAAGCGCGACAGCACGTGGCCGGCGTTGCCCCAACTGGAGATGCCGGTGTAGGCCCGGGCGCCGTCTTTGCGGACCGTCTTGTAGCGCTTGTCCAGGGACCGCTCCAGGGCTTCGGCCATCTCGTTGTCGCCGTGCTCCTTGGCTGAGGCCATCACCGAGACCCGGCTCATGCCGGTGCCGCGGCTGTAGTTGCCCGGGTCGATGACCTCCCAGCTGGTCGCATCCATCTTGACGTCGTCGCCCTCGATGCGAATCAAGTTGGCGCGCAGGTTCTCCCACGTCTTTTCCGCCTGGTCGGGCATCGTGTAGTTCAGCCAGAACGACATCACGCCGTCGTTGCCGACCGAGGGGCTCATGGAGAACTTGAGTGGACCCCGGCAGGCCAGGAACCGGTTGTCGGGGCGCAGGTACCCGTGCTCGGTGAGGGCTTGGCGCATCTGGTCGACGCGGCCGTCGCCGTAGTCGGTGCCGTGCAGCCGGTCGTGCACGAGCAGGGTCGACAGCGAGAAGGCGTTGCACATCGGGTAGATCAGCCGTGGCTCGCACGGATACAGCGGTCCCTGGCTGCTGATGTCCATGTTGTGCACGATCGCCTCGCACAGCGAGTTGAACTCGTAGTGGTATTCGGTGTCGTCGTTCCAGCGCAGGTTCAGGGCGCCGGGCTTGGAGAAACGGTGGTCGTTGAGGGTTTCGAACAGCCCGATCATCACGCCGTAGAAGCCGGTGTACATGACGTTGGCGAACTTCATCGGGTCTGGATCCCAGCGCTGGTAGCCGACCAGCATTTCGTGCGCCCAGTAACCCCACACCTTCTTGTTGCGCATCTTCTCGATGGTGTTGGCCTGCGCTTCGGTGAGGTAGCCGGTGAACGCCGGGGTGTAGTTGTACTGGGCCGTCGCCAGCGCGTAGCAGGTGTAGTTCAGCTGGTAGCGCAGCGCCGAGAGCAGGTACTGCTCGATATGGGAGAAACCCTCGAACTCGTCGAGGGGCTGCAGCGACAGGTCGAGGAGATACCGTTCCAGCTCGAGGTCGTCGGGCGTCAGTTCGCCCACCCGGCGGCCGGCGGATTCCACGAAGTGCTCAGCTGTCGACAATGGAGACCCCTTCCTGATCAGTCGCATCCTGTCAGAACCCGGGGTGTGCGGAACCCCGTATCGTGATCGCGGCGAGGTCACCTTCGTCAGCCCTACGGTCGGCAGGTAACGCCCATGCACTGGTTGGAATCTCATGTGCTGGCCATCGGGTCGGCACTCGTAGCCGCGTTGTGCGCAGCGGTCGGCATCGTCTTGCGCCAACGGGCCGGTCAACTGGCCGATGCCGGCGCCGACGCCGGTTCGGTGAGCAGGCTCGCCGGTGACCCGCTGTGGTGGGCGGGAACGGTGGCCGCGATCGCCGGGTATGCGTTCCAGGCCCTCGCGCTGGCGAACGGCTCGCTGCTGCTGGTGCAGCCGCTGTTGGTCTCGGCACTGCTCTTCGCGCTGCCGCTGAGCGCTGCGCTCAACCACCAGCGGATCACGCGCAGCGAATGGACGTGGGCGGCCGTGCTGACCGCCGGACTCGCGGTGTTCGTGCTGGTCGGCCAGCCCCACGAAGGTCACTACCGGCCCCCGGTGCTGGCATGGACACTGGCGGCGGGCGTCACCGCGCCCGTGGTCATCGGCTGTGTGGTCGCAGCGCGCCGTTGTAGCGGGGCGCGACGGGCGATGCTGCTCGCGGTTGCGGTCGCGGTCCTGCTGGGCATGATCGCAGTGTTGACCAAGGTGTGCACGCACCGCTTCGCGGTCGGCGGATGGCACCATCTGCTCGGCGCGCCCGCGATCTACCTGCTCGTCGTGCTGGCGGTAGCCGTTACGGTCCTGCAGCAGAAGGCTTTTCACGCCGGCGCGCTGCAGGCGTCGGTGCCGATCATGCTCGTCGGCGAGCCCATGGTGGCGGTCGGCCTCGGCGTGCTGGTCCTCGGTGAGTACCTGAGCGTCAACGGCCCTGCCGCACTGGTGCTTCCGGTTGCGGTGGCGGCGATGGTGGCCGCCGCCATCGCCTTGGGACGTGACTCCGTCGCCCACACTCCGGCGCGGTCCGTCCGGGCCTGACCGTGGTCAGCGGCAACGATTTAGCGGCAGGCAGGCCTCAGCGGACCGCGCCGGAGTCGGCAGCGCTGCGCCGCAGTACGGTGTGGACGAAGCCGAGCTTGGCGATGACCGGCGGACTGATCTCGAACGGGTAGAGCGGGCCCTTGCCCATCGCGGCGTTGACCCGGTTGAAGAACAGCGAGATCCACTTCCAGTCGAAAAGCAATCGCTCGATGGGGGCGTCGGCGTAGGACTCCGGCGGGGAGATGTTGCGCGGGCCGGCGAAGCGCACCCGGTCGGCGTGCAGCACCATGCCCGCCTCTCGGGTGGTGTCGAGGGTGTCGGTGATGTGCAGGTAGTGCGCGAAGCACTCGGCGAAGTCCTCCCAGGGATGCATCGTCGCGTACTCGGAGATGAACCGCTCCTGCCAGTCCGCCGGTGCGCCGAATTTGTAGTGTCGGGCCAGGGCGTCGGAGTAGCTGGCACGTTCGTCGCCGAACAACTCGCGGCAGCGGTCGAGGTAATCAGCGGCACCGGGCCCGGTCTCCACCAGGATGTTCTGGTAGTAGTGACCGGCCTCGTGGCGGAAGTGGCCGAGCATCGTGCGGTAGGGCTCGCCGAGCCTCACCCGCAGCGACTCCCGGTATGCGTCAAGGGATTCCACCAGGTCGATGGTGATCACCCCGTTCGCGTGGCCGATCAGGATCTTCTCCCTGGTGCTGTAGCTGGAGAGCAGGTCGAAGGCCAGGCCGCCGTCACGGCGCCAGAACGGGTCGACGGGCAGACCGAGGTCGACCAGCTGGTAGACCAGCCGGCGCAGCGCCGACGCGGTGGGGACGAGCTTCTCCCGGGCGATGGTGTCGTCCTGCGCGGGCTCGCGGCGGATCAGCGAGTCGGCCAGGCAGCGGCCGCGGGCGTCGGCATGGTATTCGGCGGGCGTCAGCCAGTTGCACCCCAGCGGATTGTGCTGGGTGCACCGCACCCACGCCTGCCCGTCCAGTTTGATTGCGGTGCCGTCGAGCAGGGCCAGCATCGACCGGCTGGGCAGATGCAGCCCGAGGGCCACGGCGCACGACGGGCACTGCTTAGCGTCGAACGGGACGAAGCTCTGGCAGACCGGACAGGCGAAGGCGCGCATGGTGTCCGATCGTGTCATGACGGAGCGCCCCGCCGTTGTTTCGGCGGGGCGCTCGGCTCGTAGGGATGTTCTTGGGGTGTTACTCCGAACGGGCGCCGTCCATCCGCTCGAAGTAGCTGCCGTTGCCGCGATGGTTGTCGGACATGTGCGGGACGCCTTCGGAGCGGGCCGCGTCGGTGGAGTTGTCGGCGGTGATCGCAGCACCGTAGTCAGCGAGGTTCACCGTCTGAGCTGCGGTGGCGGCGGCACCTCCGGCCATTAGGCCGGCGGAGATCAGTCCAGCGGCCACGGTTGCGGTGATGCGGTGTGACGTGGTGGTGATCATCTCGATCTTCTTTCCTGCGGGCCGGCTTTCCGGCGGTACACCGTTACTGTCGCGCCGGCCTGTCACTGGCGCTGTCGGCCTGACGGTGGATCTGCAGGATGAATCCGGTATCCGCTGATCGGGGGATGGCTGGGTTTGCATCCGACCTGGAGAGCGGTGGCCTGCCCCTCCTGGGGGTACCAGGACTCTTGTGCCCGCCTTGCAGCGACAAGCCCCTCGAACCGGGGACCGTCCGCGCGACCACACCGTCGTTGTCGCTCGAGGGTGGGCGAAGAGAGACGTCACCTGCTGGTGACCGGAACGAAAGTGGCAGTACGGCGATGACCGACACAGTCCAGATGATCAGCGAGATCAGCGACCTGCTGCGGGCGGAGTCCTGCGCGGCGTCTTAACCGCCACGAACTCCTGCTCCGGCCGGCCTGTGGTGCCGTAGCGTAGGCCGACTTTCGCCTCGCCGCTGCTGGCCAAGCCGGCCAGATAGCGCTGGGCCGTCGCCCGCGATATACCGGTCGCGGTGGCGACCTCGGCCGCCGACATCGGGCTCTGCGACGCCGACAGTGCTTCCAGCACCAGCTGCTTGGTCGGCGACGCCGGGGCGGCGGAGGAGTGTGCGGCGTCGGCCACCCGGGGCCGCAGCGCAGCCAGCGCCGCGTCGACGTCGGCGGCGCCGAGGTTGGGGCCGGACAGGATCTTGCGGTTGCGGGCGTAGCCGGACAGCCGGACAGCCGGACAGCCGGGCTGCCAGGTCGGTCGGCGCGAACGGCTTGACCAGATAGCCGAAGGCGCCGGCCGACACCGCCGCGCGGATGGCGTCGGCCTCGCTCGCAGCGCTGAGAACCAGCGCATCGCAGCGCAATTAGCGGATCAGGTCGATCCCGGAGCCGTCCGGCAGGTAGACGTCGACCAGCGCGAGGTCCACCGCGTCGGCCTTGCGGGCGCCGGCCACGGTGTTGACGGTGGCGGTGACGGTGAAGCCGGGCATCGCGTTGACGATCCCGGCGTGCATCTTGGCGACCCGGAAGTCGTCGTCGACCACTGGGACGGTGAATTCGCTCACGGTTCCTCCTCGTTGATGACGCCGGGCAGCAGCACTCCCGGCACCCGGGCGCTGAACTCCGCGCCGGGGAGGTCGGCGTCCGGGTCGCCCGGACTGGCCAGGCGGACGTCGCCGCCGAGGGCGCGGGCGATCTGACGGGACGGCGCCAGGCCGATGCCGCGGCCATCCGGGATGCCCGAATCCGGTTTGGTGGACGTGCCCACGGTGAACAGCTGCTCGACGAAGTCGGGTGCCACCCCGGCGCCGCTGTCGGCGACGGTGATGTGCAACGTCGTCTCGTCCTGCAGCAGTTCGACTTCCACGGTGGGGGTGCCGGTTCTTGTTGTGGTGCGGGCGGCGTCGATCGCATTGTCGAGCAGGTTGCCCAGCACGGTGGTCACATCGACCGGCAGCGCCAGCCGGCCGATGTCCCCGACTGATCGACTTTCCCGGCGCGGCCCAAGTCGCCCAACTCCGCCGGACCGTCACCGACAAAGCGGGCAAAACCGTCGAGGTCGTCTACCTGATCACCTCCGCGACCAACAAAGACGCGCCACCACAACGACTGGCCGCATGGGTCCAAGGCCACTGGGCCATTGAAAATCGCCTGCATTGGGTTCGCGACGTGACCTTCGATGAGGACGGCTCTCAGGTCCGTACTGGGCAAGCGCCACAAGTAATGGCCACCTGCCGCAACCTCGCGATCAGCATCCTCCGGATCGAAGGCTGGAACAACATCGCCGCCGGCCCCCGCCACCACGCCAGACACCCAGATCACGCCCTCACACTGGTCCTGACCACATGAAACGCGACTATTCCGGGACCCTGAGGCCCAGGGGTACCCGGGGCACATCATGAATTTGCTGATCAACGATCCACTTTAATTAACGTCACACGAGACTTACGGGAGCAGCTCGTCAAGGATGCGGCCAATCGCGGCCATCGACGCTGGTGACCTCCTCGCGTGCGGCCCGGCCGGGAGGGCGGCCTGCCCTCCCGGCCGGCTGACGCGGGATCATGCCGTGGCCGTCGCACGGTCCTTGCGGTGCCGCCCGCCACGACGCTGTTGGGTGGGCTCCAGCGGGGCGACCGGCCGGGTCCGGCACCGCTTCGGCCGGCGTGCCCGGTTCGGCCGCGACGGCCAACCGTTGGCGTCGCCCATCAGCGCGGCCATCGCCGGGACGGTGACGGTGCGAACCACGAAGGTGTCGATCAGCAGGCCGGCGCCGATGATGAACCCGGTCTGCACCATCGAGGACAGGCAGCCGAACAGCAGGCCGAACATCGACGCCGCGAAGATGATTCCGGCTGAGGTGATCACACCGCCGGTCGATCCCACCGCCCGGATGATCCCGCTGCGCACGCCGCGGTGGCCGGACTCCTCCTTGATGCGGTCGATCAGCAGCATGTTGTAGTCGGCGCCGACCGCGACCAGGACGATGAACGACATCGCCGGGACCATCCAGGACAACTGGTGGTGATCGAGCAGCTGGAACACCGCCACACCCAGACCCAGAGCCGCCATGTAGGAGATCACCATGGAGGCAATGAGATAGAGCGGCGCCACGATGGCCCGCCGCAGCGCGACGAGGATGGAGAAGACCACGGCAAGGGTCACCAGGATGATCAGCTGCAGGTCATGCTTGTAGTCGGCGCGCATGGTGCTGTACATCGGGGTGCTGCCGACCATCGAGATATCGGCGTCTGACAGCGTCGTGTTGGGCTGTGCCCCCCGGGCGGCTCCCAGGCTGCTCGACACCTGATCCATGGCCTGCGTGCTGAACGGGTCGAAGGCGGACTCGACCGCGTAGCGGGCGGAGTGGCCGTCCGCGGAGATGAACAGCTTCGAGGCGTTCTTGAAGTCGTCGGTGGTGAGCACCTGCGGCGGGATGAACATGCCCGCCATGGACGGACTGGTGGCGTCATTCTTGATCGACTCAGCAGATCGGCCGCCTGGTTCATGCCCGCACCCATCTCCTTGGTCTTGTCGACCAGGGTGGTCACACCGTCGGACACCTGCCGGCTGCCGTCGGCCAGTTGGTCGGCGCCCTGCTTGACTCCGGCGATCTTCTGCTCGGCGATCCCCGTACCGGAGGCCACCAGTGAATCGATTTGTGCCGCAGCGGCGCTCAGCTCGTGGGCGGTTCCGGCGTTCAGTTCGCCGCTGGCCACCAGCTGCTTGAGCTTCGCGTCCGAACTGACATCGTCGAGTTGCTGCTGAACCTGGCCCAGGCTCGAGGTCACCGAGCCGACGGACTGGCCAGCCTGGTCGATCTGGTCGCGGATCCCAGACAGGGTGTCGGCGAGCTTGCGGGCGCCGCCGTCGAGGGTGTCGAGATCGCCCGACTTCTGCGTGATCTGGCTGGAGGCGTCCTGCAGCTTGTCACCGACCATGCCGGCCTGATAGCTGATCTTGGCCTGGTCCAACGTCTTTCCGGTCGGCCGGGTGATGCCGCGCACCGCGGCGACGTTGGGAAGTTGCGAGACCCGTTGCGCCATCTGTTCCATGTCGGCGAGCGCCTGCGGAGTGCGCAGGTCGCGCGGCGAGCGGATGTAGGTGTATTCCGGCAGCAGTGCACTGGCCGAGAAGTGGTCCGTCATGGCCGACCCCCGCTACGTCGCCGGTGGGCAGCGGAAAACTGGGCCACCGGCCGTCGCTCGCGACGTCGATCCAGTCCTGGACCTGCGGCGACTCCAGCGTCAGGGACGCTGACCGCTGATGCTGGCGGCGGGTGTAGCCGCGGTAGTCACTGGTGTGCAGAACCGGATCCGGGAGTCCGTGCACACGGGCCTGGTAGCCGTGGTGGATGTCGCTGAACAGCGGACCCATCGACATGCCGTCGAAATGTCGGTGGTCGATGCTGGCGTAGAAGGTGAAGTGGTCGACGTCCTGGATCACCCCGAAGGTGAAGCAGTCCCACACGGTCGTCGTCGGCGTCGAGGTGAGCACGTAGTGATGGATCTGTTCGGTGTCCATGAAACCCTCTGCGGCCGGAACGAATTCGATGTCCGCGGGATCGACGATGGTGCGCCGGACGATGTCGCCGGTGTGGATCTCGAAGGCGCTGTGATACGTGCGCTGGCAGCGGACGTGGTCGTTGATCGCCGCCGTCATGGCGGCGGGATCGCAGACCCCGGCCATCGTCCAGGCGGTGATCAGCAGCCGCGGCATGCCGATTCCCCGTGCCGCGCAGTGCTGGGCGTTCCAGAGGTGCTGTGCCTGCTGGTACGTCGGGGCGATCGGATCGTGCGGGGCGTGGCGCATGAGCGTTCGACTGGCCACAGAGGCCCGCCAGGTGGTGACCTGCCCGGGGGCGGGATTCCACGAATCGATGTCTCCGAATACACCCACTGTGCCGGCTCCTCTTCTTGCGATGAACCGAACGTAGGAAGCGCGGGGGTTAGCTGTCGCGCTTGTGCGCACTGGGCGCGCAGTGCTGGATGTGACGGTTGTGCGCATTGTGCTCACACGGTTGGGGCTGTCGCTGCGGCCGGGCGGGCCACGGCCCTATAGGGGCAGCCCGCATCCAGGTGGATTGCGGCCGGGGGGATTGCGGCCGGGGGATGGCGGCCGGGAGGATGGCGGAAGGTAGGTTCGCCGGGGTCCCTACCACCCCCGGAGCGCCCGTGACCGCCGATCTGCACGCCGCCATCGCATCCGCCCCGATGTTCGACGGACTGGACCGCGCCCATGCGGAATTCCTTGCCGCGCAGAGCCGCCCGATCGTCCTGCCCGGCGGGCAGGTGCTGTTCCGCCGCGGTACGCCGTCGACCGGTTTCTACCTGGTGCGCGAGGGGCGCATGCAGTTGTCGGTGTCCAACTCCGAGGGCATGGTGAAGGTGCTGGAGATCATCGGTCCCGGCGGCGCGTTCGGGCACGCGGTGATGTTCCTGCGCGATCCCTACCCGGTGGACGCTACTGCTCTGGTCGACACCCACCTGGTGTTCGTGCCGGCCGCCGCGGTGGACCGCATTCTCGACGGCGACCCTGCCGTGGCGCGGCTGATGCTGGCCTCGATGGCCAAACGACTGCAGGGCAAGGTTCAGGACATCGCGATGCTGTCGCTGCAGTCGGCTACCCAGCGGATCGTCGCTTTCGTGCTGGGCGCCATGCGCGACGACGCCGGTCAGGCCGGCCCCTCGACCACCGTGGAGCTCCCTGCACTCAAACAGGTGCTGGCCTCGCGGCTCGGCATGACGCCGGAGACGTTCTCCCGCGCGATGCGCACTCTGACGACGGAGGGTTTGCTCACCGTGGACGGGTCCGTCGTCCAGATTCCGGACATCGCCGCCCTCGATGCGTACGCTCGCGCCCAGTCGATGCTGTGACGCGCGCCACACTCCCGGCTTGATCTAGATCAATGGCGCCGGGTGGCGCGGTTCGTAGCGTGGGCGCGTCACCTCGACCACAGGAGAACCATGTTTTGCTACCAGTGCGAGCAGACCGACCGCACCCCGCAGTCCGATCGCCCCAACCTGCTGAGCTTCGGCTGCGCGGCCACCAAGGGCAATTGCGGCAAGGATGCCACCACCGCCGCACTGCAGGACGTGCTGGTTCACGTCGACCTGGGCATCGGCCAGTACGCGCAGAAACTGCGTGAACTCGGCGCCCCGGACCCGCAGTACGCCGCTCGTGCCTCCTTCGACCTGTTCACGACCTTGACCAACGTGAACTTCAACGCCACCCGGTTCATGGCGCTGATCGCCGACGCCGTCGGCAAGCGCGAACAGGCGAAAGAGGCCTACGTGGCCGCCGCCTGCGCCGCCGGCGTCGAGCCCGAAATCCTCACCGGCCCAGCGCAGTTCGAGCCGGCAGCCAAGATCTCCGAGGTCGTCGAGCAGGCCGAGAAGGTCGGCGTCGACGCCGACCTCGACACCCTCGGCGCCGACATCATCGGCCTGCGCAATCTCAACCTCTACGGCCTCAAAGGCATGTGCGCCTACGCCCACCACGCCCACGCGCTGGGCTACCGCACCGAGGACACCGACGCCGGTATCGAGAACGGACTGGCGTTTCTGGCCTCCGGGCCGTCTGACCTCGATGCGCTGCTCGGCCACGCCCTCGAACTCGGGGCCGTCAACCTCAAGGTGATGGCGATGCTCGACGGCGCCAACACCGGCAGCTTCGGCAACCCGGTGCCCACCCCGGTCCGGGTGACCCCGGTGGTCGGCAATGCCATCCTGGTCTCCGGCCACGACCTGCATGACCTGGACAAGATCCTGGCTGCCACCGCCGGCACCGGTATCAACGTCTACACCCACGGCGAGTTGCTGCCCGCCCACGGCTACCCCGAACTGCACAAGCACCCGCACCTGGCGGGTAACTACGGCGGCGCCTGGCAGGACCAGCACCGCGACTTCACCGCGTTCCCGGGCCCGATCGTCATGACGTCGAACTGTCTGATCGAGCCGCAACCGGCCTACCGCAACCGGATCTTCACCCTCGGACCGGTCGGCTGGCCCGGTGTGCGTCACCTGAGCAACGACGACCTCTCGCTGGTGATCAAGGCCGCGCAGTCGCTGCCCGGGTTCACCGAGGAGGTCCCCGAGGAGACCGTCACCACCGGCTTCGGGCGCAACGCGGTGCTGTCGGTCGCCGACAAGGTCATCGAGGCGGTCAAGGCCGGAGACATCACCCGGTTCCTGCTCATCGGCGGCTGCGACGGCGCCGCCCCGGGCCGCAACTACTACACCGACGTCGCCGACCACGCCCCGGACAGCACGGTGCTGATGACGTTGGGCTGCAACAAGTACCGGTTCAACAGCCATGACTTCGGCGACATCGGCGGCATCCCGCGGTTGCTCGACGTCGGGCAGTGCAACGACAGCTACTCGGCCATCCAGATCGCGCTCGCCCTGGCCGACGCGTTCGACTGCGGCGTCAACGATCTGCCGCTGAGCCTGTTCGTCTCATGGTTCGAGCAGAAGGCCGCCGCGGTGCTGCTGACCCTGCTGCACCTGGGAATCCGCAACATCCGGCTCGGGCCGACCCTGCCGGCCTTCCTGACTCCCGCCGCGGTGGACATCCTGGTCGAGAAGTTCGCGCTCAAGCCGATCGGCGATCCGGCCGAGGATCTGGCCGCCGCCCTGGCAGGGGCGTAAATGACCGACACACTCGAGGAGGCAACCAGCTTCATGTCGACAAAAGTGCCGACGGACACCGGATATGACGTCACTCTGGTCACCGCCGATGGTCTGGAGTCGACGCTGATGTGCGACGGTTCGATGACCGTGCTCGAGGCCGCCGAAGACGCCGGGATCATGCTGAAGGCATCGTGTGAGTCCGGCGGTTGCGGAGCCTGCTCGGCTGTCCTGCGGGACGGCCGGGTCGAGATGGGCCACCATGACCCGAACGTGATCGAGGTGCCGGAGGGTGAGGGCGGAATCTTGTTGTGCCGCAGCTTCCCCCGCGAGGACTGCCGGATCGAACTTCCGTACGACCAGAGCAAGATCGTCGTCGGCCCACCGGTTCGGCACGAGGCGGAGATCACCGCACTGGACCGGGTGGCCGACGGGGTGATGCGGCTGACGGTGACCCTGCGTCCTGGCGAGGACGGCTCGGCGTCAGCCGATTTCGAGTCCGGTCAGTTCGTCAGGATCGTCGTGCCGGGCGCCCCGCCCGGTCGAGAGGGTGGCGTTCCGGGCACCTGGGATAAGGAAGTGCGCCGCGCCTACTCGCCGGCCAATGTGGCGAACTGGGACGGGCAGCTGGAGTTCTATATCCGGCTACTGCCCGGGGGTGCGATGTCGGACTACCTGTCCGAGCACGCCGAAGTGGGCGACGTGCTGACGGTGTCGAGTGCTGACGGCGAATTCGGATTGGCGGAGAACGGACTTCGGCCGCGGTGGTTCCTTGCCGGCGGGACCGGCCTTTCGCCGCTGCTGTCGATGCTGCGCAAGATGGCGGAGTTCGGCGAACCCCAGCCGGCCCGGCTGTTCTTCGGTGTCACCCGGCACGGCGAGGTCTTCGCCCAGGATGAGATCGCTGCACTCGCCGAGGCCTTGCCGGAATTCCGGGCCGACACCCTGGTGTGGAACGCCGACCCGGCCTGGGACGGCCCGGTGGGCAACCCCGTCGAACTGGCGGCCGCTGAGATCGCCCTGCTGGACGAGATGCCCGACGTCTACCTCTGCGGGCCACCGCCGATGATGGACGCCGCGGTGGCCGCGCTGACCGCCGCCGGTGTGCCGGCGGACCAGATTCACCTCGAGAGGTTCGCGGTATCTATCTGAGCGGCCCGCTCGACCCCTGTCTGAGTGGATCGCAACGCGCGCAGGCGGATTCGGCTGCCGCGGTGCGGCTGCTGGATGATGCCTCTGACCCGGGGCCGTTCACCGGGCGCGGTGGTGGTCTGCAGGTCGGCGCGCCGCAGCACTTCGCGCAGGACGATCCGCATCTCGGCGAGCGCCAGATTGGCGCCCAGGCACCGGCGGTTGCCGCCGCCGAACGGCAGCCAGGTGGTGGGGGACAGGCTTGCGCCCAGCATCCGTTCGGGCCGGAATTGTGCGGCGTCGTCGTAGATGTCGTTGCGGGCGTGCACCAGGCCGATCGCGGGGATCACCGTCACCCCGGCCGGCAGCCGGTAGCCGGCGATCTCCACGGGCTCCTTGAGCACCCGGCCCACGTCGAACACCACCGGCCGGATCCGCAGGGTCTCCTTGGCGACTGCGTCCAGATACTCGTCGCCGGCCGGGTCGCCGGCTGCGCTCGCTTCGGCGGCCGCCACCGCGCGGGCCAGGGTCTGCGGGTCGCGGGTCAGCCGCTCCAGCGCCCAGGACAGCGAGTTCGCCGTGGTGTCGTGCCCGGCCAGGAGCAGCGTCATGAGCTGATCGCGCAACTCGGTGTCGGTCATGTGGCGGCCCTGCTGGTCGGCAGCGCGCACCAGCATGGCCAGCGCGTCGGTGCGCTCGGCGAGATTAGGATCGGCGCGGCGTTCGGCGATCTCGGCGTAGAGCAGCGCGTCGGCCTCGGCGAGGTTGCGCCGCAGCGCGCGCCAGAGCCAGTGCCGCTGCAGGCGGGGCCGGGCGATAGCGAGGGTGTCGAACGCACTCAGGCTGAGCAGTCGGGGCATCACGTCGCGTAGGGCCGCCAGCCGGTCCGGGTCGCTCGCGCCGATGGCAGTCCGCAGGATGACCTCAAGGGTGATCTCCGACATCTTTGGCGCCACTGCGAATTCCGTGCCTACCGGCCAGCCGGCGATGCTGGCGGCGGCGATCTGCGCGATCAGCCCGGTCTGGCGGGCCACCGCGTCGCGGGCGAACGGCGCCAGCATCAACCGGCGCCGGTCGCGGTGTACGTTGCCGTCGAGCACCAGCACCGAACTGCGTCCCAGCACGCCACCGAGAATCGAATTCGCTTCTCCCGCATGGTAAATCCGCGGATCGCCGGCGAAGACGGTCTTGATGTCGTCGGGGTTGGCCAGATACACCCCCTTGCCGAACCCGGCCAGGTGGACCGTGAACACGTCCCCGTAGCGTCGCCGGCAGGCGAACGCGCACGCCGACCACCAACGCATCATCAGCGCTGTCTGCAGGCTCGCGGGCAAGCGTGGTCCGGGAGGCAAGGTTCCCATGGCTCAACCTTACGGACGTAGGGTCGCCGAGGTCCTCCGAAAGGAACTACGAGGCCAACAGGGCGGCCTTCAGGTCGACGCACGCCGTGATGACCAGGCGGCGGGCGCCCCGCAGTGGCGAGGGCTTCGGTGCGGACGGCTTCAGCGACGAGGACCGCAAAGAGGCGATGGGGCAGTAGTCATCTTCAGGCGTTGACGGTCTCGGCTGTCTGCGCCTCTAAGACCGTGTCGGTCGGGGCGTTGCGTTCCCACAGCACCGCCCCGACGCATGCGGTGATGACCCACGCGGTGCCCAGCACCCCGCACCAGGTCATGATCGCCATGGCGACACCGATCGGGCCGAAGCTCGTCCAGGCGTCGATCACCCGCGGGAAGATCAGCCGCCCGGCCAGCGGCACGATGACCCCGTCGATCACCACACCGGCGAGTCCCGCGAGCGCAAGGTAGGCGAATCCGTGGCCGCCGTCGCGCACCAGCACCAGCGGCGTCAGGGACCAGAACACCCACACTGGGATCAGTGCGATGACGAACATGAGAACTTGCATGACTCCGGTGTATTCGGCCCCGAAGGCGATCCGCTCCCGCAGCACGAGCATCGTCAGGTACAGCAGGAACCACAGCGCGCCGCGCGCCAACTTCTGGCCAGTCCCGAACTGTTCGCGCTGCCAGGCCTTGGCGAACATGCCGGCGACCATGATCGACATCGGGATGCCCCACACCAGGAACGCTGCGACACCGACGACGGTCCATAGCGATCGCAGCGCCGCGGTGTCGCCGAACGCCCCGCGAACGGTGTCGCTGGTGGCGCCGGAAAGGCCCAGCTCGCGGATCCAGACGGTGCCCGGGCTGGCGTTGTCGGCGAAGCCCGTGAAGTAACTGAACCCGAGGATCATCAGCGGGATGACGACGGTGAACAGCTGCACCGACACCAGGACGCCCTGGGTGCCGCCGTCAATCTCCTTGAAGCGCAACAGGACTGCTTTGAGCGGGCTGAGCGCCCGCGATTCGTTCAGCCGCCGGCGACGCTCGGCGAGGTGCTGATGAACCCGGTCGCTCCGGACACTCCCCATGCGGGGTGAACCTACAGCGCGTCAGTCCTCGATGCTCAGTGCTTGGGTGGGGCAGTTTTCGCACGCCTGCTCCAACTCGACCCGGCGACCGTCGGGGATCTCATCGATCAGGATGTGCAGCGCGCCGTCCGGGCCGATCTCGAAGATGTCCGGGGCGGTCGCCTCGCACAGCCCGATCGATGAGCACTTGCTGCGGTCGACGACGACCTTCATCGCGCTGCGGCCTTCTCTTCAGGAGCGGCCTTCTTCTCGGGAGTGAACTCTGCGGTCATGGACATCACGGTATGGAAGAAGTTGCCGTTGCCCAACTCCGGCTCGCCGACGGTCTGGATGTCGGGCAGCCGGGTCAGCAGTTCGCGGAACGTCGCGGTGATCTGCCGACGGGCCAACTGGGCGCCCAGGCAGTGGTGGATGCCGCCGCCGCCGAAGGCGACGTGCTTATTCGGCCAGCGCGACAGGTTCAGTTGCTCGGGGTGATCGAACACCTCGGGATCCCGGTTGGCCGAGGAGTAGAACATGATCACCTTGTCGCCCTCGGTGATGTGCTGGCCGCCGAGTTCGGTGTCGTGAGCCGCAGTGCGGCGGAACGTCATGATCGGCGTCGCCCAGCGGATGATCTCCTCGACGGCCATCGGAAGCCGGCCATCCAGATCCTCCATCAGCCACGCCCGCTGCTCGGGGAAGTCGGTGAGCGCCTTCATGCCATGGCTGATCGACTGCCGGGTGGTGTCGTTGCCGGCGATGATCAGCAGCGCGAAGATCGACGCGATGTCGTCGTCGGTCAGTCGTTCGCCGTCGACCTCGGCCTGCACGAGCGCGGTCATCAGGTCGTTCTCCGGCTTGCTGCGGCGGGCGGCGATCAGTTCATGGGCGACCCCGTGCACGGTGGCGATGGTCTGGAACACCCGTACCAGCGGGTCCATCCCGTTGAGCAATCGGGGATCGCGCCAGCCGTCGGCGAACTGCGACTCGTAGGCGATGGTGCGGCGGTGCTCCTCGGGGATGCCGACCATGTCGCAGATGTTGTGCATCGGCACCAGTGCGGCAACGTCCGTGACGAAGTCGACCCGGCCCTCATCGGCGATATCGTCGACGATGTGGCGGGCGTTGGCGACGATGTGGTCGTCGATGCGGGCCAGTTGCTTGGGGGTGAAGGCGGCGGCCATCAGACGGCGGATCTTGGTGTGCCGCGGCGGATCCATGGCGATGAATCCCTGCGCGGCATCGAGTGCTTCGGGGGGCAGCGATTCGAACGTGATGCCCTTGCCGGACAGGAAGTCACCGGGCCTGCGGGTGACCTCGACGAGGTCGGCGTGCCGGACCACCGCCCAGAAGCCCTGGTCGTTGGGATCCTCGAACATTCCGTTCTTCACGGGGCGGTGCCAGGAGATCGGCCGGTTCGCGCGCAGTTCGGCGAAGACCTTCTCGCGGTCGGCGGCGGTTCCCTCCCAGAACTCGTGCGAGGAGATGTCGGCCGGGTCGTAGGGGCGCTCGGCGCGGGTAAGGGCAGTCGTCATGGGTCGTCTCCTGGGAACTCCGTCGTTAGTGACGAGCCTCCGACAAAAATCCAAAGATGTCAAGCAGTAGTGACAGAACGGACGGAAATGTCGGGTGAGGCATTAGACTCGCAGCCGTGACTGCCGTGGACCTGCGCGCTGAGACCCGTGCTTTCGGGCGTGCGCGGTTGCGCGACGTGGCCCTCGACTCCGCCCGCGCGGTCGTTCTCGACCGTGGCTGGGCGGCGGTCCGGATGGGCGCGATCGCGACCCAGGTCGGCATCAGCCGCCAGAGCCTGCACGGCGAGTTCGGGACCAAGGATGAGCTCGGCAACGCCCTCGTCATGCGGGAGATGACCGAGTTCTTCGACGGCGTGGCGGCTCGGCTGGCCGAGAATCCCGGCGACCTCGCCGGAGCGGTCTCCGAGGCGGTGCAGTACATGGTCACTGCCGCCCGGGACAACCCACTGCTGGCGACGGTCATCACCCGGGCTGCCGCGGGCGGGGACGTATCACTGCTGTCGCTTCTGACTGTCCGCGGCGAGGCACTGCTGGGGACGGCCACCGCACTCTTCGCCGACTGGGTGATCGGGCAGTGGCCCTCAGCCGATCCCGCCGACGTGCGGATCATGGTGGAAAGCGTTGTGCGCCTTTGTCAAAGCCATATCCTGACCCCGACGAAATCGCCGGCCGAGGTCGGAGCCGACCTGGCGCTGGTGGCCTGCCGCTGCCTGCCGCTGCCGGACTAACTGCCGCTGCCGGACTAAAGCATGTCTACAGAGGCGTGCAGCTCTGCGCGCTCTGGTTGATGTAGTGCACCGCCGGCATGCCGTCCACCGTGGTGAACAACGTGTCCGGCGCCCACTGCGTACCCGGTGTGATCCACGGTGGCACGCCCTTGGGGTAGGCGACAGTGAGATCGGAGTAGAACTGAAGATTCGGCAGGCAGCCGGCCGCCGGCTTCGGGTTCCAGGCGTGCACCACGATCGGGTTGACCAACTTGGCTCCGTCGGCGCAGTTCGGCTTGCACTCCACCGAGGTGTCGGTCCCGGTGCCGGTGGCGCCGTCGGCGCCCCATGACGTCCACACCATGTCCTGCATCACCGACGTACCGTCGCAGTTGTACTTCACCGTCGTGGGCTGCTGCTCGACCGGCTGGCTCGGATCCCAGCACTTGCCGATCAGGTAGGTGACGGCGTCATAACCCGGATCCGGCACGGCCGGATCCGCGCCAGCCGGGGCAGCCGTGAAGCCCGCCATGGCGATTGCCCCCATCGCCAGTGCCAGTGCGCGCATGGTCCATCCCCTTCAACCGTTGTCGACGTCTGCGCCAACGTATCGGAGTCAGTCGATCAGACCCAATTCCGCGAGCAGTTCCCAGTTGGCCACCAGAGCGGCGTACCGCGGCCAGCGGTGTTCGAGATTGGGAATCGCCAGCCGCATCGCGATCGGGAAGGCTGCATACGCGAGATCCCAGTGGTGGGCGTGCGCCATGGCGACGTGGGTGTTCATCCCGATCGGCAGGATGGCCTGCTTCTGGGTGAGTTGCATGTCGTTGTTGGCGTCGAACGAACTCAGCCGAATGGCATCCATGAACTGCACGCTGGGCACTTCCAAGGGAGTGGTGGCGCCGGTCAGCGCGAAGATCGGGATGCCCAGGCTGTCGAGGTACTCGGCGTGCTTGCGGTTGAATTCCTCGCGGACCTCGGTGCGGAGGTCGTTCATCGCGCCTTTGATGTCGTACTCGTCCAGACGGCGAAGTCCGACTTTGCTCAGCATGGTGCCGCTGATGACGGCGAGCAGCGTGCTGACATATTCGAAGGAACCCTCGGTGGGCAGATTCTTGATCTGCTCGTACACCCCGTCCGCGGTGTAGGAGCCGCCGACCGCGCCGCCCCAGGTGAACACGCCCTTGATTCGGTCGTGGTACTCGGGATGGTGCAGCAGGAACGACAGGATGTCCGGAGAGCCCTTGCTGTAGCCGAGCAGGAAGACGTCCTTGGGCGGCACCGGGTGCTCGATCGGGCGCATCAGGGTGTCGAGGCCCTCGCCGCGGAGGGCCGCCTCGATGTCGGCCTCGTTGGCCTCACACGAGCGCATCGGATGCACGTCGGCGCGAATGGTGCGCCAACCGCGTTCCTTATACAGCCGGTCGGCCTCCACCGGAAACGAATGCGCCTCGGAGTGCAGTAGCCCGGTCAGTAATCCGCCGCACAGGATCAGGGTCGTATTCTTGATCGAGTCATGCTGTGCCACAGGCA
The DNA here is from genome assembly GCA_964629725.1 of uncultured Mycobacterium sp. Taxonomy (GTDB): domain Bacteria; phylum Actinomycetota; class Actinomycetes; order Mycobacteriales; family Mycobacteriaceae; genus Mycobacterium. The sequence goes on from CAZVST010000005.1 coordinate 47,704, forward strand.
ATGTTGCCCGCCACTCGCTGGCCGGTGCGTCCTTCAGGAAGCGTTCGGCGATGGCCTGGCGAGGGTTGGAGCTCTTGAGGAAGCCGGGCAGTGGCACTGGTGCCAGCAAGGGCGGTTTGGACGCATACTCGACGGCGTCTTTATCCTTGACGGCCTCCTGCATGAAGAGGTCACGCCACCTGCGCGCGATCCAGCCCTTGATCCACGGATCCTTGAACGCCTCGGGGTTGACCGTGACGAGTTCCCGGACACCCTCGATGACGGCCAGATAATCCTTGGCTTCCTCGTGTCGCGCGAGATCGGCAGTCAGATCGGTGATGTGCATGCCGAAATCATGGTGGGTGCAGCGGCTACAACTCCAGGGAATCGCGGATTTCGGCGAGCGTCTTGGCTGAACTCTGAAGTCCCAGCAGCTCGTTGACCGACAGCGGCACTTCCAGCACCTGGCCGGCGCCGGACCGCGACACCAGCGTGGGCAGCGCCAGCGCGATATCCTTGAGCTGGTAGGCGCCGGTCTGCACGGTCGAGATCGGCAGCACCCGCTGCTCGTCGCTGAGCACCGCCTCGATGATCCGTGCGCTGGACAGGCCGATCGCGAGGTTGGTGGCACCCTTGCCTTCGATGATCTCGTAGGCGGCGTTCACCACGCCCTTGCTGATCTCCTCCCGGGTTGCGTCATCGAACACCAGCTGGCCCGCGGCGTCGCGCCACTGCAACGCCGGCACCCCGCCGATGTACACGCTCGACCACAGCGGAATCTCGGAGTCGCCGTGTTCGCCGACGATGATGCCGTGCACATTGCCCACGTCCACCCCGGCGCGCTTGGCGATGAGGTAGCGGAAGCGGCTGGAGTCCAGCACCGTTCCGGACCCGAAGACCCGGCCCGGTGGGAGGTCGACGGAGCGAGCGGCGGCGAGGGTGACGATGTCGACCGGATTGGTGACGAAGATGAAGATCGCGTCAGGGGATTGCTCCAGTAGCTGCGGCATCATCGTCTGGACGATCTTGACGTTGGTGGCGGCCAGCTCCAGGCGGGTCTGGCCGGGCTTCTGCGCTGCCCCGGCCGTGACGATGACGACCGACGATCCCGCGGTCACGTCGATGGAGTCCGAACCCGTCACCGTGCAGTTCGGTACGAACTGACTGCCGTGGTTGAGGTCGAGAACCTCCGCGTGAACCTTCTTGGCCGCCAAGTCGTACAGCGCGATGGCGCCGGCGGATCCACGGATCATGCAGGCGTAGGCAATCGCCGTTCCGACACTGCCGACCCCGACGATGGACACTTTGCTGGTGCGTTGTTCGGACACTCGTCGAATTATTCTGCACGCGGCGGCCTCTCACTGGTGAAATCGGTCAGGTTCACCGGCCGATCTTGCTAACCGGTCTTCGCGCTACCGGCTCTCGATTACCCTTGCCCACCATGCGGCCGCGACGGTTCCCCACGCTCCCGTGGTACACCCGCGGGCTGGTGGCGGGAGCGAGTGGGACCGCGGCGATGGCGCTGTGGTACCACGCCGAACGCTATCTGCGGCGCGGCCATTACGCCGGGGTGACGGCACTTGCCGACGGCACACCCGTCGAAGGCCTGTGGTCGCAGGAGGGTCTGGACTACGACGACAGCGTGGTGCCCGGGCAGATCGTCGCCAAGATTCTGCACCTGCCCAAGCCGACCGACCGGGAGGCCGGGGCCATCACCTTGGGTCTGCGGTGGACTTACGGTTCGGCCTTCGGAATCGCGCATGTGGCCCTGCGCAATCTGATTCGCGAACCGTATGCCAGCCTGTTGTTCGGCACGGCGTTGATGACGGTCACTTCGGTGGGTTTCCCGGTGCTCGGCGGAACGCCGCCGCCCTGGAAGTGGCCGGCAGACGTCCAGATCAGCGCGGGGGGCAGTCACGTCCTCTACATCCTGACGGCATCGGTCCTCGACAACCTGTTGCGTGAGTAACTCGTGACCCGTCGCCAGCTCGCCGGCCTCTTCGTGCTGTGCCTGGCGGTGTTCATGGTGGCCGTCGACGGCACGGTGGTCAGCGTGGCGGTCCCGTCGATCTCCGAGCAACTGCGGCCGGACTACAACCAGGTGCTCTGGATCGGCGACATCTACTCGTTCGTCATCGCCGGGTTGCTCATCACCATGGGCAATGTGGGGGACCGGGTCGGTCGCAAGCGGCTGCTGCTGATCGCCAGCCTGGCTTTCGGTGCGGCGTCAGCGGCCGCGGCCATGGCGCCCACCGCCGGTCTGCTGATCGTCGCGCGGGCCGTTCAGGGAGTGGCCGGGGCCGGTCTGATGCCGTCCACCCTCGCACTGCTGCGCAGCCTGTTCAGCGACGAACACCAGCGCCTGCGGGCGGTCGGCGTGTGGAGTGCGGCCGGCGCCGCGGGCGCGGCCCTGGGGCCGACGGTAGCCGGTGTGCTTCTCGAGCACTTCTATTGGGGCTCAGTGCTTCTGGTGAACCTGCCGGTGGTCGCCCTGATCCTGGCGATGGGTGCGTGGGTGCTGCCCGAGGCGGGCAGCGAAGGGGAGCATCCGCTCGATCTGCTGTCAGTGGTCTTCTCCACCGCCGGCATCCTCGGTGTGGTCTACGGGATCACCGAATTGGCCCACCGCGGCTGGGGTGTTCGGAGCGCCTGGGTCGCGCTGGTCGTAGGTGCGGCGCTGCTGTGGGTGTTCCTGCGGCGTCAGCGCCGATTGCCAACGCCGCTGCTGGATCTGACGCTGTTCGGTCAATCCCGTTTCACCGCAGCCATTGTCGCGCAGTTGGTGATTCTGTTCGCCAATATCGGGGCGCTGTTCTTCCTGCCGATCTTCCTGCGTCAGATCGGCGACTTCTCGCCGCTGCAGTCCGGGCTGGCCACCCTGCCGGAGTCGATCGTCAGTCTGCTGGTGGCCTCCAACACCGCACGGCTGATCGGCCGGTGGGGGCACCGCCGCACCCTGCTGATCGGCTTGGCCGTGGGCACGGCGGGATTGTTGCTGCTCGGTCTGGCGTTACCGGTCTCCTATGTCGCGATGGTGTTTCCGCTGATGCTGTTGGGCTTTTCGTTCGGGGCGGTGGTGACTGTCACCTCCGATTTGGTGCTGACCAGTGCCAGTGCCGACCGCGTCGGCGCCGCGACCGGCATCTCCGAGACGGCCTTCGAATTGGGCACCGCACTGGGCATCGCCATCACTGGCAGTGCGGTGTCGCTGTTCTATCTGGTCATCATCGGCAGCCCGGCGAATTTCGGCGAAAACGTCGATCGCCACGGTTTCACCCTCAGCATGTCGGCCAACTGCGTGCTGACCGCAGTTCTGCTCGGGGCGGTCACGCTCGGCATCGCCCGCACCTTGCGTGGCGGCCCCCAGTCCCGATGATCGAACTTCCGGCAGCGGTCACCGCCATGAGTGCCCGCGGCCCGCAATGGGCGGCCTGGGTGGACTCACTGCCCGCGACCGCCGATCGGGCCCGTCAGCACTGGAATGTTCGGCCCGACGGCGCCCCCGCCCACGGGCACTGCTCGCTGGTGATCCCGGTCCGCACCGACGACGGATCGCCGGCCATGCTGAAGATCGGCTTTCCCGATGAGGAATCCGCGCACGAGCATCTGGCTCTGCGCCGCTGGGGCGGTCGCGGCGCGGTGCGACTGCTCAGCGCCGATCCGCATCACCGGGTGCTGCTGCTGGAGCGACTCGACACCGCCGACCTCACCGGCGTGAGCGAGGAACAGGCCTGCCACGTGGTCGCCGATCTCTACCGCACGCTTCACGTCCCAGCGCTACCGGCGTTGCGCCCCTTGAGTTTTTTCGTCGACCGGTGGACCGCCGAACTGGCGGCCATGCCGCGCAGCGCCCCAATCCCGCATCGGCTCGTCGACGAGGCCGTCGTGCTGGGCCGCGATCTCATCGCCGGTGATGCCCTGTCGGACCGGGTGATCCACACCGACCTGCACTACGCCAACGTGCTCGCCGGCCGCGATTCAGATGTGGGGCAGCAGTGGCTGGCAATCGACCCGAAGCCGGTCAACGGCGACCCGCATTACGAGATCGCCCCGATGCTGTGGAACCGGTGGGATGAGATCTCCGGCGGGCAGGAGCGAAGCGACCGGGGGAGGAATCGCGATAACGTCCGTGACGGGGTGCGCCGACGGCTCTGGACGCTGGTCGACGCCGCCGGATTGGACGAGCACCGCGCCCGCGCCTGGGTGCTGGTGCGGATGGTGCACAACGCCATGTGGGCCGCCCAGGACGGTGACCGGTCCTGGCTGACACGGTGTATCACCGTCGCCAAGGCGGTTCAAGACTGATCGCATGACGATCAGCCGAGCGCGCGCGTCGTCCGTATCTTCCACTCCCGAAGTCCCCGACAGCCGACGCGAACGCCGCATCAGCTGCCGGGGGTCACCCCTCGGCTACGGGATGTAGCAGGGGGCGTCGCCAGGGGTGTAGTACGGCAGTCCGGTCGGCGAGATGCAGGGCGCCTCACCGGGGAAGGCCGGCACCAGGGCATAGGGGTAGGCCTCGGGGAACCCGTAGCGGGCCCAGTCGTCCACGCCGACCACTGCGGCGCCGGCCACGACGGGAGCCGCGATGTCGCGGGCGACGTCGGTGCAACCGCCGACGGACACGTGCCTTCCGCCGACGTCGCCACACACGTCGGCCGAGGCAACGGGAGCGGTCAGAGCGGGCAGGCTGGCCAGGGCGAGTGCGCCGATCAGCGTGGCAGTTGTTTTCTTTGTCATGCGGGCATTATCGCCGGACGGGCTCCGCGGCGTTACCGGGGTTCACTTCGGGCCGAAAACGCCGAACGGCCCCCGCTATGACAGGGGGCCGTCCGTAGGTGGAAAGAACTACTTCTTGGTGATGGTCTCTGAGAAATTGCCCTTGCCGTCGTTCAGCCAGGTGATGCTGCCGTTCTGGAACTCGCTGATCCAGCCGCCGTTGGCCACCTTCGAGCCGCCGCCGGTCTCGGTCTCATCGGCGGTCGGCCAGCCGAGGGCGCCGGCGGGGCCACCCTGTTCGTCCATGTAACGCTTGAGGATCTCGCCCTGAACCAGGTAGGAACCGGCTGGCGAGGTGAAGATGGTGCCGTTGGCGAACGGCGTCACGGTGCCGTCGCCGATCGTCTTCGACACCCCGGTCGCAGCGCCGAGAGCGGTGGCGCCGCCGAGGCGCTCGTATGCGGCCGCGGTAGGTCCGTCGAGGGAGACGTCACCCACGCCGGGCACCGTGAGCGTCGTCGGGGTGCCACTCAGCACCGAGGACACCGCGCTCGAGGCGGCGCTGGCGCCGCTGCTGGCAACGCTGCTGGCGGCGCTGGCGCCGCTGCTGGCAACGCTGCTGGCAACGCTGCCCGCGCTGCTGGCGGCACTACCGGCAGCGCTGGCTGCCGACGAGCCGATGCTCGAAGCGCTGGACATCGCGTCCTTGGTGGCCTCCTTGGTGGCCGAGCAGCTCACGGCGAACGCGGCAGCGATGGCGAGGCCGCCGACCCCGGCCGCGGCGCGGGCCATTCTGGTGTTCATTCTGGGTGTTCTCCTTCTATGGATGACAGTGACGCGTGCGTCGAACGTCAAGGTAGCAAACGCACTCTATGCACATGCAAGCACCAAATTCGGCGTGAAATCCCGTTTCGGCAACGAATCAGGAAAGACGGTGCCGATGTGACAGGTGGGACTCTCCGAAATTGGTCAGGCGGTATTGCGGATGCGGGGCGTAAGACGGGTTACGCTCCACCATCGGGGCGGCAGCGTCGCCGCACCGACAAGGAGCGATGATGTCGGCACCAACGATGAATCGGCAGCCGGTCAAGGCCGGCCAGGCTTCGAAAAATGGCCCCAGCCTGCCGCCCAGCAAGACCATGGTCGTGCACTCCGCCGATGGAACCCGGTTGCACACCGAGGTATTCGGCCCCTCCAACGGCTACCCGATCGTTCTGGCGCACGGCATCACCTGCTCGCTGCAGGCGTGGCACGAGCAGATCAACGACCTGTCCCGGGACTACCGGGTCATCGCCTACGACCACCGCGGACACGGCCGCAGCGGGGTGCCCGCGCCGTCGGCCTACAGCCTCGACCACCTGGCCGCCGACCTCGACGCGGTGCTGGCAGCAGTGCTGCGTCCGGGGGAACGGGCCGTCATCGCCGGTCACTCCATGGGCGGTATCGCGATCAGCGCCTGGTCCGACCGGTTCCGCGATCGGGTCCAGCAGCGGGCCGACGCCGTCGCACTGATCAACACCACGCACGGCAACCTGCTCGACAAGATCCAGCTACTGCGGGTGCCCGGAGTGTTGCGGTCCACCCGGATCGCGGCCGCCCGCAGCATGATCCGTTCGCTGGGCGCCGCCCCGCTGTTCCACGGCACGCAGCCCGGAAGCCGCCGCTTCCTCCAGATGATGGCCGTCGGCGCGGGCGCCGACCCCGCCATCTCCCGGATGCTGCACGACATCTTCGCGGCCACCTCGCCGGCGGGCCGCGGGTCCTGGGCGCGGGTCTTGGTCGACGAACTGGGCCCGCGGGTCTACATCGACCTATCCGGCCTGACGGTGCCGGCGCTGGTGATCGGCAGCACCAATGACCGGCTGCTGCCGATGTGCCGGGCCCGCAAGATCGCCGAAGCCGTACCCAACCTCATCGAACTGGTCGAGATGCCCGGCGGTCACTGCGCCATGCTGGAGTGCCCCGGCGACGTCAACGGCCACCTGCGCGGCCTGGTCAACGAGGTCAGGTCCGCCCAGCGGATCAGCTCGTGATCGAGGCCAGGGACTGAGCCACTTCGGCTGCGGCGCGTTGACCTGACCGCACCGCGCCGTCCATGAAACCGGTCCACTCGTCGGCGGTTTCGGTGCCCGCCCAGTGCAGCGGGCCGACCGGCCGCCGCAGAATCGGCCCGAACTGCGTCCATGACCCCGGCGGGACCGCGGCGGTGGGACCGCCGGGTGCGAATGTCTCTGCGCCCCAACGCTGGTCGAGGAAATCCAATGGCCGGCGGGCCTCATCACCGAACAGCGCGGCGAAGCACTCCAGCGCCTCCTCGCGGCGTTGTGCGGGCTCCAGCCGGTCGAAGCGGCGGGCGTCGGTGAACCCGAGCAGGATGCCGGGGCCGTCCGGGTCGATCGTTCCCCCCGCTGGTGGGCTGACGTCGAAGGTGATGAAGACCGGGCCCTCGTCGGACAGCGCCTGACCGGACAGCCCCTGGGCCCGCCAGAACGGCGTCGGATAGGCGGCGTAGGACTTGGTCAGCGCGCCCAGCGGCCAGCGCTGGGCCAACTGCTGGTACTGGATCGGCGGCGCCGGGGCGATGTCGATGTCGAGGCGCTGTGACGGCGCGACGGCGATGATGGCCCGTCGGGCCTCGACGACACCTGCCGACGAATTCACCGCGACGGCGTTCTCGGACCACTCGATGCGGGACACGATGGCGCCCAGCCGGATTCGCTCGCCGAGTTCGTCGGCGATCCTGGCCGCCATCTGGTGGGTGCCGTGGACGAAATGGTCCTGCTGCGCGCCCCCGGCGGTGTCGAGCATGCGGTCCAGGCCGCCGGAGGTCTTGACATAGCGCACCGCGTGCAGCATCGACACCTCGTCGGGCTCGGCTCCCCACGTCACTCGCGACATGATCGCCATCAGGTCGCGGGAGCCCGCCGACGCGCGGACCTTGCGCAACCAGTCGCCCAGACTGATGCTGTCCAGCTCGGCGGCCCGCGTGGACGCCCAGGGTTCACTGATGCCCACGTCGCGCGCAATGCGCTCGAACTGCCACTTAATTCGGCCGATGTCGAGCAGGCCGATGAGACCGAGCTTCGGGATCGTGCCGGTGTACCTGCGCACCGTGCCGCGCCAGCGGATGAGGTTTGCGCCGGCGGAGTAGGTGGGGGTGGTCTCGCAACCCAGATCTGCGGCCAGCTTGAGGACGGCGTCCTGGGTGGGGCCGACGAACGAGGCCCCCAGGTCGATGGCCGCCCCGGCCAGTGTGGCCGGTTTGGTGCGCCCGCCCACTCGATCGCGGCCTTCAAGCACCACGACGTCGAGGCCCTTCCTGGTCAGTTCCCGCGCCGCCGTCAACCCCGCCAGGCCTGCCCCGATCACCACCACGTCATGTGCCATGGCTCCAGTGTTACCGATGTCGGCGCACAAACGTGCGCCTGTCGGCGGTTACCGTGCCGACGTTGCCCTTAGGGTCACGATGTGAAAGTCCTGACCGCCCTGTTCGGCCCCACCGACGCTGTCGAGAGGGCCCGCGCCGTGCGCGAGGCCGGTGGGACCGGCGTGTTCACCTTCGAAGGGCCGCACGACGTGTTCGCCCCGCTGACGCTGGCCTCCACCGTCGGCGGCCTAGACCTGATGACCAATGTGGCCATCGCCTTCCCGCGCAATCCGATCCAACTCGCGCATCAGGCCTACGACCACCAACTTCTCAGCGGCGGCCGGTTCACCCTCGGGCTCGGGACTCAGATCCGCACGCAGGTGGAGAAGCGCTACGGCGCCTCGTTCGACCGGCCGGTCGCCCGGATGCGCGAACTCGTGAGCGCGCTGCGCGCAATCTTGAACGTCTGGCAGAACGGCGGCCGCCTCGACGTCCGCGGCGAGTTCTACCGCCACACGCTGATGACACCGACGTTCAACCCCGGGCCGAATCCTTTTGGGCCGCCGCCGATTTACGTCGGTGCGCTCGGGCCGCGGCTCACCGCAGCCACCGCCGAGGTGGCCGACGGGCTGCTGGTGATGCCGTTCGGGACCGCCCGCTACTTGCGCGAAGCGACCATGCCCGCGGTGCGGGCCGGGTTGGCGGCCCGCGACGACGCGGCCGCGGCCGACTTCGCGGTGGTGCCGGAGGTGATCGTCTCGGTCGGGGACGACCATGAGGCCACCCGTCGGCTCTTGGCGTTCTACGGGTCCACCCCGGCCTACCGGCCGGTGCTGGACCTGCACGGCTGGGGCGATCTGCAACCGCAGCTCAACGCCATGTCCAAGCTCGGGCAGTGGCCCGAGATGGCCGGTCTGGTCAGCGACGAGATGCTGCACACCATCGCGGCGTGCGGCACGCCCGCGCAGATCGCCGCCCACATCCGAGGACGCATCGCGGCGGCCGAGGGCGCTCGGGTCGACGCGGTTTGTCTCTATCAGTCCGGTCCCATAGCGCCCGACGCGCTGGCGGCGATCGTGTCCGAGTTGCGCTAGCCGCCCCAACGCCGCGCCCAGTGCGACGCCAGCATCACGCTCGGCTGGGGAGCGGGCGCGTCAGCCTGTCCTGCGCCGCCCGATGGCGAAGCCGACCGCCGGGCCGATGAGGGCCAGCGATAGCCAGGACCACTGGGCGGCGTTCGGGCCAAGCCGGTAGGCGATCGGGATGGAGATGAGGAAGACCACCGCGACCGCGAGCGAGTGCACGATCAAATCCGGTCTGGGCAGCGGATTGTCGGTGAGCCCGCGCGCTCTGCCGACCACGATCAGCGCCACGGTGGCGAGTGCGATCGCGGCGACGTTCACGGCGAAGACAGCAGTCGGGAGCGGATACTTGTACGGGTCCGGAGCGCTGACGGCCCTGGTGGTGAAAGGGACGAAGATCACCAGCCCCACCAGGTAGATGCAGATCCGGACGGTGGGGGCGTCGAGGGCGTGAAAGAACGACAGCGCTTGATGGTTGAGCACCCACATGCCCGCGATCACGAGGAAGCTGATGAGGAAGGCGGTGAGTTGCTCGCCCATGCCGCCGCCCAGGAGGGTGTGCAGGCTTTGCCACTCGGCAGGCGGTGGTACTTCGAGGTCGACGACCAGCAACGTCAGCGCGAACCCGAAGATGGCGTCCATCAGGGTCATGGCACGAATGAACTCGACGCTTTCCCGCTCATAAAACCAGCTACCGGGTCGGCGGGCGGTCACGGCGCGACTCCGAGCCAGTCGGCGAATCCGGAGGGATCGTGGCGGCCGAGTGCCCCGTGCTCGAACAACCCCCAGCCTTCATGAACCGATGCGGAGTCGTCGTAACACTGCGCCCTGCCGACGTGGTCGATGACGCCGAACCCGGACCGGGCGATGACAGCCGGGTCGGTCATGTCGTAGGTGCGGCGTTCAGTGAACTTCGGGCCCTTCCAGGTGCCGTGCAGCCAGTCGGAGTCGCCGCCGTAGCCGCCGCCGACATGGATGGGCACCGGCAGCCTGGACTCGATCTCGAAGCGGACCGGGGTTCCGGTGACATCGGTGGCATCGATGGTGGCGCCGGTGGGAATCCTTGTGCCCGAACGGTAGTGGACCTTGACCCGCGGCCAGCCCAGTTGCTCCACCCGGCCGTCCCGCCAGATGCGGGTGCAGTCGTTGAGCGACCGGAAGCCGCTGGGGTCTTCCTGGATGATGATGACGATGGCGAAGTCGTCGAACGCCATCGGCACGTAGAGCCACCACATACCCTCGAACGGCGGGTCGGCGGGCCGGCCGGCGGGTTCGGCCTCACCGACCGGACGGATGCCCCACGACCGGTCCCGGCTGCCGATCCAGGTGGCCGGGTCGACGGCGATCTCCTGCCCGTCGATGACGAGATATCCACTCCAGCAACCGAGTTGGGCGAAACGCTGGGCGTCCAGGGTGACCCGGGTGCCCGAGCGCATCACGTGGCGCTGCTCCTGCACCACGTCGAACAGGCCCTCCCAGGTGAGGTCGCAGGCCACGCCCTCTGTCTCGTCCATCACGATCCGCAGCTTGCGCAGCGGCTCGACGACCTCGACGCGGTAGCCGTTGACGTGCTGATGCAGACGGTCGGCGTCGATCGCGTCGGACAGGTGGACGGCGGTCTGGACGTGGCCCTGCCGTACGAGGAGGAACGCATCCTTGACGCCGAGGTTCGGGTAGTACCCGATCCCGCTGATCACGAAGATGTCGCCGGTGCGGTCATGGGCGTTGAAATACGAGCGGTCGTAGAAGTTGCGGTCCGAGGGACCCGGCCAGGCGATCGGCTGGGGGAGCTGATGCACCGGGTATTCGTCAAGCGGGCCAAGCATGCTCAGATGACTCCCTCGTCCGGTCCGTCGAGGAGCCGGCGCAGCAGGCTCCCGTGGTAGAACAGCGACTCCACGTCGTCGGGCTTGGGGATTTCGCCGAAACGCACCCGCCGGGCCCCGGTGCGCATGAACACCACACACCAGATCACACCGGAGTAGATGTGGAACCACGTCAGGTCGCCGAGTGCAGCGCCGGACACCCGCTCGTAGGTGGTGCGCACATCCTCCTCGCGAAGCACGTCGGGCAGCCCCGGCAGCCCGGCCAGTCCAGCCAGCTCCTGAAAAACCATGTGCGCGAAGATGATCCACGCGACGTCGAGTTCCCTGGGCCCGATGCAGGCCATTTCCCAGTCGAGTACGGCAACTGGGCGGAAGTCGCGGTAGAGCACGTTGCCGATGCGGGAGTCGCCCCAGGTCAACACCGGTTCGCCCGCGGCGGCGTCGTCGGGGAAGTGGTCCTCCAGCCAGACCAGCGCCCGCTCCACCAGTGCTGAGCGGCCGATCCCGGGCACGGCGAACCCATACCAGTCCTTGAGCCAGGCGAAATGCCGCCGCAGCGGGTTGGCACCCGGCGGGTCGGACTCGGTGAGAAACCCGAACGTCGTTGCCGCGTTGGGGATCGCGTGCAGTCGCGCCAGCACCTCGACGGTGGCGTCCTGCAGTTCCCGCCGATTGTCGGGCGGGGCGTCGGCGAACCAGTTCCCGCCGAAGGTGTAGGGCATCACGTCGGGCGGTACGTCGCCGTCGATGTAGTCCATCAGGAAGAACGGGCTGCCGATCAGCTCTCCGGTCGGTTCGATCCAGCGCACGGTGGGCACCGGGACATCGGAGAGTTCGGCGACCAGCCGCAGCACCTCGAACTGGTGATCCATCCGATAGGCAGGGAACACCGGGACGTCCTGTTGCGTCGGCGCCACCCGGGCCACCCACTTCTGTTCGACGGTCGATTCGTCCTGGGCCCACCGGCCGGTCAGGATGATCGTCTCCGAGGACATCCCGTTGGCGTCGACTCCGCCCTCGACCGTCACCTCGGGCGCGATACCCGGGGGCATCACCGAGGCCAGCCACTGCGACAGCAACGCCGGGAGCGTGCTGGTGTCCCGACCCGAGCGCTGGACGCGCGTAAGCTCGGTATTGACCGTGGGTTCATTGGTCACGTAACGAAGCTGCCATACATCGGGCCGCCGCGGAGCGGCTTGCCGAAAGCGATCAGCACGTCCGGGGCAGCCCACGCGCCGTCTGGCCTGAGGACCGTTGCTGTCGCCACGTCACGATGTCGAACCGTGATCGACTCCCGCAGGGTTGTTCCACCATGCCGGTTTTCAGTCCGCCTTTGCCGATCTCCGGACGTGCCGTCGTATTGTTTGCCGATGGCGTCGACTCTCTACCATTCCGGAGCGATCCTCACGATGGAGGGCAACGATCCCCGGTACGTCGAGGCGCTGGTCGTCGTCGCGCTGAGCTCTCCCAGAAGAGCGTGCAAGGGCAGGCAGGCGACGGCGCGTTTCTCCGTTCGGAGCCATTGCCAGGCCTCGCCCCCACCAGGATGCCGTGCGAGTTGCGACGCCCGCCGGCCTGCTGACTAATTGCCTTGGCATACCAGTTGCCTTGACGTAGCAGCCAATTGGCCGATCTCGGCTTGGGTCAGCCCCGCGGCGAGGCGGAACTCGGCGACGTGGTGCGTGAGTACTTGGAGCAAACCGGTGCCGCCCTGCGCTACATCGACCATGAAGGGAACAACCCGTGACAACCCGAAAAATGGGGCAGTTTCCTTCAATCAAGCTCAGGCCGGGTGGTTGCAGCCTTTAGAGGAGACCACCCAGTTCGCCGCCCGCAGACGACCAGTGGAATCCGTTTGTCCCGGTCCTGCACGTCACCCCTCCCGGAGACGCCCCCGAGACGTAACACCAGGCATCGCCGTTCACCAGTCGATAGCCCTGGGGAAGGACTTGGGCGTTCCGCGTGAATGTGGGTGTATCGGAGGCGACATAGTGGGCCGGACCCTGCGGGCCCGCAATCACCTGGTTGGTTCCGGGCGGTGGTAGCGGGCAGTAGTAGTTGGTCCCTGGCAGATTGCAACTGTAATAGCCGGTCGGTCCCGGCTGGCCCCATTGCACGACGCTGCCGTCAGCATTGCGAGGCACCACGATGTCGCAGCCGACCGTGCCGTCGGGGCTGATCCCGCACCTCCGCTTGCGAGGAAGAAGACCCAACCGGGGTCACCGGGCGAGGTGTAGGCGCTCGTGTCCACAGTGGGTGCGGTCGAAGGGTCATCGGCGGATGCCGTCGGAGCGCAACACAATGCCGCGGCTGTAGCCGCAACGAGCAGAAGCGACGCTTTCGAATTCAAGCGCAACATCAATGTCTTCCTCACCCTGGAACCGAAAACTATAAGCAGGCTGGTTGCGAAGGTGGAGGACTTTGTTTCAGTAGACCCGCCCGGCTGCCGCCGACCCCTGCCGGTGGTGAGGCCGGGGGTCTGCATGACAGCGTCGAGCGGTCCGGCCAGGACTACGGGGGGTGATCAGAGTCTGCCGCCGGCGGCGTCTCCGCCGAACCGCTGGGCCAGCCACACCGGCAGGATGGCCAGGACGGTCAGCGTCGCGGCGACGACGTTGATCACCGGGGCCTGATTGGGCCGGAACAGGTTGCCGAAGATCCAGATCGGCAGCGTCTGCACCGTCGGGCCGGCCGTGAACGTCGTCACGACGATCTCGTCGAAACTCAGGGCGAACGCCAGGATCGCCCCGGCCAGCAGAGCACCGCGGGTCATCGGGAAGGTGACGTAGCGGAAGGTCTGCCAGGTGGAGGCGCCCAGATCGGACGACGCGTCCTCCAGGTTGGTGCCGAGCCGGCGCAGTCGGGCCTGAATGTTGTTGAACACGACCACGATGCAGAAGGTCGCATGACCGACGATCACCGTCGCCAACCCCAGCGCGACGTGCAGTGCGGAGGTGAACGTGGCGTTCAGCGCGATGCCGGTGACGATCCCCGGGAACGTGATCGGCAGCACCACAAGCAGATTCACAGTCTGGCGTCCGAAGAACCGGTAGCGCTGAACGGCGAACGCGGCCATGGTCCCGAGTACCAGGGCGATCGCCGTCGCGCACATTCCGACCAGCACCGAATTGCCCAGCGCCCGCCACATCCCCTCGCTGGCCCAGGCATCCCGCCACCACCGCAGTGTGAAACCGGTGGGCGGGAACGCGAACGTTCTCGAGGAGTTGAACGCATTGATCAGCACCAGCAGCAGCGGGGCATACAGGAAAACCAGCACCCCGATGGTCCACGCCCGCAGCAGTCTTCGCGTCCGTCCCGACAGCATCAGACGTTCTTCCCCATCAGACGTTTTCCAGGGCCCCGGTGCGCCGCATCGCCAGCAGGTAGAGCAGCACCGCCGTCAGCGGGATCAGCGACAGCGCCGCCGCCAGCGGCTGGTTGTTCGCGGTCACCAGTTGCCCATAGATGATGTTGCCCAGCATCTGGGTCTTGCCGCCGACGATGGTGACGGCGATGTAGTCGCCGAGGGTGAGCGAGAAGGTGAAGATCGATCCGGCCGCGATCCCGGGAAATACGAGCGGTCCGACCACCCGGGCGAGCGTCGACAGGTCCGAGGCGCCCAGGTCCGAGCTGGCGTCGATCAGATGATCGGGTACCCGCTCCAGGGCGGCGAAGACAGGAATCACCATGTACGGCAACCACAGGTAACTCAGGGTGAGAATGGTGGCGATCAGCCCGTAGCCGGGGGTGTAGCGGAGAGCCCAATGCAGCGGCCCCTCCGGGGACAGCATCATGCGCCAGGCGTAGGCCTTGACCAGATAGCTCGCCCACAGCGGTGTCGTGACCGCCACCACCAGCGCCAGGCGGGTGCGCGGGGAGGCGACCTTGGCCATGTAGAGCGCCAGCGGGACCGCCAGCGCTGCGCAGATCAGTGTGACGGCCAGCGCGATGCCGATCGTGCGCAGGGTGGCGGTGCGGAACACCGCGTCGGTGAGCACCCGGACGACGTTGTCTCCGGTGAAGGTGCGCACCACCGCACCGGTGAAGTCGTTGACGCCCCAGAATGCTGAAACCAGAAGGACGGCAAGGGAACCCAGATAGGCGACGACCAGCCACGCCAGCGGCGGGACGAGCAGGAAGGCGAGACCCCAGCGCCCACCCAGCTTCCGGGCCGACCCCTGTCTCAGCCCTTGATCTGCTGCCACTTGTCGACCCACTCGCTATAGGCCGTGCAGTTGTCGCCGCTGCCGTCGACGCACTTCTTCTGCGGTGTGGTCCAGTAGCTGATCTTGTCGGCGTAGGCCGCGTCGGTGGCGTGGAAGGTGGTGCAGAACTCTTTGTCGCTGGTCAGCTCGCAGGCTTTGGTCTGGGCCGGCGCCTCACCGAAGTACTCGGCGACCTCGGCGTTGACCTTCGGCGAGGTGATGTAGTCCATCCACTTGTACATGCAGTTGGGGTGGGCGGCCTTGGCCGCCAGCATCCAGGTGTCCGACCACCCCGTCGAGCCCTCCTTGGGCAGCACGGTGGCGATCTTGACCTTGTCGTCGGTCTTGATCATGTTGGCGATCACCTGCCAACTGGTCCCGATCACCGAGGTTCCGGACTCGAAGGCCTGCACCGCCTTGGTGTAGTCCGACCAGTACTCACCGATGTTGGCATGCTGGCCCTTCAGCAGATCTGCCGCGGCGTCGAGTTGCTCGGAGGTCAACGCGTACGGATTCTTGATGCCCAGTTCGGGTTTCGTCTTGGACAGGTACAGCGCGGCATCGGCGATGTAGATGGGGGAGTCGTAGGCGGTGACTTTGCCCTTGTACTCGGGCGCCCCGGGGAACACCGCGCCCCACGTGTCAGGCGCGCCCTTGACGACGTCGGCGTTGTACATCAGCAGGTTGGCGCCCCAGCCGTGCGGGATGCCGTACATCTGGCCGTCGACGGAGTTCCACGCCTTGTCCTTGAGGAACGGCGCGATGGTGGCGTAGTTGGGCAGCAGGGCGGTGTTCACCGGAGCCACGTCGCCGCCGTAGATCAGCCGCAGCGTCGCGTCACCGGAGGCGGACAGGCCGTCGTACTGCCCGGAGTGCATCAGTTGAACCATCTCGTCGGAGGTGTTGCCGATCTTGATGTTGACCTTGCAGCCGGTCTCCTTCTCGAAGGGATGCACCCAGTCGACCTTGGGGTCGTTGGAGCCGTCCTCGGCGTAGCCCGGCCAGGCGATCAGGTTCAGTTCGCCCTCCCCGTTGCCGACCGCGGTGGCCGGAGTCATCTTGGGGGCTGCGGAGGAGTCGCCGCCGTTCTTGGCCGGGCTCGAGCAGCCCGCGAGCACGGTTGCGGCACAGGCGATGGCAACGGTGATGCGGCGGATCTTCATCGGGCTCCTTGCTTTAGCGGACGGACGGCGTCGTCGTGCCAGGCGAGCACGACGGGGGCATCGTGGGAGATGTCGGCGGCGGTCCGGGCACTGACCAGAGTCGCGGTGAGCCGCTGCCCGGTTTCGGTGTCGGCGGCCACCCGGGTCACCGGGCCGGCGTAGACGACCTCGGCCACTCGCGCCGGCACGCTGCGCATCCCCGCCGGGACGTCGGCGTCGGCGTCGAGCAGCACCATTCGTTCGGGGCGGATCGCGTAGGTTCCCGTCCGGCCGAGCAGAGCCTGCGCGACATTGCCGTCGAGCACGTTGGAGGTGCCGACGAAGTCGGCGACGAACCGGTTGACCGGGTTCTCGTACACCTCGCGGGCCGGGCCCACCTGCTCGATGCGGCCGTTGTTGAACACTGCCAGGCGGTCCGAGAGCGTGAGGGCCTCGTCCTGGTCGTGGGTGACGATGACGAAGGTGATGCCCAGTTCACGCTGGATCGCCTTGAGTTCCACCTGCATCTGCTCACGCAGTTTGAGATCGAGTGCGCCCAGCGGTTCGTCGAGCAGCAGCACCTCGGGCCGACCGACCAGGGCGCGTGCCAGGGCCACCCGCTGCTGCTGACCACCGGACAGTTGCGCGGGCTTGCGGCCGGCGTGCTCGCCGAGTCGCACCATCTCCAGCGCCGCGGCGGCCCGGGTCCTTCGTTCCGACTTCGGCACGCCTTTGACCAGAAGCCCGTATTCGACGTTCTGCGCGACGGTCATGTGGGGGAAAAGCGCGTAGTCCTGGAAGACGGTGTTGGTGTCTCGCTTGGCGGCCGGCAGCGCGGTGACGTCCCGGCCGCCGAGGTGAATCGTTCCGGCAGTGGGCTTTTCGAAGCCCGCGATCATCCGCAGCACCGTGGTCTTGCCGGAACCGGACGGCCCCAGGATGGCGAACAACTCGCCGCGCCCGACCGTCAGATCGATATCGTCGACCGCCACCACCGGGCTTCGCGGGTCGCCGAACGCCTTGCGCACCCTGCGCAACTCGATCTGCGGCTCAGCCGGTGACACCTGATGGATCTTTGCATAACGCGACGGCTGTGAGCGCGGCACTGGAGAAACGACGGGGGTCGTCGTACACACCACCGCTTCCGCCCGTGCCGCCCGCTCCCGCGGTCCCACCCGCGCCGCCCGCGCCGCCGGGCACCCCGGCTGATCCCGGACCGCCGGGGGAGCCCGTTGTTCCGGCGTCTCCGGGATTGCCGCCTCCGGCAGCGGCGTTCGTCCCTGTCCCGGCGTTGCCATCGGCACCGCCTTGGCCGCCGGACCCGGCGTTGCCGCCGTTGCTGCCGTCGGTCAGCCCCGCGGCGTCAAACCCGTTGCCGGGTAGTCGCCGTTGCCGCCGTTGCCGCCGTTAGTGGCCACGCCTTGCGTCCTGGTGGAACACCCTGAGGAGCTGCCGGCCTGGCCGATCCAAGTACGCTGCCCGGGTGGCATGCCGTTGCGGTGACGGCCTGGTTGCCTGAGCGGGGGGTCTGAGCATGGCGGGCGAGCGCAGACCACCGCCGAAGGCGGCCGCCGGGCCGGCGAAGAAATCCGCCGGGCCGGCGAAGAAGTCTGCGTCAAACAAGACTGCCGCCGTCGTCAGCGCCAAGCCGCAATTCACTGAGATCAATGTCATCGGCACCCGCCCGATCTCGGACAATTCCGAGTCCCGTGAGGGCACCAAGATCGACCTGTTTCTGTTGCACACCACCGAAGCCGGTGGAGGCGAGAATCTGATCGCGTACATGGAGATGATGGCCGACCGGTCCTACCATTACGTCGTCGACGACGACGTCCACGGAGACACGGTTTACGACCTCGTCGACACCGACTTGGCCTCGTGGAGTGCGAAGGGCGCCAACCACCGGTCCATCAACCTGGCATTCGGGTATTCCACCGCATCCTGGACACGGGAGCAGTGGATTGCCAATGCGCGCAACGCAATCCGGATTGCGGCGTGGCTGGCGGTGCAGGACTGCCGCAAGTACGGCATCCCGCTTGTCGTCAACTCTCCGCCCTACCGCAAAACGGCAGGGATCAGCGACCACAAGTTCGCGACGGTCATGCTGCCGCAAACCGGCAACACCCACACCGACGTAGGACCTGGCTTCCCGTGGGATCTGTTCGCCGCCGATGTCAAGTCCTTCACGGACTCGTCGAAGGGAGCGCAATGACGGCTCGACGGTTCGGGCGCAGCGGAATTCCGGCGTTGGCGGCCAGCGTGCTGGCCCTGGCCGCCGTCGGATCCACCACACCGGCTGACGCCGATCCCGGTTCGTATCCGTTCTGCCCGCCGAAAGATAACGCGGACTGCTTTCTGCTGAACCGGGTCAACGAGAAAGTGTTTCCCATTCTGCCGGGGCAGGAGGGGCCGGTGATCGCGAATGCTCACGCGGCATGTGAGTTCATGTCCTCGGACACCTCCGGAAGTAATCCGTTGCTGGACTACGGGGTCTGGTTCACCCGTCAACCAGGGGGTAACGCTTTGACCATCGACAGCGCCGCCGACTTCGCGCTGTACGCCGCAAAGGCATACTGCCCCAGGGCTCTTCCCTAGGCTCCTCAGGAGAGAAATCCGGCTGCCGCATCGACCAGGTCCAGCACCGGCTGCGGAAAAGTGCCCAGCACGAAGGTGATCGCCAACGACACTGCGACGGCCATAAGGGTCAGCGAGCCGGGGGGTAGTACGTCCGGGGCGTCGGCGGCCGGGTCGGTGAAGAACATCAGCATGATCACCCGGACGTAGAAGTACACGGCGATCGCGCTCATCACCACGCCGATGACCACCAGCGGGATGGCGCCGCCGGCCGCGGCGGCGGTGAACACCGCGAACTTGCTGATGAAACCGGACGTCAGCGGAATGCCCGCGAACGACAGCAGGAACATCGAAAACACCACGCCGGCAACCGGATAGCGCCGGCCCAGCCCGGCCCACCGGGACAGTTCGGTCACCTCGCGACCATCGCGGTCGCGCACCATGCTGACGAACGCGAACGCCCCCAGGGTGGTGAAGCCGTAGGCCGCCAGATAGAACAGGGTGCCCGACAGGCCGGCGGGACTGGCGGCGATCACGCCGGTGAGCAGGAAACCGGTATGTGCCACCGCCGAGTACGCCAGCATGCGCTTGACGTCCTTCTGGGTGATGGCGGTGATCGTGCCCAGCGCCATGGTGACGACGGCGATCACCCAGAGCACCGGTCGCCACTGGTCCTTGAGATCCGGTACCGCCACGGTGAGCAGGCGCAGCAGTGCACCGAACGCGGCGATCTTGGTCGTGGCGGCCATGAACGCGGTCACCGGGGTCGGGGCACCCTGGTAGACGTCGGGAACCCAGGCGTGGAACGGCACGGCGCTGACTTTGAACAACAGCCCCGCCGACACCAGCGAGGTGCCGATCAACGCCAGTATCGGGTCCTGCGAACCGGTCCGGACGGCCGCGGCGATACCGGTCAGGCTCAGCGTGCCGGCGTACCCGTACAGCAGGGCCATGCCGTACAAGAAGAACGCCGACGAGAACGCCCCCAGCAGGAAGTACTTCAGCGACGCCTCCTGCGACAGCAGCCGGCGATGCCGGGCCAGCCCGCACAACAGGTACAGCGGAAGCGAGAACACCTCCAAGGCGATGAAAGCAGTGAGCAGATCTTCGGCAGCCGGGAACAACAGCATGCCGCCGACGGCGAACATGGTCAGCGGGAACACCTCGGTCTGCGCAACCCCCGCTTTGACGGCGATCGCCTCGGCGGCGCTGCCCGGCACCGTCGAGGCCTGCGGGGTGAAGGCGTCCAAGCCTCTTGTGCCCAATGCGGATTCGAACCCGCCGCACCGCTCGCCGATCAGCAGTATCGCCAGCGCCGACACCAGCAGGATGGTGCCCTGCAGGAACAGCGCGGGTTTGTCGACGGCCACAGCGCCGACCGCCGCCAACCGTCCCGGTCCGTCGCCCAGCGACCGGTGCACACTGACCACCGCCCCGAATGCGGCGAACAGACCGGCCAGGCTGAGCGTGATCTGGATGGGGTAGCGGAGCCGACGGGGTGCGAAGGCCTCGACGAGCACCCCGGCGACGGCGACGCCGAAGACGATCAGGATCGGCGAGAGCACGCCGTATTCGATACTCGGCGCGGTCATTTTGACGCTCCCAGCGTCGCGGTCATTTTGACGCTCCCAGCGTCGCGGTCATTTTGACGCTCCCAGCGTCGGTGCGGGATCGGGCTGATGGATCAGGGTCAGGGTGTGGGTGACCGCGGGGGTGATCACGTCCAGAGCCGGCTTCGGGTAGACGCCGAGAATCAGCAGCAGCGCGACCAGCGGGGCGATCACGAGCAGTTCGCGCGGTCGGAGGTCGGTGAGCTTCTCGTTGCCGTCGGCCAGCGGGCCGGTCATGATCCGTTGGTACATCCACAGCACGTAGACCGCGGAGAGCACCAGCGCCAGTGCGGCCAGGACGGCGAACACCGGGTAGCGGGTGAATGTGCCGATCAGGACCAGGAACTCACTGATGAACGGTGCCAGTCCGGGTAGCGAGAGGGTGGCCAGCCCGGCGACTAGGAAGGTGCCCGCCAGCACCGGCGCCACCTTCTGCACCCCGCCGTAGGCGGCGATGAGCCGGGTGCCGCGGCGGCTGACCAGGAAGCCGGCGATGAGGAACAGTGCGGCGGTGGAGATCCCGTGGTTGACCATGTACAGCGTGGAGCCGGACTGGCCCTGGCTGGTCATGACGAAGATGCCCAGGATGATGAACCCGAAGTGGCTGATCGAGGTGTAGGCGATCAGTCGCATGACGTCGGTCTGGCCGATCGCCAGGACGGCGCCGTAGATGATCCCCACCACGGCCAACGCGATCACCACCGGTCGGAATATCGTCGCTGACTCGGGGAACAGCGGCAGGCAGTAACGCAGCATGCCGAAGGTGCCGACCTTGTCCATCACCGCCATCATCAACACCGCCGAGGCGGGGGTGGCCTGTACGGCGGCGTCGGGCAGCCAGCGGTGCAGTGGCCACAGCGGGGCTTTGACCGCGAAGGCGAACAGGAAACCCAGGAACAGCGCGTGCGCCACGCCGGGCTGGATGACGAACCGACCGTCGGACACCGCGTCGGTGATGGCGCGGACGTCGAAGGTGCCGCCGTCGAAGGCCTTGCTGTTGGCGGTCACCACGTACAGCCCGACGACGGCCGCCAGCATGATCAGCCCGCCGAAGAGGTTGTAGAGCAGGAACTTCACCGCCGCAGCCCCCGAGCGAGCCCCGTCGTCGCCGCCGAACACCCCGATGAGGAAGTACATCGGGATGAGCATCGCCTCGAACAAGACGTAGAACAGCAGTATGTCCAGGGCGGCCAGGGACAGCAGCACCATGGCTTCGACGGTCAGCATCAGGGCGATGTAGCCGTGCGTTCCGCGACCGGACAATCCGGTGCGATGGTCGGCGTCGTTCCACCCTGCGACGAGCAGCAGTGGCATCAGCACGGCGGTGAGCATCACCAGGGCCAGCGCGATGCCGTCAAGTCCCAGGGTGTAACCGGTGCCGAAAGACCTTATCCAGGTGTGGC
Source organism: uncultured Mycobacterium sp. (assembly GCA_964629725.1). Classification (GTDB taxonomy): domain Bacteria; phylum Actinomycetota; class Actinomycetes; order Mycobacteriales; family Mycobacteriaceae; genus Mycobacterium. The sequence goes on from CAZVST010000005.1 coordinate 69,611, forward strand.
TTTCGACGAACTGGTAGCGCTGTCCGGCCGGATCGAAGCGCACGGCCAGCGTCACCGCGATCAGCAGAACGCCGACCGACACCGCCAGTCCCAGGTACTTCACCGCGCCGCGCATCGACGCCGGCAGTCCGATGACGACGACCGCGCCCAGCAGCGGCAGCACCCACAGTCCGGTCAACATCGCCGTCACCTCCACATCGCGGCGATCAGGACCGCACCGGCGAACAGCGCCGTTCCGGCGAGCATGGACAGGGCGTAGCTTCGGGCGAATCCGGTCTGCAGGCCGCGCAGCGCGTCGGAAACCCGTCCGACCCCGTGCGCCAGACCGGTCACCGAGCCGTCGATGGCGGTGTCGTCGACCGCGACCATGGCCCGGGTGAACTGCCGGCCGCCCCGCATGAAGACCGCCTCGTTGAACGCGTCGCCGTAGAGATCGCGCCGGGCGGCGACGGTCAACGACGACACCTCCTGCGGCGCCGTCCGTGGAACCTCGGCGGCGTATCGGCGGTAGGCGATCACCACCCCGACGGCGACGACCGCGAGCGCGAGCGCCGTCGTCACCCAGGCCGGGACAGCGTGTTCGGGCTCGGCGGAGCCGACTACCGGCTCCAGCCAGTTGCGTAGAGCGCCGCCCAGGGAGAGCACGGCACCTGCGCCGACTGATCCGAGCGCCAGCACCACCATCGGCGCCGTCATGCTGACCGGCGACTCGTGTGGGTGCACGCCGGGATCCCAGCGCCGGGCCCCGAAGAAGGTCATCAGCATGACCCGTGTCATGTAGAACGCGGTGATCCCCGCGCCCAGCAGCGCCGCCCCGCCCAGTAGCCAGCCGCGCACTCCGCCTGCGTTGACCGCGGTTTCGATGATGGCGTCCTTGGAGAAGAACCCGGCGAACGGCGGCACCCCGATGATGGCCAGATAGCCCAGCCCGAAGGTGACGAAGGTGATCGGCATGACGGTGCGCAAGCCGCCGAAGCGGCGCATGTCGGTCTCGTCATTCATGCCGTGCATCACCGACCCGGCGCCCAGGAACAGCCCGGCTTTGAAGAAGCCGTGGTTGAGCAGGTGCAGGATCGCTACCGCATAACCGGCCGGGCCCAGGCCGGCGGCGAGCACCATGTAGCCGATCTGGCTCATGGTCGAGGCGGCCAGAGCCTTCTTGATGTCGTCCTTGGCGCAGCCGATGACTGCGCCGAACAAGAGCGTGACCGCGCCGACGGTCACCACCGCGGTCTGGGCGGCCGGCGCGAAGTTGAAGATCGGCCCGGAGCGCACAATGAGATACACCCCGGCGGTCACCATCGTGGCGGCGTGGATGAGCGCCGACACCGGCGTCGGGCCTTCCATGGCGTCGCCCAGCCAGGACTGCAACGGCACCTGCGCGCTCTTGCCGCAGGCGCCGAGCAGCAGCAGCAGGCCGACGGCGTTGAGGGTGCCGTCGCTCATCTGCGGCGCCGCGCCGAACACGGTGCGGTAGGCCACCGAGCCGACGGTGGCGAACAGCACCATCAGCGCGATGGCCAGGCCGGTGTCGCCGACGCGGTTGACCACGAACGCCTTCTTGGCCGCGGTCGCCGCAGCGGGGTGGAAGGACCAGAAGCCGATCAACAGGTACGACGCCAGGCCGACGCCCTCCCACCCTGCGTAGAGGCCGAGGTAGTTGTCGGCCAGCACCAGCAACAGCATGGCCGCGACGAAGAGGTTGAGGTAGGCGAAAAACCTTCGGCGGTCGGGGTCGTCGGCCATGTAGCCGATCGAATAGAGGTGGATCAGCGCACCGACACCGGTGATCAGCAGGACGAAGCACATCGACAGCGCATCGAGGAGCAGCCCGAAGTCGACCCGCAGCACCCCGACCGGAACCCAGGAGAACAGCGTGTCCTGCACCACCCGCTGGTCTCCGGGCATGCCCAGCAGGTGCGCGAAAAGGACTGCGCCGCAGACGAAGGAGCCGACGACGGCTGCGCAGGCCAGCAGATGCCCCCACGCGTCGGTGGCCCGCCCGCCCAGCAGCAACACCGCCGCCCCGGCCAGGGGCAGCGCGATGGTCAGCCACAGCAGCGTCTGCATGGGTCAGTGCCTCAACAGATGTGACTCGTCGACGTCGGCGTTGCGACGGGTGCGGAAGATGGCGACGATGATCGCCAGCCCGACCACCACTTCACAGGCGGCGACGACCATGGTGAAGAACGCGACCGCCTGCCCGTCGAGCCGGCCGTGCATCCGGGCGAAGGCGACGAACGCCAGGTTGCCGGCGTTGAGCATGAGCTCGACGCACATGAACATGACGATGGCGTTGCGCCGCAACAGCACTCCGGCTGCGCCGATGGTGAACAGCAGCGCCGAGAGATACAGGTAGTGGGAGGGGCTCATCGCGCCGGATCCTTCTGGGCGGTCCCCGCCGGCCTGATGGTGGCGCTCACCGACGACTCGTCGTCGGATCCGTCGGGCAGTCTCGCGGGGGTGTCGACAGCGTTGCGCAGGGCGTAGACACCCGGGTTGGGCAGCGGCGTGGGCCGGCCGCCGCCGCGGAAACGTTCGATGGCCAACTCGCGCTGGGTTTTCCGGGGCTCCAGGCGCTCGCGGTGGGCCAGCACCATGGCACCCAGCGCCGCGGTGATGAGCAGAGCGCTGGTCAGTTCGAAGGCCCACAGATCCCGGGTGAAGATCTCCGTCGCCAGGCCCTGAACGTTACCGTCCCGGTTGGCCTCGGCCAGGCCGGTGAATCCGGCGGTCACCCCGGAGCCGATACCGGCGACCAGCAGCGCCCCGAAGCCCAGGCCCGCCAGCATCGCGGCGATCCGTTGTCCCCGAATCGTCTCCACCAGCGACTGGGCCGAGTCAACGCCGATGAGCATCAGCACGAACAGGAACAGCATCATCACCGCGCCGGTGTAGACCACCACCTGCACCACACCGAGGAACAGCGCGTCCTGGGCGACGTAGATGACGGCCAGCGCGATCATGGTGGTGGCCAGGGACAGCGCAGAATAGACCGCCTTGGGTGCGGTCACCACCCCGATGGCGCCGGCCACCGCGATGGCGCTCAACACCCAGAAGGCGATCGCTTCAGGGTTCATGATCTGATCCCCCGGTCGCTTCGCTCCTGCCCGCCGGGTGTGCCCCCGTCGGGTGTGATGTTCCCGAGGTAGTAGTCGTCGTCGCTCTTTCCCGGTGCCATCGGGTGCGGCGGCGCCGTCATACCGGGCTGCAGCGGGGCGAGCAGTTTGTCCTTGCCGTAGATCAGGTCGCCGCGATTGTCGTCGGCCATCTCGTACTCGTTGGTCATGGTCAGCGCCCGGGTGGGGCAGGCCTCGATGCACAGGCCGCAGCCGATGCAGCGCAGATAATTGATCTGGTAAACCTGCCCGTAGCGCTCGCCGGGGGAGTAGCGCTGCTCCTCGGTGTTGTCGGCGCCCTCCACGTAGATGGCATCGGCCGGGCAGGCCCACGCGCACAGTTCACAACCGATGCACTTCTCCAGGCCGTCGGGATACCGGTTGAGTTGGTGACGCCCGTGGTAGCGCGGGGTTGTGGGGCCGGGGTTCTCCGGGTACTGCTCGGTGATCGGCTTCTTGAACATCGTGGACAGCGTCACGCCGAATCCGGCCACCGAGTCGACAAACTTAGGACGTGGCATGAGCGGACTCCTTGGACGGCAGCGGCGGCACCGGGAATCCGCCTTTGGCGGGCGGTGGCGGCGGTGGCGGCGCGTGCCGGCGGATGGACCGGTGCCGCAACGAGTTCAGGCCCAGCAGCACCCCCAGCAGCACGCCGGCGGCGATCAGGCTGGGGAGCACACCGGACAGGTGGGCGGCCCGCAGGCAGGCCACCGTGAGGATCCACACCAGCGACACCGGAATCAGCAGTTTCCAGCCCAACGCCATGAACTGGTCGTACCGCAGCCGCGGCAGGGTGGCCCGCAGCCACATGAACACGAACAGGAACACCCACACCTTGGCGATGAACCACAGCAGCGGCCACCATCCGGAATTTGCACCGTCCCACAGGCTGATCGGCCAGGGGGCGCGCCAGCCGCCGAGGAACAGGGTGGTCGCCAGCGCCGACACGGTCGTCATGTTGACGTATTCGGCGAGGTAGAACATGGCGAACTTCAGCGACGAGTACTCGGTATGGAAACCGCCGACGAGTTCCCCCTCGGCCTCGGGCAGGTCGAACGGAGCGCGGTTGGTCTCGCCGACCATCGCCGTGAGGTACACCGCGAACGACGGCAACAGCAGCAGCACATACCAGGTATGCGCCTGGGCGGCAACGATTCCCGAGGTAGACATGGTGCCTGAGTACAGGAACACCGCGGCGAAGCACAGCGCCATCGCGATCTCGTAGGACACCACCTGGGCGCTGGATCGCAGGCCGCCCAGCAGTGGGTACGTCGAACCGGATGCCCAGCCCGCCAGCACGATGCCGTAGACGCCGATCGAGGTGATCGCCAGCACATAGAGCACCCCGACTGGCAGATCGGTGAGTTGGAGGGGAGTGGCATTCCCGAACACCGAGACGACCGGACCCAACGGCATGACGGCGAAGCCCAGGATCGCGGTGACCACCGAGATCACCGGCGCCATCAGGTAGATGGGCCGGTCGACGCCGGCCGGGACCAGACCCTCCTTGAGGGCGAGTTTGATGCCGTCGGCCAGCGACTGCAGCAATCCGAACGGACCTACCCGGTTCGGGCCGTATCGCATCTGCATGCGGCCCAGCAGTTTTCGTTCGACCAGAATCGCGACCAGGACCGTCAGTAGCAGGAAGGTGAAGATGGCGACCGCCTTGGCGAGCATCAGCCACCACGGGTCGTGGCCGAAGACGGACATGTCGGGATAATTCACCGTGGAATTCACAGGGCCCCCCCGGCCTCGATGCGGACGACCGCCCCGACGGTGACGCCGAGGTCGCGGTGCACGGCACTGCCGGGCGAATTCAACGGCAGCCACACCACCCGGTCGGGCATCTCGGTGACCATCAATGGCAGGCTCACCGAGCCGAGGGCGGTCGAGACGGTCAGCAGATCGTCGTCGCCCGCGCCGATCTCGGCCGCGGTGGGCGCGGACAGCCGCGCCGCCGGGCGGCGCGCGGTTCCGGCCAGATACGGTTCGCCGTCCTGTAACCGTCCGTCGTCCAACAACATCCGCCATCCGGCGAGCACTGCCTCGCCGGGGCCCGGTTGTGCCTCCGGTTCCGGATGGGTGTCGGGCGCGGGCGGCCGGGAGCCCTCCCAGGCGCCCAGCCGGTCCATCTCGGCGCGGGCCTCGGAGGTGGTGCGGAAACCTAGATCGATACCCAGTTCTCCGGCCAGGGTGGTCAGCACCCGCAGATCCGGGGCGGCGTTGGAGGTCAGCGCGGGCCCGAAGGGCCGAACCCGACCCTCCCAGTCGGTGAACGAGCCCGCCTTCTCCACGACCGGCGCGACCGGGAAGACCACGTCGGCCAGCGCGGTCACCGCCGACTCGCGCAGTTCCAGGCTGACGACGAAACCGGCCGCCTCGATCGCGGCCAGTGTGGTCTCCGGATCGGGTAGGTCGGCGGGTTCCACGCCGCCGATCAGCAGTGCGTCGAGATCGCCGTAGCCCGCCGCGGCCAGGATCGCCGTCGTGTCCCGGCCAGGCGTCGACGGCAGCTCCGCGGCATTCCAGGCGTTGGAGACCTCCTGTCGCGCAACGGGATCGACGACGGGTCGGCCACCCGGCAGCACGGTCGGGAGGCAGCCGGCGTCCAGCGCGCCCCGCTCGCCGGCCCGGCGCGGAATCCAGGCCAGCCGGGCGCCACCCGCCGCCAGCCGGACCGCGGCCGACAGCGCGCCGGGGCTGGTGGCCAGGCGTTCCCCGGCCAGGATCACCGAGCCGTCGGGGAGTTGGCCGGCCAGCGCATCCAGCGCGGCGGCCTCGCCGCCGGGGGAACATGCGATCAGCCGGGCCGACAGTTTGGCTGCGCCGCGGGAGGCGAAGGGCGCGATGGACAGTATCGGCAGGTCCCGTCGACGCACCGCCTTGCGCAGGCGAAGAAAGACGATCGGCGACTCCTCTTCGGGCTCGAACCCGGCCAGCACCGCCGTCGGCGCCACCTCGAGGTCGGCGTAGCTCAGGGTTATCGGCCGGCCGGCCACGACGGCGGTGAGGAAGTCGGTCTCCTCCGTCGAGTGCGGACGGGACCGCATGTCGATGTCGTTGGTGTCCAATACCATCCGGGCGAACTTCGCGTAGGCGTAGGCGTCCTCGCTGGTGACCCGGCCGCCGGTCAGCACCCCGGCGCGCGCGCCGGCCAGCCCGGCGGCGGCCCGGGCGATGGCCTCCGACCATGACGCGGTGCGGAGCGCGCCGTCGTCGTCGCGCACCAGCGGGGTGGTGATCCGGTCACCGACCCGGGTATAGGGGAATGCCCAGCGGCCCTTGTCGCAGTTCCACTCCTCGTTGACCGCCGGGTCGTCGCCGGCCAGCCTGCGCAGCACCACGCCTCGGCGGTGGTCGGTGCGTTGCGCACACCCCGACGCGCAGTGCTCGCACACGCTGGGGGAGGACACCAGGTCGAAGGGCCGGGCCCGGAACCGGTAGGCGGTGCCGGTGAGCGCACCCACCGGACAGATCTGCACGGTGTTGCCGCTGAAATAGGAGTCGAACGCCTCGCCGCTGGCGATACCGACCTGCTGGCTGGCACCGCGTTCCAGCAGTGCGATCGATGGATCGCCGGCGATCTCGGCGGCGAAGCGGGTGCACCGGGCGCACAGGACGCAGCGCTCGCGGTCCAGCAGCACCTCGGTCGACAGGCTGATCGGTTTGGGGAAGGTGCGTTTGACGTCGGTGAAGCGGGTCTCGGCACGACCGTTCGACATGGCCTGGTTCTGCAGCGGGCACTCCCCGCCCTTGTCGCAGACCGGGCAGTCCAGCGGGTGGTTGATGAGCAGCAGTTCCATCACCCCGCGCTGTGCGGCGTCGGCCGCCTCGGAGGTGAGCTGGGTGTGTACCACCATCCCCTCGGTCACGGTGGTGGTGCAGCTGGCCATCGGTTTGCGCTGGCCCTCGATCTCCACCAGGCACTGCCGGCAGGCGCCCACCGGATCGAGCAGCGGGTGGTCGCAGAATCGGGGGATCTGAACCCCGATGAGTTCGGCGGCGCGAATCACCAAGGTGCCCTTGGGAACCGACAGCGTGGTGTCGTCGATGGTGACGGTGACCAGATCGGTACGGGTTTCGGGGGTCTCGGGCGCCGCCGTCATGACAGAGTCCTCGCGAGTGTGCAATCACGGCGGAAATTCGGCCGGAAATCCGCCGTGAGCGCACGCTCGGCGAACAGGGCCGTCATGAGCCCACCACCTCGGGGACGGCCAGCATCGAGGCGTGCGGGTCGAACGGACAGCCGCCGTCCAGGTGCGCCTCGTACTCCGCGCGGAAGTACTTGAGCGAACTCATGATCGGCGAGGCCGCGCCGTCGCCCAGGGCGCAGAACGACTTGCCCAGGATCGCATCGGAGATGTCGAGCAACGTGTCGAGATCCTCGCGCGTGGCTCCACCCCTCCCCGAGTCGCTGCGCTCCTGCCCGCCGGAGCCGGTCTCCAGCCGGGCATAGATCTGCGCGAGCCAGTAGGTGCCCTCCCGGCACGGGGTGCACTTGCCGCAGGACTCGTGGGCGTAGAACTGCGTCCAGCGGCGCACCGCCCGCACCACGCACGTCGTCTCGTCGAAGATCTGCAGCGCTTTGGTGCCCAGCATGGAGCCCACCGACGCCATGCCCTCGTAATCCAATGGCACGTCGAGATGTTCGGCCGTGAGCAGCGGGGTGGACGATCCGCCCGGCGTCCAGAACTTCAACTCGTGCCCGGCCCGCACGCCGCCGGCATGGTCGAGCAGTTCGCGCAGCGTGATGCCCAACGGCGCCTCGTACTGCCCGGGCCGGGTCACATGCCCGGACAGCGAGTACAGCGTGAAACCGGGCGACTTCTCGCTGCCCATGGCCTTGAACCAGTCGACGCCGTTGACCATGATCGGCGGCACGCTGGCGATGGACTCGACGTTGTTCACCACCGTCGGGCAGGCGTAGAGGCCGGCGACCGCCGGGAACGGCGGACGCAACCGCGGCTGTCCACGCCGGCCCTCCAGCGAGTCCAACAGTGCGGTCTCCTCGCCGCAGATGTAGGCACCCGCCCCGGCATGCACGATCAGGTTGAGGTCGAAACCCGAACCGAGGATGTCACGGCCCAGGAACCCCGCCTGATAGGCCTCGTCCACCGCCGCCTGCAGACGCCGCAGCACCGGCACCACCTCGCCGCGCAGGTAGATGAACGCATGCCGCGCGCCGATGGCGTAGGCGGCGATGATCGCGCCTTCCACCAGGAAGTGCGGGCTGTTCAGCATCAGGGGCATGTCCTTGCAGGTGCCCGGTTCGGACTCGTCGGCGTTGACCACCAGGTACTTCGGCTTGGGCGAGGTGCGGTCGATGAACGACCACTTGGTGCCGGTCGGGAATCCCGCGCCGCCGCGACCGCGCAATCCGGAATCCTTCACCACGCTGATCACCTCATCGGGTGACATGCTCAGCGCCGTGCGCAGGCCCTGGTACCCGGCGTGGCGCAGGTAGGTCTGCAAGGTCCACGATTCCGGCTCGTCCCAGAACCGGCTCAGCACCGGTGTCAGCATGCGTCATCCTCACGGGCGGGGAGACCGGCGAGTGTCCTGGCGGTCTGCCGGAACCGGCACAGCGGCGAGGTGCCGCGGGTGGGGCTGACCGGCTGGCCGTTACGCAGATCGGCCACGAGTTCGGTTGCACTGGTGGGCGTCTGGTTGTCGAAGAACTCCCAGTTCACCATGACGACCGGCGCGTAGTCGCAGGCCGCATTGCACTCGATGTGATCCAGCGTGATCAGACCGTCGTCGGTGGTCTGGCCGGGATGCACCCCGAGTTCGGTCTCCAGCGCCTCCAGAATGGCGTCACCGCCCATCACCGCGCACAGCGTGTTGGTACACACCCCGACCAGAAACTCGCCGGTGGGGGTGCGGCGGTACATCGAGTAGAAGGTGGCGACCGCGCTGACTTCGGCGTCGGTCAATCCGAGTTGGCCTGCGCAGAAGGCTATTCCGGCGGCCGTCAGGCAGCCGTCTTCGGCTTGGACCAGGTGCAGCAACGGTAGCAGGGCCGATCGTGACTGCGGGTAGCGCCCGATGATGGTCGCGGCGTCGGCGGACAGTCGTTCGGTGACGTCGGTGGGGTACGACGCCCGCCCGCCGATCGGAGGGCCGGGTTCGTCGGGGCGGGGGCCGAGAGTGAGATCAATGGTCAAGGCGCACTCTGCTCTTCGCGCAAGCGCTCATCACGGGCTCTCACCTATCCACGCCCCGTGTGATTGGGTCGACGCTTTTCGCGCGAGCGCTCATCGGTCGACACCGCCCATCACCGGGTCGATCGACGCGACGGCCGCGATCACGTCGGCCACCATCCCGCCTTCGCACATCGCCGCCACCGCTTGAAGATTCGTGAACGACGGGTCTCGGTAGTGCACCCGGTAGGGCCGAGTCCCGCCATCGGAGACCATATGCACGCCGAGTTCGCCGCGCGGCGACTCCACCGCGGTGTACACCTGTCCGGCGGGGACCCGGAATCCCTCGGTGACGATCTTGAAGTGGTGGATCAGACCTTCCATGGACTTGCCCATGATGCGAGCGATGTGGGCGGGGGAGTTGCCCAAGCCGTCGGGCCCGAGTTTGAGGTCGGCCGGCCAGGCCAGTTTCTTGTCCTCGACCATCACAGGTCCCGGTTCGAGGCGTTCCAGGCACTGGGCGATGATCTTCAGCGACTCGTGCATCTCACCGACCCGGATCAGGTAACGGCCGTAGCAGTCGGCGGTGTCGGTGGTGACGACGTCGAAGTCGTAAGTCTCGTAGCCGCAATAGGGTTGGGTCTTGCGCAGGTCGTGCGGCAGGCCGGTCGAGCGCAGCACGGACCCGGTGATGCCCAGCGCCATACAGCCGGTGAGGTCGAGGTATCCGACTCCCTGGGTGCGGGCCTTCCAGATGTAGCTCTCGGTGAGAAGGGATTCCAGTTCATGCAGTCGGCCGGGCAGGATCTTGAGCAGGTCGCGGACTCGCTGTGGGCCGTCGTCGGGCAGGTCGGCGGCCAGTCCACCGGGGCGGACGTAGGCGTTGTTCATCCGCAGGCCGGTGATCGCCTCGAACAGGGTCAGGATGAGTTCGCGTTCCCGGAAGCCGAAGAACATCGGCGTTATCGCACCCAGTTCCATGCCGCCGGTCGCCAGGGCCACCAGGTGTGAGGAGATCCGGTTGAACTCCATGAGCATCACCCGGATCACCGTGGCGCGCTCCGGAATGTCGTCGGTGATGCCCAGCAGGTGTTCCACCCCGAGGCAGTACGCGGTTTCGTTGAAGAACGGCGACAGGTAGTCCATCCGGGTCACGAAGGTGACGCCCTGGGTCCAGGTCCGGTACTCCAGGTTCTTCTCGATGCCGGTGTGCAAAAAGCCGATGCCGCACCGGGCTTCGACCACCGTCTCGCCCTCGATCTCCAGGATCAGCCGCAGCACCCCGTGGGTGGACGGGTGCTGAGGGCCCATGTTGACCACGATGCGTTCACCGGCCGTCCCCTCTTTGGCGGCGGCGACGATCTCGTCCCAGTCGCGGCCGCCCAGCACAATCACCGGATCTGTCTCGAAAGACGGGCTGCTCATCAGCGGTAGGCCCTGCGCTGATCCGGCGGCGGGATCTGCGCGCCCTCAAACTCCACGGGCACACCACCCAGGGGGTAGTCCTTGCGTTGCGGATGGCCGACCCAGTCGTCGGGCATCTCGATCCTCGTCAAGCCCGGGTGGCCGTCGAAGATGATGCCGAAGAAGTCGTAGGTCTCGCGTTCATGCCAGTCGCAGGTCGGGTAGACGCTGAACAACGACGGGATGTGCGGGTCGGCATCGGGACAGGCCACCTCGAGATGGATCCGGCGGTTGTGGGTGATCGACATCAGTGGGTAGAACGCGTGCAGTTCCCGACCGGCATCGTCGGGGTAGTGCACTCCTGATACGCCGCAACACAATTCGAAGCGCAGCGCTTCCTCGTCGCGCAATGCCGAGGCCACCTCGGGCAGGTGCTCTCGGCGGATGTGCAGGGTCAACTGGCCGCGATGCACCACCACCCGCTCGACAGCCTCGTCGAACGCGCCGCTGCCCAGGACCTCGGCCAGGCGGTCGACGACCTCGTCGAAATAGCCGCCGTAGGGACGCGGGCTGCTGCCCGGCACGGTGACCGGCCGGACCAGGCGCCCGTAGCCGGAGGTGTCGCCGCTGCCGGTGCTGCCGAACATGCCGCGGCGCACACCGATCTGCTCGCCGAGCGTCGCTCCAGAGTCACCGTCGGTGTTGGGCGTTTCGCCAGGGCGACGCTCGGCGGGATGCTGCACGGGGTCGCTCACCGGAGCAGGCCTTTGAGTTCGAGCGTGGTCGGGGCGGCCAGCGCGGCTTTCTCCGCGGCGGCGATCGCCTCGGCGCGGTGCACACCAAGGGGCATGTCGGCGATCTTGGCGTGCAACGCAAGGATCGCGTTGAGCAGCATCTCCGGCCTGGGCGGGCAACCCGGCAGGTAGATGTCCACCGGCACCACGTGGTCCACACCCTGCACGATGGCGTAGTTGTTGAACATGCCGCCGCTGGAGGCGCAAACGCCCATCGCCAGAACCCATTTCGGCTCGGCCATCTGGTCGTAGACCTGGCGCAGGACCGGCGCCATCTTCTGGCTGACCCGGCCGGCCACGATCATCAGGTCGGCCTGACGCGGCGTCGCCGAGAACCGTTCCATCCCGAAGCGGGCGATGTCGAACCGCGGTCCGGCCGTGGCCATCATTTCGATTGCGCAGCAGGCCAATCCGAACGTCGCCGGCCATAGTGAGCCGGCCCGCACGAACCCGGCGACCTTCTCCACCGTGGACAGCAGAATACCGCCCGGCAGGGATTCTTCTAGTCCCATTCGAGCCCGCCCCGGCGCCACACATAGGCATAGGCCACGAACACCGTCGCCATGAAGATCGCCATCTCCACCAGAGCGAAGGTGCCCAGGCGGTCGAACGACACGGCCCACGGGTAGAGGAACACGATCTCGATGTCGAAGACGATGAACAGCATCGCGGTCAGGTAGTACTTGATGGGGAAACGCTGACCCGTCGACGGGGCCGCCATCGGTTCGATCCCGCACTCGTAGGCCGACAACTTGGCCCGGTTGTACCGGCGCGGCCCGACGACCAGCGCAACCACCACCGACACCACCGCGAACACCACTGCGATCGCACCCAGAATCAGGATCGGGGTGTAGAGGTTCATGGCTCCCCACTCCCTCCGCTCGCGGTCGTTGTGATTTGAGGCACAGCCTAGCGGCGGGTTACTCCTCCGACGACCGCAACAGGCCGACGACGGCCTCCCCGAGTCGGATCGGGTCGATCGGATGCGGCACCGCGGCCTCGGCCCGCGACCAGCTGGCCAGCCAGGCGTCGTCGGCGCGGCCGGTCAAAACCAGGATCGGCGGGCAGTCGGCGATCTCGTCCTTGAGTTGCTTGGCGATCCCGATTCCGCCGACCGGCGCGGCTTCGCCGTCGAGGATCACCAGGTCGAATCCGCCCGCGTCCATCAGCGAGATCACCATCGGACCGGTGGCGACGTCGGTATAGGTCAGCTCCGGCAGAGCCGGGTGAACCCGGGTTCCCAGCGCCAGTCGGACCTGCTCACGGGTGCGGGCGTTGCTGCTGTAGTTCAGGATGCGCAGCGGGGCCACACTGCGAGATCCTACGGCGAAGACCCCGTAACGGGGGTCAAGTCGGCCATGGTTGTCAATGCTCGGACCGGTACACCGTCTTGCCTTCTTTGACGGTTTCGAGGACCCGGATGTCGAGCAGCGAGTCGGTCTCGGTGACAAGGGGATTGGCGTTCAGGATCACCAGGTCGGCAAGCTTGCCCGTTTCGAGGGTGCCTTTGCGGTCCTCCTCGAACAGCTGCCAGGCCGCCTCGATGGTCTGTGACCGAAGCGCCTGCCAGATGTCGATGCGTTCTTCGGGTCCGAGGACTTTCCCGCTCTTGGACGTTCGTTTGATCGACGACCACATCACCCGCATCGGCTCCATCGGCGTGACGACGAAGTCGGTGTGGTTGGAGCAGCGCAGGCCCTTGGCGAACGCGGACGCCATCGGACTGATGAACGACGCACGTTGCGGTCCGAGGTTGGCCAGGTGTTCGTCGCCCCAGTAGAAGGTATGGGCGGTAAAGAAACTCGGCGTGAAGCCGAGTTCCACATAGTCGTCCAACTGCTCGGGGCGCATGCACTGCGAGTGGATCACGACGGTGCGCCGGCCGTCGTCGGCCTGGGCGCCGGCCTTGCGCATGCCGTCGATGACCATGTCGATGGCCGCGTCGCCGTTGGCGTGGCAGAAAACTTGGATGCCCTTGCCGTACACCTCGGCCAGTGCTGGGTCGACCTGCTCCGGCGGCATGATCGGTTGTCCGCGCCAGTTCGGCTCACCGCCGGGTCCCGGGGTCAGCAGCGGCTGGGTCCAGAACGCGGTCTTGCCCTGCGGGGATCCGTCCATGACAAATTTGATGCCCTGCAACTTGAGGTGATTGTGGTAGCTGCCGAACGCATCTAGGGCCCGGTCGGGGAGTTGCATCGGCGCACCGCTGAACCCGGGCTCGAAATCCTGGGCCAGTTCCGGGATGTCGAGCATGAACGGCAGCGAGACCACGTCGAGGTAGAGCAGTCCCTCATCGGCCCCCTTGCGCAGGAACCGCAGATCTTTGGCGTGGGTGGCGCCCTCCTGGCAGGTGGTGACTCCCGCCCGTGCGTACATCTGCTGGGCTTCGTCGAGCCTGTCGAGCATTTCGCGTTCGCCGGGTTGGGGCATGTTGTCGATGATCGGCAGGAACGCGGTCTCCATGATCAGCCCGGCTGGAACATTGGTGCCAGGCTTGCGGACGATCACACCGCCGGGGGGCGTCGGGGTGTCCGCGTCGTAGCCGATCTTGGCGAACGCAGCGCTGTTGAGCACCGCCCCGTGCGTCGAACTGTGGATGAGCATGACGGGGTTGTTCGGGAAGGCAGGATCGAGGTCGTCGACGGTGAGTTCACGTTGTTCGGCAAGATTGGAGCGGTCGTAGCCGTAGCCGATGATCCAATCGCCGGGTTTGAGGCCGAATGTGGCGACGTTCTTCTGTAAAACCGGGACGATGTCGGCCATCTTCGTGATCGGCCCGGCGGGAACGCCCTGCACGTTGGCCCACTTGAGCACCTGCGGGGCGTTCATGAAGTGGCTGTGCGAGTCGATGAAGGAAGGCATCAGTGTCCGGCCGGCCAGGTCGACCACGACGGTGCCGGGGCCTTTAGAGGCGAGAACTTCCTGCTCGGTGCCCACCGCCAGGATCCGCCCGCCCGCCACCGCAAGGGCCTGTGCCTCACGGTGGTCGTCGACCATCGTCAGTATCGCGCCGCCGCGGTAAATCGTGTCCGCTGTAGCGGCTGATGGTTCGGCGGCAGTGCCCACCGGCCGTTTGGCGCAGCCGGCGGCGGCCCCCAGGGCCGCGACGAATGAGGCCGTCAACCGGAACAGCCGTCGACGCGACAGAGCGCGTTCATCGGTCATGGGGCTGATTGTGGTGAACGTCGAATGCGCGCGCCCGTCAAATCACAATTCCCGGGCCAGCGGTGCGAGATCGGCCGGGTCGAGGTACTCGTCGATGCGGGTGATCCGTCCGTCGTCGCCGACCTTGACCACCAGGCAGGCCCGGAACGTCAGCGGTGTGCCGTCATTGGTGTGGGCGTGCAGGTTATGTTGCTGCACAAAGCCGTGCTCGAAGATCTGCCGATCGAGGACTTCGTAGGAGCGGTCACTTGTGGTGGCGACGAACCAGGCCATCACCTTCAGGGCCCGCGCCTTGTCGCGTTCCCGGCCGCCGCCCAGGCGCCACACGACAATGTCGTCGGCCCACATCGCGGCCAGTGCCTCGTAGTCGCCGCGTTCGATAGTGGCGAAGAGCCGGGTGGCGACGTCGGCGACCGGTACAGCGGGCGGTGTCATGGACTCATCGTGGGCCATGGCCGCTCTTCGTCGGGGGATAACGCACGTGCCCACCTCGAAGCGACAACCGTGGCCTGTGGGCAGGCAATTGTGGCCTGCGCACAAGCGATCCGGCCGCCTCGTGCGTCAGTTGACTCGCGCTGTCGCTCTGAGGTGAGCACGGTGATATGACGGTTGCGCTAGTTATCTCCATAGCCCGGATGAGAGATAGCCAGTCGATGTCCGACCAGCGTCCGCAGGCAGGTCATGAGCTCACGTTCACGACCATCGAATGTGCCACTGCGGACGTCGGCGGCCAGTTCGGCTTCGTCGGCAACCCCCAACGCGGCCAGCGCGGCATGCGTTTCCAGGGCCGATTCGTCGAGCAGTTCCCGTTCGACGATCCGCAGCGCGTTGGCGGCCACCAGAGCGTGGAAATTCACCGCACCGGAGGTGGTCGCCCGGACCTCGCCCTCCAGAAACTCCGCGACGGCGGCGACGAGTTCGGCTGCGGTCGGCCTGCCCTGGTCGCCTGTCGCGTTCACACTGCCTCCAGTAGATCCAGGATGTCCCATTCGGTTTCGCACACCCGACGACCGATCGCGGCCAGTTCCACCGACCGGATCTGGCCGGACAGGTGACGCTCGGCTTGTGCACGACAGATCACGCCCCAGCGCAGGGTGGCCAGGACCAGCCACCAGTGCAGGGTGGCGCGGTCGACGCCGGCGCCGCCTGCCCGCTCGTAGGCCGCCACGAAATCATCGATGCTGCCCAGCCCGCCGGCGGCCAGCGATGGCGGTGCCCCGAATCGCCAGGCCCGGATGCAGAACCATGCCAGGTCCTCGTAGACCTCGCCGATGTGGACCAATTCCCAGTCCAGCACCGCAGCCAGCGTCGAACCGTCGACGATCAGATTGCCCATCCGAAAATCCCCATGCACCAGAACATGTTTCGATGGCTGGGGGCGGTTCGCCGCCAGCCAGCGGAAAGCCAACTCGAACGTGGCAGTGGGGTCGCCCATCTCATCGAGGCGCATCCGCCACTCGGTGAGCTGATCGGAGGCGGCCAGGCCGGGCGCGTCGTTGCGGGCGCGGTGGATGGCGGCTAGCGCGTGCGCGCACTGGGTCAGCAGGCGCGCGCGCCCCTCGTCGTCGAGGCCGCGGTGGATCCGGCGCACGATGGCCTCGCCGGCCACTTCGTCGCAGATCAGAAACGGATCCCCCAGGGCGACAGACGAATCCGAGGCGACCAGGATGTGGGGAACGGGTGCGCCGGCGGCGCCGGCCGACTCCTGCGCGGCCGCCTCGAGTTCCATGCCGGCGTAGTGCTCGGCTGCCGGCGCGGTGCGCAGAATGAGCCGCCGCGGCCCGGCGCCGGTCACCGCGTCGAAGGAGTAGGTGGTTCTGCTGGCACCGCCGGTCAACAGGTGCACGTTCGTCACGGCGACGTCGGCGCCCAGCACCGGCCGCAGCACTCCGGTGAGTGCGGCCGCCAGCGCGTCGGTCATCGATCCCGGCTCATCGGTCTTGTTTTCTTGGCTGACCGAACCTGAAGAGCCGCTGGGCCACCCGGCGCATCTGGATCTCCTCGGCGCCCTCGGTGATCCGGTACCGGCGGTGATGCCGGTAGATGTGCTCGAACGGCTCATGGCGGCTGTAACCGATGCCGCCGTGGACCTGCATGGCCCGGTCGGCGGCCTCGCACACCAGCCGATTGGCCCGATAGTTGGCCATCGACACCTTGTCGGACACCTCCAGGTGATGGTTGCGATCCAACTCCCATGCCGCGTAATACACCAGCAACCGCACCATCTGGGCTTCGGTCTGCAACTCCACCAGCGGCCACTGTATGGCCTGGTTGATCGCCAGCGGCTTACCGAAGGTCACCCGTTCCCGGGCGTAGGCGACGGCCCTGTCGATGCAGTACTGGGCGGCACCCAGGCTGCTGGCGGCCTGCCGGATCCGGTTCTCGTGCAGGAAGGTTTGCGCCACCTCCAGTCCCCGGTCCACCTTGCCGAGCACCGCGTCGGAGGGCAGCCGGACGTCGCGCAGCACCACCTCGCCGTGATCGCTGGGCATATTGAAGGTCCACCAGTAGTACGGGACCTCGAAGCCGTCGGCGTCACAGGGCACCAGGAAGGCGGTGATTCCCACCGCCTGTCCGGGTTCGCCTGAGGTCCGGGCGAAGACGAGATCGTGGGTGGCGCGGTGCACCCCGGTGTTCCATCGCTTCGAGCCGTTGATCACCCATCCGGAATCGGGGGAGTCGCCGTCTCGAACCGCCGTCGTCTCCAGCCAGGTGGCGTCGCTGCCGTGGTCGGGTTCGGTGAGGCCGAAGGCCATCGACCGGGTCCCGGTCAGCATCGCGTCGATCCAGTCCTTCTTCTGCTCCTCGGTGCCGAACCGGTCCATCATGATGACCTGCGGGAAGTTGCCGACGATCGAGGATTCGTCCTGCAGGTCGTTGTGCAGGCCGAGTCCTCTGTGCGCCAGGTGTTCCCGGATCACCGCCATATCGAGATTAGTGCCGTCGCGCCCACCGAACTTCGACGGCAGCCCGTACCGAAGCCAGCCGGCTTTGTCGGCTCGGCGACGCATCTCGTCGAGGAGGTCTTCCCACTCCCGCCGGGGCACCCCGCCGTTGTCGAGGTCGGTGCGGGCGAACTCGCGCCGGCGGTCGAAGTACTCCATGTGCTCGCGCTCCAGCGGCGTGATCTCGGCCTCGATGAAGGCGTCCATCTCAGCCAGCAGTTGCGGGAGGTGGTCGGGCAGGCTGAAATCCACTCACGTCTCCTTCGAGTCGCCGTAGAGGGTCTTCTTCCAGATGGTGGCCAGCGTACGGACGGCCGCTTCGTCGGAGATGCCGCGGGCCAGGCAGACACCGGTGAACCGCTCGAACAGCAGGGCGATAGCCAGCGCAGTGTGGTCGGCGTCGACGTCGCGGGCGAACCCCTTCTGCTGGGCGCTGCGCACCGAAGCGCTGACGATGTCCATGCCGTAGCGGCGGAACCGGTTCTGCAAGGCGGCGAATCGAGGCTGGTTCGCCGCGAGTTGCTCGACGGCCACCATGATGCCGATGTTGGGTTTGAACATGTTCCAGTACACCGAGACCGCGGAGTCGAAGAAGTCGCCGCCGTCGGCCAGCTTCGGAAGCTCGACGACATCGCGCAGGAAGTCCTCGGCCAACGCGGCGAGCAGTTCTTCCTTGTCGCTGAAGTAGCGGTAGAACACCGCGGGAGACTTGCCGGCCGCCGAAGTGATATCCGCCAGGGTGGTGCCGTGGAAGCCGCTCTGGGCGAACAACGTTCGGGCCGCGTCCTCGATGGCCTGCTGGGTTTGGCGGCCCTTGCTGGACAGCCGCGGAGCCTCAGGGGATGGCGAGGTCACACCGACCCTCTCGCTCATAGCGGCACCACGTCAGGGCGCCAGGATCCGATCGCCGGCCCGAAGCAGCGCGCTGGGCAGCTCGTGGCCGACCAGTGAACGCGCGACCCGGGCGGCCCCGATTGCGGCCGCGAGGTCGACGTCGACGCCGATCCCGCTGTCGCGCAACAGGTAGACGAGATCCTCGGTGGCGATGTTGCCGCTGGCGCCCGGCGCGAACGGGCAGCCGCCCAGGCCGCCGAGCGAGGAGTCCAGCCGGCTCACCCCGGCGCTGACCGCCGCCCAGGCGCTGGCCAGGCCGGCGCCGCGGGTGTTGTGGAAGTGCGCACCCAGTGGGCGCCCGCCGACGCGGGGGAGGACCTCTGCGACGAGGTCGCGCACCCGCCCGGGCGTCGCGGTTCCGATGGTGTCGGCGATGGCGATCCGATCGGCACCGAATTCGCAGGCAGCGCCGACCACGTCGAGCACCCGCTGCGGCGGGGTAGGTCCGTCGAACGGGCAGTCCCACGAGGTCGCAATGATGATTTCGACGCTGACCCCGGCGTCGTGGGCGATGCTCACGATGTCGGCGATCTGGGCGGTCGCCTCGGCGCTGCTGCGGCCCACGTTGGCCCGGCTGTGCCCGTCTGCTGCGGACACCACGTATTCCACCGACCGCAACCCGGCCGCGATGGCGCGGTGCGCCCCGTTGGGACTGGCGACCAGTGCGGAGAAGTCGATGTCGGGGTAGTAGGCCAGCGCTGCAGCGAGTTCCGGCGCGTCGGCGAGCGCGGGTACCTTCGAGGGGGAGACGAAGGCGGTGGCCTCGATCTCCCGGACCCCGGTCGCGGCGATGGCGGCCAGCAGTTCGAGCTTGCCGGACAACGGAATCGGCGTCTCGATCTGCAGCCCGTCGCGCATGGCGACTTCCCGGATGGTGACGTGCGTCGGCGTGCTCACAGGACTCCTTGCTCAGTCAGCGCGGCCACTTCGTCAGCGGGTAGGCCAAGCAGCCCGCGGTAGACCTCGTCGTTGTGCTGGCCGGGTCGCGCCGATCCGGCGTTGCGCACGCCGCCGGGACTCTCCGAGAGCACCGGAACCACGCCCGGCCCGAGGACGTTTCGGCCAATCCGCTCGTCGAAATGCTCGACGAGCATGCCGCGGGCGCGGAACTGCGGATCGGTGACCACCTCGGCGACGGTGTTGATCGGTCCGGCGATCACCCCTGCGGTACTGAGGGTTTCGATGATGTCATGCGGCTGTCGGGTCGCCGCCCACGCGCCGATGACGGCATCCAACTCGTCCTGGTTGCGTCCGCGGGCGACGTGGTCGGCGAACCGCGGATCACCGGCGAGGTCGGGTTGTCCCATCGCCTCGCACAGCCGCCGGAACACGGTGTCCTGATTGGCGGCGATCACCACCCAGCTGCCGTCGGCGCTGCGGTAGATGTTTGACGGCGCAATACCTTCCAGCCGGGTTCCCGACGGTCCGCGCACCACGCCGCCCATGTCGTAGTCGGGGATGGTGGATTCCTGCACGGCCAGGCAGGCTTCGGTCAGCGCGGCGTCGACCACTTGGCCCTCGCCGGTGACGGTGCGCCGGTACAGCGCCGCGAGCGCGCCCTGCGCGGCGAACATGCCGGCCAGCGAATCGCCGAGGGACAGCGCCAGCCGCGGCGGCGGGCCGCCCGGGAAGCCGTTCATGTGCCGCAAACCGCTGACGGCCTCGGCCACCGAGGCGTACCCGGCCTTGCCGGCGTTCGGGCCGGTCTGCCCGTAACCGGACACCCGCACCAGGATGATGCCCCGATTGCGTTGGCGCAGAACGTCATAGCCCAGGCCCCACTTCTCCAGGGTGCCGGGCCGGAAGTTCTCCACGATGATGTCGGAGCGCTCCACAAGGTCGAGGAAGAGTTCACGGCCGCGTGGTTCGCGCAGGTTCAACGTGATGGACCGCTTGTTGCGGGCGTGCACGGTCCAGAAGAAGTGCTTCCCGTTGACTTCGGCCTGCCCCCAGGTGCGGATCGGATCGGGAGCGCCCGGGGGTTCGATCTTGATGACGTCGGCACCCATGTCGCCGAGCAGGCGGCCGGCGAACGGGCCCGAGATCAGCGTGCCGACCTCGATGACCCGGATGCCGTCCAGCGCGCCGGGTCTCGGTGTCGATTCCGACTGATCGTCACCCATTGTTCTGACCCGAAAAGCCATGTCGCGCAAGCCAGTCGGTGATCAGACTCACCGCCTTTCGCAACGTCTCGCGCTGTGCAGGCCCAGTGTAGTAGTGGTTGGCGTCGGGGATCTCGTGAATCTCCTTGTCCGGATGCCCGATGGCCTCGAACAACCGCCGGGTGTGGCTGGGCGTGCACGCGTCGTCGGCCAGGTTCCCGATCACCAGGGTCGGCACCGCGATGTCGCGCCCGCAGGCCAGGCCGTCGCCGTTGGCGTCGTCGTAGCTCCACTGCGACAGCCAGCTGCGCAGCGAGCAGAACCGGCCCAGACCGACGGGGGAGTTGTTGACCACCCGCGGATCGCCCAGATAGCAGATGCCCGGCGCCCGGTCGTTGGGGTCGACGGTGGGATCCAGCCAGCGCGGGTCGGCCATGGTGCCGTGCACGACGAAGCAGAATTCCTCGTCACCGCGGCCTTCAGCGGCCAGCTTGGCCAATTTTTCTCGGACCCACGTGGTGATTCGCCGGTTGCGGTCGATCTGGGCCTGGCGGTAGCGCTCCAGGAATTCCGGGGTGTACGGCGGCTGGTTGGGGTTGTCCGGGTTGTAGAGGTCAAGCTCCGGGTCGCGCTTGGACGGATCGCTCTCGTCGAGGATGGAGGCGTCGAGCCACTCGGTCAGCGTGCCGTGGCGGCTGATGTGCGCCGCGAGCAGCATGACGCCGTCGGCGGGGATCAGTCCGAGGGTGGTGAGGTCCGGTGGGTCCCCGGCCGGGCTGGAGGTGACCGTCGGGTTCTGCGCCTGCTGCTGATAGAACAGCGACAGCGATCCGCCGCCGCTCCAACCGGCCAGCACCACCTTTTCGTAGCCCAGCCGGTTCTTGGCGTCGGAGATGACTTCGCCGAGGTCCTGAACCACCTTCTCCATCGTCAGCGACGAGTCGGTGCCGCGGAAGCGGCTGTTGGCGTAGACCACGTGGTGGCCGGCGCGGGCCAGCGCGTGGACCATCGGCAGGTACGCGCCGCCCCCGATCGGATGCATGAAGACCACCACGGTGTCTGATGTCGCCGGCCCAGCGGCTCCGGTGTCTGACGGGGTCTCCGGTTTCAGGTGGTAGCACTCGAGGACGACGATCTCGGCCAGCCCTCCGTAGACGTCGCGGACGCCGGAATCGTTCTTATAGGCGACCAGATAGGGAATGCGGTCGTAGTGCATCAGTGCTGCCCCAGATCGGCGGCCAGCACCGCCGCTGACGGGACCAGGCGACGCCGGGTGTCGATGGCGATCACCTTCCAGTCCACGCTGTCGTACTGGTCGAACTTGCGCCGGGCCCGCTCGCGGCCGGCTTCGGGGATGCCGTGGTGCACGCCCTGCGGCGCGTGGCTGATCAGGCCGGGCGGCATTGGCAGGCCGTAGAGCGAACCGCCGTGGAAGAACGCGATCTCGTCGAAGTCGACGTTCCGGTGGTACCAGGGCGTGCGTTCGGTGCCGGGCACCCCTTCGGCGGGCTTGGGCAGGAAGTTGGCCACGTAGACGCCGGTCGCCTCCATGAACAGATGCACCATGGGGGTCAGGTGCAGGCTGTCGCAGGTGATGACGTTGTAGTCCTCGATGTTGAAGGTGAACGGGAAGTTGTCGCCGCGCCAACCCACCACGTCCAGCGGGTGGTGCTTATAGAACAGCGACGTCGTCTCGATGTCGCCGCCGCCGTCCACCGGCCGGTGGTAAAGCCGCACCTCGTACTCCTCACGGCCGTCGTCGTCGAGGGCCTCCGGCTCCGGGATCCCGAGCAGTCCCGGGTCGAACGGCCAGTGCCGGCCCAGCTGGCTGGAGGACGGCTTCCGGAACTCGTCGGTGGCCTCGATCATCAGCCACGTGTTCTGACCGCTCACTTTCCCCGAGTCGCTGCGCTCCTGCCCGCCGCCGGAAGGGATGTGCCGCCAGGTGCAGCCCTTGGGGATGTAGACCCAGTCGCCGGTGCGGTAGGTCAGCGGGCCGAATTCGGTCTCCAGCCGGCCCTCGCCCTCATGGACGAAGCACAGCACGTCGCCGTCGACATAGCGGACGTGATGCGGCATCGGCTCGGCTCGGCGGCTCAGCAGCACGCGGCAGTCGGGATTGGAGAACAGCAGCAGCGGGGCGCCGTCCGGATCGGTGGCGTCGCCGGGAGAGAGCTGGCCGGCGAGGCAGTCCACGGGCCGCAGGGGGCCGGTGGCCCGGAAAGCCGTCGGGTCGTGTCGCCGCAACAGATTTGCGGTGCGCCCGATGAACCCGCCGCGACCGAGCTCGTCGTCTTTGAGGCCGTCGAGGTCGGCGTGCATACGCCGCGGCATGGTGCCTTTCTGCAGTTGAACGAACGATTCCACGGCGCTTCCCATCTCTGTCGCTGACTCAAAACTAAAAGTGACATTAGTTTTTGTTCACGGGTTGGGCAACTATGCATCACGACGCGGTGACAGGCGGCGAGTTTCGTCCTCCGGCGGCACCGTGTTTTACTTCAGGCTGCAATCCGATAAGCGGGGTCATAGAAAGCTGAGGTGGATTGGTGAGTTCTGTCGCCAACAAGGTGCGCGATTGGTCGCGCCGGTTCGCGGTGTCCGCGGTCGCTGCGGCCTCCCTTCCGGGTCTGATCGGTCTGGCTGGAGAGACTGCTACCGCGGGCGCGTTCTCGCGGCCCGGTCTGCCGGTCGAGTACCTGGATGTGCCTTCGGCGGCCATGGGCCATGACATCCGCGTCCAGTTCCAGAGCGGCGGCCCCAACTCGCCGAACGTCTGGATGCTCGACGGCCTGCGCGCGCAGGACGATTTCAACGGCTGGGACATCAACACCCAGGCCTTCGAGTGGTATCTGGACTCCGGCCTGTCGATGTCGATGCCGGTCGGTGGTCAGTCGAGCTTCTACGCCGACTGGTACAAGCCCGCCTGCGGCAAGGCAGGTTGCACCACTTACAAGTGGGAGACCTTCCTGACCCAGGAAGCTCCGGCCTGGCTGAAGGCCAATAAGGACGTCCGGCCCACCAACAACGCCGCCATCGGTCTGTCCATGGCCGGCTCGGCCTCGATGACCTTGGCCGCCTGGCACCCGGACCAGTTCATCTACGCAGGCTCGATGTCGGGCTTCCTGAACCCTTCCGAGGGCTGGTGGCCGGGTCTGATCAACATCTCGATGGGTGACGCCGGCGGCTACAAGGCCGCCGACATGTGGGGCCCGTCGAGCGACCCGGCCTGGCAGCGCAACGATCCGATGGTTCAGATCCCGCGCCTGGTGGCCAACAACACCCGGTTGTGGGTGTACTGCGGCAACGGCCAGCCCAACGAGCTCGGCGGCGGCGACGTCCCGGCCACGTTCCTCGAAGGCCTGACCATCCGCACCAATCGGACCTTCAAGGACAACTACCTCGCGGCCGGCGGTCGCAACGGTGTGTTCAACTTCCCGGACAACGGCACGCACAACTGGGCCTACTGGGGTCGTGAGCTTCAGGCGATGAAGCCCGACCTGCAGCGCGTCCTCAACGGCGGCTAAGTTCTACCGAAAAGCGAGCCCCCGGCAGCAATGCCGGGGGCTCGCTTTCGTTCGCCAGTCTCCCGAGGGGCGGCATGACACCGTGAGCCCAGCATCGGCTACTTCAGTTCCGCCGAACTCAGCCCCAGCAGCCGACGCGCGACCACCAGCAGCTGGATCTGCTGGGTGCCTTCGAAGATGTCGAGGATCTTGGAATCCCGGGCCCACTTCTCCAGCAGGGTCTGCTCGGAATAGCCTGTGGTGCCGGCCAATTCGACGGCCTTGAGGGTGATATCGCTTCCGACCCGGGCGGCCTTGGCCTTGCCCATCGAGGCTTCTTTCGAGTTCGGGATGTTGTTGTCGGCCTGCCAGGCCGAGCGCAACGTCAACAGATAGCCCGCCTCCCACTCAGCTTCCATGCGCAGGAACTCGGCGGCCGGTGCGCTCTGGGCGTGGGTCGGCTTGTCGTAGGAGATCTCCACGCCGGCCTCGGTCAGGATCTTGCGCAGTTCCTCAAGTGCGGCGCGGCCCACGCCCAGGGCCATCGCGGCCACGATCGGGCGGGTGTTGTCGAAGGTCTCCATGACCCCGGCAAAGCCCTTATCCACCTGGATCTCCGGGCTGCCGAGCAGGTTCTCCTTGGGGATGCGGGCGTTGTCGAAACGGATCGCCGCGGTGTCAGAGGCCTTGATGCCGAGCTTGTGCTCGAGTCGTTCGACGGTGACGCCGGGATGGTCGCGCGGCACGACGAACGACTTGATCGCCGCCCGACCCTTAGACTTGTCCAGCGTGGCCCAGACCACGATGTGGCTGGCCCGCGCACCGGCGGTGACGTAGATCTTCTCGCCGTTGATGACGTACTCGTCGCCGTCGAGCACCGCCGTCGTCGACACCGCCGCGGAATCCGAACCGAAGGACGGCTCGGTGATGGCCATCGCGGCCCAGATGTCTTTGCCGAGGTGCTTGAGTTGTTCGTCGGTGGCCACCCCGGAGATGGCGGCGTTGCCGAGGCCTTGGCGTGGAATCGACAGCAGCAGTCCGACGTCGCCCCAGGAGACTTCGAGGGCGTTCAGCATCGCGGACATGTTGCCGCCGTTGATGTTTCCCTTGGTGCTGTCGCTGTCGCGGAACGCATCGGTGCCGGCGAACGAGATGGTCTTGGCGTCCGAGATGCCCTCGAACAGGCTGGAGATGGTGTCCAACTCGACCGGATAGGCGTGCTCGTTGAGGTCGTACTTGCGCGATATGGGGCGGAATATCTCCGCGGCGCCCTTGTGTCCCATCTCGATGACGGCCTCAAGCTTGCGGGGGAGTTCCAGATTGATTGCCATGAAATGACTTTCCGTTTCGCTGGATGAAGACCTAGAGGACGAAGGGCTAAAGGACCATGACACCTTCGGCGACGCCGATGGCCCGCAGATCGCGGTACCAGCGCTCCACCGGGTGCTCCTTGGTGAATCCATGCCCGCCGAGCAACTGCACGCCGTCGAGGCCGATCTGCATGCCCTTGTCGGTGGCCATCCGCTTGGCGAGCGCGGCCTCCCGGGCGAACGGCAGACCCTGGTCGGCGCGGGCGGTGCCCCGCCAGGTGATCAGCCGCAGGCCGTCCAGTTCGATCGCGATGTTGGCGCACATGAAGGCGACTGCCTGACGGCGGGCGATCGGCTCGCCGAACGCCTCGCGCTCCTTGACATAGGGAATCACGTAGTCCAGCACCGCATGTGAGGTGCCCACTGCCAGTGCGGCCCAGCCGAGCCGGGACAGGGCGATCGCCTCGGAGTAGTCACGGGCATAGTCGCTGTCGGCGCCGTCGTTCCCACCCAGTCGGGCCGACAGCGGAACGGACACCTTGTCGAGTTCGATCTGCCCCAGGGCGGCGGCGCGCAGGCCCATGCTGCGATCGGCCTTGACGCTGAGCCCGAGGGTGTCGGACTCGACGATGAACAGGGCGGGCTTGCCGTTGAGTTGTGCTGCGATGACGAACAATTCGGCGTCAGCGGCCGCGGGCACCAGGGACTTGACCCCGTCGAGGCGGTAGCCGCTAGGGGTGCGCACCGCGGTGGTCTTGAGCATGGTCGGATCGAAAAGGGGTTGCGGTTCAGCGATGGCCAGGCACGCTTGCGGCACCTTCTCGCCGGCGAAGTCCTTGAGGTAGGTGGCCTGCTGGTCGGCGCTTCCCCAGTGGGTGAGTGCCGACGCGACGCCGCCCGGGGCCAGGATGGGCAGCGCCAGGGACATATCGCCGTAGGACAGCGCCTCGGCGACCAGAGCGTTGGTGACGGCGGTGCGCTGCTCGGCGATCCCGTCGAAGTCCTCGGGGATCTTGATCGCGGTGACGCCGAGTTCGGCGGCCTTGGCGATCAGATCGGCCGGGTAAGTAGCCGCGTCGTCGGCGTCGCGGGCGGCCGGGCGCAGGATCTCCTCGGCGAACTGCTTGACCGTTTCGACGATCATCTTCTGGTCGTCGTCGGGGGTCAGGTCGAAATAGTCGGCGGTGCTGGGCGCCAGGCGCGTCGCCGGCTTGCCCAGCCCCTGGATCTTCTTGAACTGCCGGGTTGATGCCCCCGCGGCCGAGAAGCCGTGCTTGACGCCGAACTTCAGCGCCCGGTTCAACGGGTCGCGCAGGTTGTGGCGGTCCAGGAACTCCTGGCCCAGCAACGGGGTGAGCAGGCCCATGCCGAGGTCGATCGGGGACCTCTTCGGCTGGTGCTTGCCGACGGCGCTGTCGCGCGCACGGGCGCTGGGCTTGGTCGAGCGAGCCTTGGACGGGAGGGTGTTGGTCATCGCGACTGCCTCAGAACGGAGCTGAAAGGGTGCTGTGGACCTTATCTTACTCCCGAGTAAGGTAGGCGTCGTGTAAGCAAGGTCACAGCCTTGCGAGCACCGCCGAATGCAGCAGTCCGTTGGTCGCCAGAGCGCTGCCGCCGTGCGGCCCGGGGTTGCCGGACAGGTCAGTGAATTCGCCGCCGGCTTCGCGCACCAGCACGTCCAGTGCCGCGACGTCCCACAATTTGAGCTCCGGTTCCACGGCGATGTCCACCGCTCCCTCGGCCAGCAGGCAGTAGGAATAGAAGTCGCCGTACCCCCGCATCCGCCACACCGCGTCGGTGAGAGCGAGGAACCGCTCGCGCGCGCCAGGCTCCCATCCGGTCTGGAGGTCGGAGAACGACAGGCTCGCAGACCCGAGGTCGGCCACCGCGGAGACCGACAGCCGCTGGGGCTGCGACCCGCCGAAGGTGCTGTGCGCACCGAGCCCCCGCCCGGCCCACCAACGCCGGTTCAACGCCGGCGCACTGACCGCGCCGACGGTAGGCACGCCGTCCTCCAGAAGGGCGATCAGGCAGGCCCACACCGGAACTCCGCGCACGAAGTTCTTCGTGCCGTCGATCGGATCGACCACCCACTGCCGGCCGGAGAACACCGGCGTGCCGCCCTCCTCCTCGCCGAGAATCGAGTCCCCGGGGCGCTCAGCGGCCAGGACGTCGCGCACCTTCGCCTCGACGGCTTGATCGGCGTCGGTCACCGGAGTGAGGTCCGGCTTCTGATCGACCCGCAGGTCCAGTGCGCCGAAACGCGCCATCGTGATGACATCGGCGGCGTCGGCCATTCTCAGTGCGAGTTCCAGATCCCGCGCTACACCCTCGGTCGTCATGGCTGCAGTCCTACCATGAGCCGATGATGAACATGGTGTGGCTGCTGATGATCCTCGCAGCCCTGGCCCTCATCCTGGTGCCGATGATGCGGGCGCGCCGCGGACCCCGCGGGGAGATGCTGCGCGGCACGCTCCTGGTCACCGGAGTCAGCGGTTCCAAGTCGGGGCCGGACAGTTCAGGGCAACAACTCGTGACCATCAGCGGAGTCATCAACGGGCCGACGGTCAACGAGCATGTCGTCTACCAGCAGATGGCGATCGACCCGGCGGCCTCGCCGTCGATGGGTCAGCTCATAGACGTGGTGTATTCGCCGAAGAACCCGGACAACTGGTTCTTCGCGCCGCCCGAGCAGCCACTGCCGCCGGCCTGACGGCTCAGGTGTGGCCGATGTCGAGCATGTCGGCGACGCTCACCAGCTTCACCCGCGGGCGGTCGTGCGGCTCGCCGGCACCGCGCTCGTGGGCGTCGATCAGCCGCCAGTGATCGTCGGTGACCAGCTTGGGCTGGCGTTCCAGCAGCCACGCGGCCAGTTCGTCGGCATACCCCGGCGTCACCTCAGACCGCTGAGCGCCGGTCAGGTCGGTGACCAGCGTGTTCACCGTGTCCTGGGAGTCGCTCTTGTTGGTGCCGATCACCCCGGACGGACCGCGCTTGATCCAGCCGACTACGTATTCCCGCTCGCGGTCGGCGATCCGGCCCTGGCTGTGCGGGATGGTGCCGGAGCGCTCGTCGAACGGCAGGCCCGGGATGGCTACGCCGCGGTAGCCGACCGCGCGCACCACCAACTCCGCGGGCAGGGTCTCCCGCTGGCCGGTGTCGCGGGCCACCTTCCTGCCGTGCTCGTCGGTGAAGAGTTCGTTGCGGCCGAACACGATCGCCTCGACCGCGTCGTTGCCGGTGATTTCGATCGGTGAGGTGCGGAACCGGAACTCGATGCGGCGGTTGCCGTCGGCGAACTCGCCGGCGGCCGTTTTCTGGGCATAGCCCCGCAGCACCTTTATGTTGGCGGCAGTGGTCTTCCCGGCAGCGGCTGCGTCCTCGTCGCTGATGTCGGCGAGGTCGGCCGGGTGGACGACGACGTCGACCCCCTCGAGTTCGCCGAGTTCGCGAAGTTCCAGGGTGGTGAACGCGCCCTCGAGCGGTCCGCGGCGACCGACGATGACGACTTCCGACACCCCGCGCTGATGCAGCGACTCCAGGGCATGGTCGGCGATGTCGGTGCTGGCCAGCACGTCGGGGTCGGTCACCAGGATGCGGGCGACGTCGATGGCGACGTTGCCGTTGCCGATCACGACGGCCCGGCCGGTGGAAATGTCCGGCGCCATGTCGGCGAAATGCGGGTGGGCGTTGTACCAGCCGACGAAGTCCACTGCTGCGACGCTGCCGGGCAGGTCCTCGCCCGGAATACCCAGCGGCCGGTCGGACTGGGTGCCCACCGCATAGACCACCGCGTCGTAACGCTGCGCCAGGTCGTCGGCGGAGACGTCCCGTCCCACGGCGATGTTGCCGAAGAACCGGAACCTCGGATCGGCCGCCGTCTTCTCGAACGTGCGGCTCACCGACTTGATCTTGGGGTGATCGGGAGCCACACCTGAGCGCACCAGACCCCAAGGGGTGGGCAGCATTTCGAGCATGTCGATATGGACGTCCGCACCGCCGGCGGCCACCGACTCGTCGGCGAAGCGCAACAGGGATGCGGCGGCGAAATAGCCGGAGGGACCGGCTCCGACGATGGCGACGTAGTGGGGACGCATCCTGGGATGGTAATCATCACGGCGGTGCCGCCGGTAACCTGAGACCCTGTGGACCTGGATCGACAGTCGGACATCGCTGCCCTTGACACCACCTTGACGACGGTGGAGCGGGTGCTCGACATCGATGCCCTGCGAGCCCGGATCACCCAGCTCGAACAGGACGCCTCCGATCCGAATCTGTGGGACGACCAGACCCGTGCCCAGAAGGTGACCAGTGAGCTGTCCCACGCCCAGGGTGAATTGCGCCGGGTGGAAGGCCTCCGCGGCCGTCTCGACGACCTGCCGGTGCTCTACGAGATGGCCGCCGAAGAAGGCGGGGCGGAGGGCGACTCTGCCTTCGCCGAGGCCGACGCGGAACTGAAGGCTCTGCAGACCGAGATCGAGGCCCTTGAGGTACGCACCCTGCTGTCCGGGGAGTACGACGAGCGCGAGGCCCTGGTCACCATCCGGTCGGGCGCCGGCGGGGTGGACGCCGCCGACTGGGCCGAGATGTTGATGCGGATGTACATCCGGTGGGCAGAACAACACGGCTACCCCGTTGAGGTCTTCGACACGTCCTACGCCGAAGAGGCCGGCATCAAGAGCGTCACGTTCGCCGTCCACACTCCGTTCGCCTACGGGACGCTGTCGGTCGAGCAGGGCACCCACCGGCTGGTGCGCATCAGCCCGTTCGACAACCAGAACCGCAGGCAGACCTCATTCGCCGAAGTCGAGGTGCTGCCGGTCGTGGAGACCACCGACCACATCGAGATCCCCGAGACCGACATCCGCGTCGACGTCTACCGCTCCAGCGGCCCCGGCGGTCAGTCGGTCAACACCACCGACTCCGCGGTTCGACTCACCCACATCCCCACCGGTATCGTGGTGACTTGCCAGAACGAGAAATCGCAACTGCAGAATAAGGTGTCTGCGATGCGGGTGCTCCAAGCCAAACTGCTGGAACGCAAACGGCATGAGGAGCGCGCCGAGATGGACGCCCTCAAGGGCGACGGAGGTGCATCCTGGGGCAACCAGATGCGGTCCTACGTTCTGCACCCCTACCAAATGGTCAAGGATCTGCGCACCGAGTACGAGGTCGGCAATCCTTCGGCGGTACTGGATGGGGACATCGACGGATTCCTCGAGGCTGGAATCCGGTGGCGTAACCGACGAGATGACGAAGACGACTGAGCTGGTGGCCTATGCCACGACGACATACCCCCAGGGATTCCTGGTGGGCAACCCCTTTGCCGGCCGCTGGCACGATTTCTGGCACGGCGACATCGGCGGATGGATCCTGACCCGCGGGCTGCACATCGCCCTGCTGCTGATCGGCGGCATGCTGGCCGCCCGGTTCATCAACTGGCTGGCGTCGCGGATCAGCCGGCGCATCGACGCCGGCTTCCAGGAGAGTGACGCCTTGGTGCGCTCCGAGAGCGCCAAGCACCGTCAGGCCGTCGCCTCGGTGATCTCTTACGTCGCGATCGCCCTGCTGAGCGTCATGGTCGTGGTCGAGGTCACCGACATTCTCCAGATCCCGGTCAGCTCGCTGGTCGCGCCGGCAGCCGTCATCGGTGCCGCGCTGGGCTTTGGCGCGCAGCGCATCGTCCAGGACCTGCTCAGCGGCTTCTTCATCATCACCGAGAAGCAGTACGGGTTCGGCGACCTGGTGGAGCTCACCCTCGGTACCAGCGGCGAAGCGATGGGCACCGTCGAGGACGTGACGCTCCGGGTGACCAAGCTGCGGACCGCAGACGGCGAGTTGTACACCATCTCCAACGGTCAGATCTTCAAGACGCTCAACCTGTCCAAGGAGTGGGCACGGGCTGTCATCGACATCCCGGTGCCCAGCACCGCCGACCTGAGTGTGGTCAACGACGTGCTTCACCACGTGTGCGAAGCTGCGCCTCTTGATCCGCAACTGCGCGACTTGCTCCTCGACAAGCCGCAAGTGATGGGCGTGGAGAGCATCGAGGTGGACACGGTGAACCTCCGGATGGTGGCCCGGACCCTGCCGGGCAAGCAATTCGAGGTGGGTCGGCGGCTCCGGCTGCTGGTGGTCGGCTCGCTGGCCCGCGCCGGGATCGCGACCGCTGGCGAGGACAGTCCGCTGGTGGGCGCAGTGATGCACCCGGCGACCGTCCGCGGGGCTGAGCGGGAAACCCAGGGACCGGTGCAGCGATGAGTGCGAGCAATCCCCGGGAGGGTCGCGGCTGGCCCGCCTACATCTTCGGCGGACGGCTGCGCACCACCACCGCGGCGCTGTTGATCGCGTTCTGCGCGATCTGGTGGCTGTACGAGACCTATGAGCCCGTGCCGTCGTCGCAACAGGTGCCGGCCAGTGAGGTCGTGCCGCCGGGCTTCATCCCGGACCCCAACTACACCTGGGCCCCGCGTACCGACGTGCAGCGCCGAACCCCGACCACCACGACGACCACGACGCCGTACACGACGCCAACCACCACCACGACGCCGACCAGCCCCACCACGCCGGAGAGCATCACGCCGGCCAAAACGGCGTCGCCGCCGCCGCCTGCACCGGCCACATCCTCGGCGCCTGCGGAGCCGACCCGGGTCACCGAGTCGCCGGGCGACAGTACGGTCGAGCGGCCAATCCCGACGACCCAGACGCCCGCGGCCGCGGGCCCGTCCCCCTCCGGGGTGTCGCCACCGCAGTAGCGGGGGCGCGCCCGGCTACACTGGCGAGCCGTGATGATCACCCTCGACCATGTCACCAAGCAGTACAAAGCGTCGGCGCGTCCGGCGCTGGATAACGTCAGCTTGAAGGTCGACAAGGGTGAGTTCGTCTTCCTGATCGGCCCCTCCGGATCGGGCAAGTCCACCTTCATGAGCCTGCTGCTGGCCGAGGAGGCGCCCACATCCGGTGAGATCCAGGTGTCGAAGTTCCACGTCAACAAGCTCTCCGGCCGCCACATCCCCAAATTGCGCCAGGTCATCGGCTGCGTGTTCCAGGACTTCCGGCTGCTGCAGCAGAAGACGGTTGCCGAGAACGTCGCGTTCGCGCTCGACGTGATCGGCAAACAGCCCGACGTGATCAAGAAAGTGGTGCCCGAGGTGCTCGACATGGTGGGGCTCTCCGGGAAAGCCAACCGGATGCCCAGCGAACTGTCCGGCGGTGAACAGCAGCGGGTCGCCATCGCGCGGGCCTTCGTCAACCGCCCGTTGGTGCTGCTCGCCGACGAGCCGACGGGCAACCTCGACCCGGAGACCAGCCGGGAGATCATGGACCTGCTCGACCGGATCAACCGGACCGGGACCACGGTGCTGATGGCCACCCACGACCACCACATCGTCGACTCGATGCGCCAGCGGGTGGTGGAGCTGTCCATGGGACGGCTGGTGCGCGACGAACAGTTCGGCGTCTACGGGATGGATCGCTAGATGCGCGCCGGGTTCCTCGTCAACGAGGTCGTCACAGGTCTTCGACGCAACGTCACCATGACGATTGCGATGATCCTGACGACGGCCATCTCCATCGGCCTCTTCGGCGGCGGCCTGCTGGTGGTGCGGCTTGCCGACCAGTCCCGCAACATCTACCTCGACCGCGTCGAGAGTCAGGTGTTCCTCAACAACGACGTCTCGGCCACCGACCCGACCTGCGACGCCGATCCGTGTAAAGCGTTGCGCGCGCAGATCGAATCCCGTGAGGACGTGAAGTCGGTTCGATTCCTGAACAAGGACGACGCCTTCAACGACGCGGTCACCAAGTTCCCGGAATACAAGGACGTCGCGAGCAGGGACTCGTTCCCGGCGTCGTTCATCGTCAAGCTCAACAATCCCGAGCAGCACACGGACTTTGACGATGCGATGAAGGGCCAGCCCGGCGTGCTCAACGTGCTCAACCAGAA
This sequence comes from uncultured Mycobacterium sp., assembly GCA_964629725.1. Lineage (GTDB taxonomy): Bacteria > Actinomycetota > Actinomycetes > Mycobacteriales > Mycobacteriaceae > Mycobacterium. The sequence continues at coordinate 102,935 of CAZVST010000005.1, forward strand.
GGAGTTGATCGACCGGCTGTTCGCGGTGCTCGACGGGCTGTCCAAGGCGGCGTTCGCCATCGCGGTGGTGCAGGCCGTCTGCGCAATCCTGTTGATCGCGAACATGGTTCAGATCGCCGCCTATACGAGGCGCACCGAGATCGGCATCATGCGGATGGTCGGCGCGACGCGCTGGTACACCCAGTTGCCGTTCCTGGTGGAGGCGGTGCTGGCCGCGACGATCGGTGTTCTGCTGGCCATCGTCGGTCTGATCGTGGTGCGGGCATTGTTCCTGGAGAACGCGCTCAACCAGTTCTACCAAGCCAATCTCATCGCCAGGATCGACTACGCCGACATCCTCTACATCGCCCCGGTGATGTTCTTGGTCGGCGTGGCGATGGCCGCCGTCACGGCCTACGTGACGCTGCGACTGTACGTGCGGAAGTAAGTCTTGTGGTCAAGGCATCCGTCGAACGCAAGGCTGCGGCCGCGAAGAAGGCGGGCGATGCGCCGGGTGGCAAACGCATCATCGCCTCCAACCGCAAAGCCCGGCACAACTACTCGATCCTCGAGGTCTTCGAGGCTGGGGTGGTGCTGACCGGCACCGAGGTCAAGAGCCTGCGCGACGGCAACGCGTCGATGGCCGACGCCTTCGCCACCGTCGACGACGGCGAGATCTGGCTGCGCAACCTGCACATCCCCGAGTATCACCACGGCTCCTGGACCAACCACACGCCGCGGCGCAACCGCAAACTGCTGTTGCACCGTCGCCAGATCGACCTGCTGATGGGCAAGATCCGCGACGGCAACCTGACACTGGTGCCGCTGTCGATGTACTTCCTCGAGGGCAAGGTCAAGGTCGAACTGGCTTTGGCCCGCGGCAAGCAGGCCCACGACAAGCGCCAGGACATCGCCCGCCGCGACGCCGAGCGTGACGTGATCCGGGAACTCGGCCGGCGCACCAAGGGCAAGATCTGATCGGCGCCGTTTACGCGCTGGTTGCGCCTGTGCGTACGGCGTCAGTGACTTCGTCGGGGGACTGGCCTCTCGGCACGTCGCCGCACTGCGGGTGGTCATCGTGTCGTACCCGCTGGCGCTGGTGGTGCTGCTGGTGATGGCGCTGGGTACCGGCGGTGTGATCAGTCCACCGGCGGTGCTGTGGGGGACGCTGTGCGGGGTGAGTCAAGGCATGGCGATCTGGTGTTTCTATGCCGCGCTCGGGTCCGGGCCGATCTCGGTGCTCTCGCCGCTGACCGCAATCTTGTCCGCCGGCCTGCCGTTGGGCGTCGGGCTGGTGCTGGGGGAGCGACCGGGTGTTCTCGCCGGGGTGGGCGCGGTGCTGGCGTTGATCGCGGTGGTCCTGGTGAGCCGCGAGGCCACCGACGAAGATGTGCGACCGCACCGGTTCACCTCGAAGGTGGCCTGGCTGACCGCGGGCGCGGGCCTGGGATTCGGGATGAACTTCATATTGCTGGCCCAGGCGCCGCACGAGGCGCGGCTGTGGCCGCTGGTGTTCGGGCGTGCCATGGCGACCGCGATCATGGTCGCCGTGGCGGTGCTGACCCGCAATCTGCGTCTGCCACAGGGGGTTCCGATGAAGCTGGCGCTGGCGGCGGCGGCTTTCGACGTCACCGCCAACGTCTCCCAACTTCTGGCGCTGCATGCCTCGATGCTGTCGCTGGCCAGCGTCCTGATGTCGCTGTATCCCGCCTTCACCGTGCTGCTGGCCATCGTCGTGCTGCGCGAGAGGGTGACTCGCTGGCAGCAGGCCGGCATGGCGCTGGCGCTGGCGGCCGTGGCGATGATCTCCGCTCGCTGAGCCGGTGCCGCGACTTTTCGGCTCACCAGTCGATAACATCGGCGAGTGTCTGACACCGAGAAGCCCCGCCCCCGCACCGTGCTCGACAAGGACGACGTCCTGGCCGGACTGTTCGGCTCCTGGGACGCCATCGATGCGCTGCTGGCAGGCCTGACCGCTGAGCAGTGGCAGACCCCGACGGCGCTACCCGGCTGGACCGTGCACGACGTCGTTGCCCACGTCCTCGGTACCGAGATGATGCTGTCCGGCACGCCGCTGCCCGACGTCGACGTAGCTGGCCGCGACCACGTCCACAACGAGATCGGCGCCCTCAACGAGCGCTGGGTGGAGCACCTGCGCAGTAAGTCACCCGACGAGATGCTGGCGTTGTTCCGTGAGGTCGCCGCCCAACGCAAGGCGGCACTGATGGCAATGCCGATCGAGGAGTGGAACACCGTGACGCTGACTCCGGCCGGCCCGGACAGCTACGGGCGGTTCATGCGGGTGCGCACGTTCGACTGCTGGATTCATGAGCACGACATCCGCGACGCGGTGTCGGCGCCGGCGGGCGAGCACGCCTACTCCGGAGCTGACGCCCGGCTGGCTCTTGACGAGATGACGACCAGCATGGGGTTTGTGATCGCCAAGAAGGGCGGGGCCCCGGACGGCTCGCGCGTGGAGGTTCAGTTGACCGGGCCGCTGGCCCGCACCATCAGGGTGGCCGTCGACGGCCGTGCCGCGGTGGTGCCTGACTTCGGTGGTCAGGATCCCACCGCCACCATCACCCTCGACGGCCGGCAGTTCGTGCGTCTGGCGGGCGGGCGGCGGATGGTCCCCGAGGCCCCGCAGGCGATCGACTATGCCGGCGACACCGCAGTGGGAACCCGGATCGTCGAGAACCTCGCCTACGTCATTTAGTGCCGGGCTGCGACGCCGCGTCCTTCAATTGCAGGACAATTGGTCATCAACTGAACGGGTGGGTTGACGGATACCCCGGGCAGGGCGGAAGCCGAAGAGTGGTGGGTAGCCAATGAAACAAGGAGACCACCATGGCAATCAAGCAGCTTCCCGATTACCCGAACGACTATTCCGATAGCGATCCCACGCAGTACGCCAACTACTGCGGCGGGCCTGCAGAGGCCTACTGCGAATACCTCCTCCCGTTCGATTCGGGCCTCGACGAGGTCCGTGGTTCAGAAACGGCGACCTGGAAATGGCCCGTGCCGATCATGCTGGCGGGACTGGTGCTGGTGACCGCACTCGTGGTGGTGTTTCTGATTTCGACCATGGTCAAGTCCAGCGACCCGGTCGGCCCGGCACCATCTGTCATGGTCACCAATCCGGTGACGACGGTGACCTCGGGAAACAAGACCTCGGGAAACAAGACCTCGGGAAACAAGACCTCGGGAAACAATGAGCGGCAGGGCACCGCGCAGACGACCGCCGTCGTTCCGACGGGTGCCACCCGGCCCCGGTGACAACAACCAGGTAACCGCAGCCTGCGCCGGCGACGATGACCAATCCGTTGGAGCCTGCGGCCGTCGGCTCAAGCGGCTGGGAAAATTGAGCCTTTGGCCCGGGGTGACGCTGGTTGACGTCGCCGGGCGAGGAAATATCCGGTGTCCATTTGTCGTTGCACTGACGTACGATGGAAATTCCAGCCGAAGCCATCGGTTGGGATGCGAGGGGCTGAACGGTTTCGACTTCGCGCATCGAATCAAGGGAAGCGTGCCGGTGCAGGCAAGAGACCACCGTAAGCGTCATTGCAACCAATTAAGCGCCGATTCCAATCAGCGCGACTACGCCCTCGCTGCCTAAGCGACGGTGTGTCTGTCAGACCGGGAAGGCCCTCGGCCCGGACCCTGGCATCAGCTAGAGGGATCCACCGTTCAGTCCGGTCGCGGGACTGAACGGGACAAACCGCAGCGACTGGGATCGTCATCTCGGCTTGTTTGCATGACTGAGAGATCCGAGTAGAGACATAGCGAACTGCGCACGGAGAAGCTTTGAGGGAAATGCCGTAGGACCCGGGTTCGATTCCCGGCAGCTCCACAAAAACCCCCTGGTGACAGGGGGTTTTTTCTTTGCCTTGAACGCTTGTCACGACCTTGTCACGAGGGAGAGGCCTAGACTCGGCCCTGAGCCGCACCGCAGGGAGAACCGAATGGCATCAATCCGAGAACGTAAACGCGCCGACGGCACGGTGGCCTACAACGTCGTCTACCTGCTCGACGGCCGCCAGACCTCGGCCACATTCGACGACGGCCAGGCCGCCGAAGAGTTCCTCGCCAGCGTCCGGCTCCTCGGCGCCGACCGCGCCATGAAGGCCTTCGGCATCGCCCCCACCGCACGGGCGGTGAAACGTACCTCGGCGGGCACCGTGTCCGACTGGGTCGCCACCTACATCGCCGGGCGCTCCGGAGTGGCCAAGTCGACGATCTACGACTACGAGGCCATCCTCCGCAACGACATCACGCCGCACCCGGTCGGCCAGGTCCCGCTCGAGCTACTCACCCGCGGCGACGTCGTCACCTGGGTGCAGAGCATGGCGCACCTGTCCGGCAAGACGATCACCAACAAGCACGGGCTGCTGTCGGCCGCGCTGAACGCCGCCGTCCGCGCAGAACTCATCCCCGCGAACCCGGCCGCCGGGATCCGGCTACCCCGGTCCGAGCGCGCCGAAATAGTGTTCCTCACCCGCGACGAATTCGGGCAGCTCCTCGCAGGCTTCACCGAGCGGTGGCGCCCGATGCTCGAATTCATGGCCCTGTCCGGTGCTCGGTTCGGCGAGGTGTCGGCGCTGCGGCCGTCCGACGTCGACCGGGCCGCCGGCACAGTCCGGATCGCCCGGGCCCGTAAGCGCACCTACGAGAAGGGCGCGAACTATCAGGTCGGCCCGACGAAGACGAAGCGTTCCGAACGCACGATCAACGTCACCACGACGGCGCTGGCGAAGCTCGACCTGACGGGGGAGTGGCTGTTCACCAACACCCGCGGCGGGCCGGTGCAGCTGGCCGGCTGGCGGACCAACGTCTGGTATCCGAGTGTGAAACGCGCCCAGCAGTTGGGATTGAACAAAGACGTTCGCATTCACGACTTGAGGCATACCTGCGCCTCGTGGCTGGTTCAGGCTGGCATACCGCTGCCCGTGATCCAGGCCCACCTGGGCCACGAGAGCATCAGCACGACGATCTCGCTGTACGCGCACATTGATCGAGGTAGCCACCAGAAGGCGGCCGATGCCCTGGCCCTGGCGTTAGGGCTTGATCCTGGTGGGGATCGCTCTGCGGGTTCCGCGGACGAGGTGGCTGATGAGTTGTTGGCTGACACCGAAATCGACGGCTAACGCCTTCTGGCTGATCTTCTCGGCGGCGTATCGGCGTCTGATCCGGTCTACCTGCGCATCGGCGAGCTTGTGCTGGATCTTGTTCTCGCCGTTCAACGTCCCGGCCCTTGGCGAGCGGTAGCGGACGCGGAGGTGCCGCCAGGGATGCCAGCTGAAGTCCACCCCCGTGCCGCGCAACGGTAGGGGAGGCTTCCGACAGAAAGGGGCCCTGAACAGGAACTGCACGAATGCAATTCTCAAGCGATCAGCCAGCGACCCTTGGCCGTTGAGAGCACCTGCAAGTCTTCTGGCACATACAGGTTATTGCTGAATACCACGAACTCCGAGCCGATGTGGTTGACCTGGGCGGTGTGCTTGATGTCGAATTCCGCGCAGCGGAAGTTGACATACAGCTCGTCGGTGACGCGATCATCGGCGTCGTAGGTGAGGAACCACTTGAGCGGTGACCTCCTAAGCTGGGCAGCCAAATTCTGGTGGTCCTGCGAACTGAGCCTATCGAGGTAGAGCTTGTCCCCTTGGACCAAGTAGGGGGGGTCGACATAGACAAGCAGCTCGCGGGCGAGTGGGCGTAGGGACGCGAGGAACTCGCGGGCATCCATTTCCGTCACGTCAACGCGGCGTCGGTACGAACCAACCATTGCGATTCGCTCGGCGAGGCCATCCCTGTTGAACCTGGCGCCGATCTTCCACGGTCCGGCCTGCTGCAATCCGCCGATGGGTCGAGCGGTTAGGATTCCCGATCGATTGACCCGGTTCAGGAAGAAGGTGGCGAAGCCGAGATCGAGGTCGTTGTGGCGTCGTGGCGACAGATAGATCTCTCGAGCTGAATGCCATGCGTCCAGGGACAATTCGGCTTCCTCAACCCTACGGATGAGTCGCTTGGTCTGATTGAATACGCACCGCCAGAAGGCTGCTATTCCAGGGTTTAGGTCATTGATGTGAATGCAGTCCACGTGCTCGCCGAGCAGTAGCGTCAGCGCGCTGCCGGCGCCGCCAGCGAATGGCTCGGCGTATCGGCGCGGCCGGCGAGGCTGGCACGCCAGCAGCTCGGCCACAAAAGGCGCAATGCGTGCCTTTCCGCCCGGGTAGCGCAGTGGACTGGCGTATCTCATGTTGGGAAAACGTCCAGTAAACGCGCTGTAGCACAGCGCTTTACGACTTCATGCACATCAATAACGTACCGTGACATGACGCCGGTGGCCAGTGCCAGAGGTGCACGAATTCTAGAACTGGAGAGCGAGTGCATTGCGCTACGTCTTCTTGTGGATAACGCCGAGGTCTTGCAGTTTCGCCGCGTCCACCCCGAACGGCTTTTTCATGATTCCGAGCAGGGCGGCGTGCATCCGGTCAAGGAAGTCATTGGCCTGTTCGGGGTTGGACTCGACCCAGTTCCTCCACGGGTGATATGGCTTGGCAGGAGAGGCTAGAGCCTGCTGCATGTGCTTGTCCTTGTAGAACTTCTTGAACACCTCACGCGCCTTCGTCGATCCTTTGTAGGACTCGACCCGCTCCCGCACGTCGACTGCGTTGCCGGTAATTTCGAACTCCCTAATGACATCACTCGCGGCCTGGGTGAAGACCGGACGGGCGAAACGCAAATCGTTGTCCCAATAGTCGTCTTCGGGATCGAGGTTGTAGAGGTGCTCGAAGATGAGCTGGTCGGGCGCCATGCCGCCCGGTAGTAGGACCACGGTCTTGTGCCCAGAACTGGATTGATCGCCGTCGAGGCACACGATGCTGTTCTCGGAGAATTCGGGGATCTTGTTCTTGATGAGGTTCATGTAGTTCGAGCAGCCCAAAGTGATGTCCGGCAGGGGTGTGGTGAACTTCTTCATCGGCTGGCGCCACATCAAGGCTTGGAAGAAGTCGTAGGCTTCGCCGTCTTCGAAGTAGACGCGGACCTTCGGTAGCTTCACATCGGTGGACGCTGCAATGGTGGTGGTGTTGATATCGGCGCTGATCTGCGCCCACGACCAATCCTGCATGACCTGGACTGCGCCGTAGGTGTTGCTGAGATAGACGGTTCGGTACTGCCTCCGAAACAGCTTGCTCTGCTCGTGGGCGTGCTCGATGAGAACCGGAGAATGCGATGTCATGATGACTTGCAGGTCCAGCTTGGGGCACTCGCGGGCCAGGATCTTCCATAGGTTGATCTGGGCTGTCGGGAACAGTCCTGCATCGGCCTCATCAATGAGCAGCAGGCCGCCCATGTAGTCCGGGTATTCCTCCTTGAGCCTGCGGAAGGACATCAGTGCCAACATGATCTGTCCGGCGTTGTCCTCACCGGCCGAAACGGACTCCTGATCGTATTGGTCGCTATGGGCTACCGCCGAGCTGATGGTTCCCGTGGTGCCCGTCGCGTGCTCGGCGGTCTGATTGAGGAGTTGGTTGGTCAACCCGAGAAAGTCGGACCTATGCTCGTCAAGATAGTCAAAGTTGCCAACCTTGTAGTCGCCGCGCGCTGCGATCGGGTAGAGCCGCTTCAGGCTCAAGAAGATGACTGGGTGTGTGAAGTTGCGACTCTTGTTCTTGTTGCCCGAGGCTGTGCTGTTATTCCTAACTACGGCGCGCGGTTCGTCGAGACGCTTCATCAGCTCAAGGCTTGCTGTCGCAGGCTTATTCGTATACCCGTCGTGTAGCTCGATGCCGACGTTCATCGACCCCGGAATGTCGAAGGTTCTGGAAATCCGGAAGTGTTCGCTGTATTGAGATTTGAACGTCCCACCGGCGATTTGTTTGAACCGCAACGGCTCGTCTTTGACGTAGTCCTTGTGGAAGCTGAAGATCTGCGCGGCGATACCCAGAATTGAGGATTTCGATGTCCCATTCTTTCCGCAGATGACGGTGATGTGGTCACCGAACTCGACGTCGACGCCACGCAGCGCTCTGAACCGCTCTATGTGCAGCCGCGTTAGCCGTGTTGGCAGTGTTCTTGCCATACATACCTCCTGGTTAGCAGCTGCCTTGGGGAGTTGATGTCTTCGTCCGGGTCGCCACCTACGCGCCGCCGTCCGGGCCCGGCGGGTCACCGGCTTCAGCGCCGGCGTCGTGGGCGTCGCGCCTTTGGGTCGGGTTCATCGGGCGTATCCGGGTTTGAGGGCGGTGTGATGTGTCCACGCCGATCCGTCCCAGTAGCGGAGAACGCGGGGGTTGCCTGGATCGGAATACCAACCAGCTGGCGGCAGCGGCGGCCGCGGCGCGGCGGACCCCGCGGATCGAATACCTGTGCTGACCATGAAGCGGGCTTGGTCTTGCTGCCCGCCAGCCGTGCCGGGCAGCTCGTATCCCGACGGGTCGGAGATCGCCGCAACGAGCCTCGGCACTGTCACCGGATCGCCATCGAGGACCGCCGCGTCCGCTTCGTTCGCCTTCACAGCGTCAATGCGCACTTCGGCTGCGACCGCCGACCCGGTGATATCGCCCCAGCATGTGGTGACTAATCCACGGCCACGATGGTGGCGGATCATTGGAAGGAACCGTTGGCTCATCTGGCGCGTCAACTGGCCCACACACTCGTTGTCGATTCGTACCTCAACCACTGATCGGGGGGTGTTGCCGTTGCTCGTGTCCTGTTCGTGGAGGGTGACGAAAGCCAAGCCGTACCCCGTTGGTGGCACAAGCCTCAGCAGCGCGTCCGTGTGGAGCTCCTCTTTGGTCACCTGTACAACCCCAGACCGCGGGATGAGCGTGTACGGCACTGCCGGTGGGTCGTTGATCGGCAGCGCGGTCGCCGGGTCGCCCAGCTTCAGTTGGACCTTCGCGGCGAAGTCCTGGGGTGGGTCGCCGTCGCCGTCCCAGGTCTCCCAGTCGTTGGCCATGAACGCGTAGACGCGACCTGGCACGACTGGGATGTACCCGGAGGCGACCACCCGTCGGACGACGCCTGCCCATGCGGGGGCGTCAATACGCGGGATGTATCCGACGCTGCGGTTGTCGGCCCGTACCGCTATCGCCCACTTGTCGTAGGAGTTGTTTGGTTCGGGGACCAACTCGAAATCGCGACGGAGTTCCGTGCCGCCAATATCCCAGTTCACAGGGAGTAAGCCGCGGATCGTGTCGCCGTAGGATTTTTCGCCGACGATGTCGTAGTCGCACCAGTCGCCGCGGTCTTTGGACCACAGGCGGTAGTAGCTGGTCATCGGGAAAATCTAGTCCTCGTCAGGCAATTGGTCACCGGCTTCAGCGGCTTTGTCTTGGGCGTCACGGAGCCGCGGCCGTCGGAATTACCCGAACGGGCGGCTGCCGGCTCATCGTCAACCGTCAACCGTGCGGCCGGCGTCCCTCTCAGGGTCGTCGTCCAGGGCGGCCTTCTCGCCACGCCGCTGCGCGAGATCGCCGACAGGCACCGGGGGAGCGGCAGACGAGGCAGGGGGCTCGACCTCGTCCGTCTGCGTTACGTGTTGTCGCGGGCACCACATCGGCGCGCCTATGGTTGCGGCATGCGTAGGCGACTCACCGCTGGTTCCTTGCTGATCTCGATGCTTGCTTCCGGGTGTGGCGGTGCGCCCACGGCTGCGCCGACGAACGACAAGTACACCCAGACGTGGAAGACGCCGTACGGCACGACGACTTGCGCTCAATTCAGGAACGAGATGACAGATCACCAGCGCTGGGTGATGGCTGTGGACATGCTCGTCGGCGCCCGCAAAGTCAACAGCAAAGACGCCGGCATGCCCTCGGATGCGATGGTGGACGAATTCGAGGGCGGACTGAAGAACGTGTGCGTCATCGTGAGGTGAGCCCCTCGTAGTGGTCCAGTCGTTGTGCGACTCTGTTGCCCGGATG
>CAZVST010000006.1:0-111560 GCA_964629725.1 uncultured Mycobacterium sp.
GAGCGCCATCCAGCACCAGACAGCTGCGCCCCTGTTAACTCGGAAGAGCCCGAAAATCCCCGGCCCTACCAATGGACCGCCACCGCCGAATCGATCCTCGCTAAGGTCCAGCGCGCACGCACCAGACTCGAACAACTGGCTACTCAAAACTGACACACACCACCAGTGAGGCTTCGCCTCTGACCACCGAGTCTGGGGTCTGGTGCAGTGGGTTGGTTGCGGTCACGCTGGGGTCATGGCTGCGATGGTGACGGTGAATGATGTGCTCGACGGGCATGTGGGCCTGGATCTGGAATGCTGGATCGGATCTACCTGAACGGCTATGTGCCGAATCTGCAGGTGAGCGGGGTAGTACGACGCGATCGTCAGTATGGCGGTCACCGCCAACATCGCTGGCGCCCACAGCAATTTCTCGCCCATGGTGACGATGTGGACATGCTGTTTGAACACACGAAACACAATCAGGTGCCAGAGGTACAACCCATACGACACCACCCCGACGAAGGCCAGCGGGCGCCACGCGAGCATGCGGGCCGCCGGGCGTAGGGCTGCAGTGCAATGGCCACGATGACCAGGACTCCTGACACGGTCGCCGTCGCTTTCGGCGGCTTATTCGCCTGAGCTGCCGTTTCCTGGTGAATGAGCTGCGCGACCCCGACTCCACTGCGCAATAATTCGTGAAATTCATGCAGGTTGATTTGCCCGGACTCGACCGCGGTTGGCGCTGGTCGCGCGACCCCCGATGCCGTTCGCCGCCCCGGCCACCGCACACTGTCGACGTATTGACACACACCAATTTTTGAGTCGTGTCAGGAGTCCTGATGACCGAGGCGGTCAGTAGTGCGGTCACTAATCGCGTCTGATCAAATGGCAGATACACCTTGCCGGTGAACACCACTAAGAGCGCGACCAGCGCGACCAGCGGACCGATCCGGAGAAGACCCGCGAACCGGGGACCGGGGTTCGGGCGGTACGCCACCAACGCATAGGCCAGGGCGCACCCCACGAGAAGAGACTCGGCGTTGCCGTCGAAGCCCACCCCGACCCTGTTGGCCAACCCCGCGGCCGACAGATGGGTGCGCCACAGTGCGGCGGCCAACAGCAACACGCCGATCGCCGCGAACCGGCCGCGACGCGATATCGGCAGCGCTGTCACACCCACGAGGATCAGTGGCCATAGAAGGTAGAACTGTTCCTCGACCGCCAAGGACCATAGGTGGCCGAGGTAACCCCAGTCATCGATCTGGGGCTGTGATGCGAGCGCGAAGTTCTGAATGTAGAGGGCGCTGCGCAATATCTCGGCGAAGAGATCGTGCCGTTCCTGTCCGTTATGCATGAACACCGCGGTGGCTAAACACGCGGCCAGTACGACGAGCAGCGCTGGATAGAGGCGGAGTAGTCGCTTGAGGTAGAAAACGCCCAGTGAACCCCTAGTGATGGGACGTGACAACAGCAGCGTGGTGATGAGGTAGCCGCTCAGCGCGAAAAAAACGATGACACCGGCGGCGCCGTTGCGCACGCCGGGTGCGCCAGCATGGAATGCCACCACGGCCAGGATGGCGATGCCGCGAACACCATCCAGGGATCGCACGCGCGCTTTGGTCCCGTCCAACAGGACCTGGCCGGCACCATTGCCAACTAGAGCTCGAACTCCAGCGGTGCCGTCATGATCGGGCGCGTACACGGCCGAATCGGGTCAATTCTTAACCAACTTTCAGTCTGCTGGGGCAACGTACCACCGTCAACCAGCGAGAAGCGACTCTTAGGACCGCAGTGTGGGCGAAGGTGGGAGAACATAACCGCACCTCTCTCGGACCACTCGACGCCTCTTCTGCAGCAGCTGATTCCGGGCCGCCTTCCTGCCGACGGCCAAGCGGATCGCTTCCTGTGCCGCCGGCGGCGCCGGCGACAACGGCGGCGCGACATCCACCAACGCAGGAAAGTCCACCGGCGGCAACGGCGGCGACGGCGGCGACGGCGCTTCCATCGCCGGCCTCGGCGGAGCCGGTGGCACCGCGACCACCGGTTTCGAGCACATCGAGTTTGGCGAGCAGTTCCGTTGCGGAGGAAGCGAAGAGGATGTGCCCTGGTCAGGTGATCCGCAGTTCCATGTAGGGATCGCCGAGACACCGGAGGAGATGGAGAGCTATCTCATTTCCCAGATGCGGCAGTGCTCGTAGCCGAGGTGCGCCCCACCGGGTCTAACAGGCGGCTACCGATACCGACGCACGTTGTAAATCGGCGCGTTGTCGATCGGACCCACAGCTACCGGCACCCCGTACGTCGAGGCGTGCACCATCTTCCCGCCGCCCACATACAGACCGACGTGTGACGCGTCGGAGTAGTAGGTGATCACGTCGCCGGGCTGCATCCGGTCCGGGGAGACCGGCTGCCCGCCGTCGGCCAGCATCTGGCTGGAGTGCGGCAGCGACACCCCGGCCTGCTGGAAGGCCCACACCACCAGGCCGGAGCAGTCGAAGGCGTGCGGACCAGCGGCGGCCCAGACGTAGGGATCGCCCAGCCGGGTCAGCGCGGCCTTCACCGCGATCGCCCCGGCGCCACTTCCACGGCTCGGCACCGCGGCCGCAGCGGCCGGCGCAATGCGGGAGACGGGATGGACGGCGGCCACCACCTGCGGTTCGAAGTGCACGGCTTCGGCAGGGTGGACGGGAGCGAACGCCACGGTGGCCGGAAAGGCCAGGGCCATCGCGGCCCACGTCAGCAGGTGTCCAACACGTGCCATTGCGCCCTCCGGTCGTAGGTCTCGGCGCCTATGCGCGTTCGTGACTTGACCGTGATGTCGGCGGAACTGTGGTCGGTGTTACACCTGGTGCCGAAGTGGCCAGATGGACCTCAGTGGCAGGCGGTTAAACGACGTCGGCGTAGCGGTGCTCATCCGGGGTTTGTCGTCGAGCAGTGCCTCGAAGCGGGCGTCGTCGAGTAGGCCGGAAACGACGCCGTCCAACCACCACTGAGCATCTAGGGTTCACAACGTGTTGCTGGCCAGTCGCGAGATCAGGCGAGCACCCGTGCGATTCGGCCTGCTGTCAGCGGCGGTCGGCCTGCTGGACATCCTGGTGTTCTTCCAGCAGACGCTGATGTCCTCGCTGCTGACCAGCTTCACCGGCGCGCTGCAGAACCAGTCGGGCTTCCGTGCTGGTGTACAGCTCCGAAGCTCGAAAGAGCCTCGAAGCGAAGCATGCTGAGCCCGGACACGGTCGCCAGGGTCGGCGCGGTTCCCGGGGTTGATCAGGCCGGGCCACTGGGAGTGTCCACGTTGACGTTCCTGGTCAATGGCCGGCAGCTCGACGTGGCGGTCTTCGGGACGGAACCGGGCAAGCCCGGCCAGCCCACGAGACTGATCGGCGGTCGGTACCCGGGTGCACCCGGCGAGGGGGTGGCCAGCTCCGAGCTCAGCGGCATCGCGCTCGGCGAAACGGTGACCACCGCAGCGGGGGGCGTGCCGATCACCGTCGTCGGCCTGACCGAACAGAGTCAGTTCAGCGTGCAGCCAACGCTTTTCGTGACTTTCGGCACCTATACGGCGTTGCGCACGACGGCGAATCCCGACGCAACCGGTGTGCCGCCCTCGGCGGTGGCGGTGACCCCGTCGCCGGGGGTGAGCCCAAGGGCGCTCGCCGCCGCGATCACTGCGTCGGTGCCGGCGGTGACCGCGCTGACACGCGACGATGCGATGGCCAACGTGCCGGGCGTTTCGTCCACACAGGGGTCGTTCGCCATTGTGTTGACGCTCGCCGTCGTGGTGGCCGCGCTGGTGACGGGGTTCTTCTTCCTGATCCTGACCGTCCAGAAGACCTCGACGCTGACGCTGCTTCGCGCGGTCGGTGCGCCCACCGGCTATCTGGTGCGCGGCCTGCTCGGGCAGGTAGTTCTGGTGCTGGGCGTGGCTCTGCTGGTCGCGGTGGGGCTGCTCGTCGTTGCGGCGGCGGTAGCCGACACTGGCCTGCCCCTGATCGTCGAACCGCGCGCGCTGGTCATCTCCACACTGGTGATCGTGTGTTTCTCGCTGCTGGGAGCGGCCTTCTCGGCATGGCGCGTGCTGCGGATCGAGCCCTTCGGAGCTGTGAGTCGCCCTGGGTTGGGGGGTCTGGAATGAAGATGCGCTGCTCGAACTGCGTCGCCGGCCCGGGCGGTTTGCACCTGCGGTCATCGCCCTGGTCCTGTTGACCGTCCTGTTGCTGATGCTGGGTGGCTTGCTGGATGGTCTCTACGGCGGATTTACCGGGGCACTGCGGGCTCAGCCGGGCGAATTGCTGGCCTACGCCGCCGACGCCAAACTGTCGATGGCCCGCTCACGGATCGACGCCGCCACCACAGCCGAGGTCGCGCGTACGCCGGGTGTCAGCCAGGTGGGCGGTCTCGGGGTGGCCCTGCTGGGGGCCGCGGTGTCCGATGCCGAGGTGTCCGGTCAGACCGTCGAGGCCGGCGTGGGGCTCTTCGGCTATCAGCATGCCCCGCGTGGCCTGCCGGCGTCGCCCTCAGTAGCCGGCCAGGTGTACGCCGACACGAGTCTGAAGGCCTACGGAGTCAGGACGGGCCAAACCTTGTTGCTCGGACCCAAGCGGTACCCGGTGACGGTCGCGGGCTGGGTGTCCGACACCAACTTCATGCTCACGGCCGGGCTATGGGGGAACATCGAGACCTGGAGAGCTGTGGTGGCCTCGGCCCGGCCCGACCTGGTGCTGGCCCCCGGGCGCCTACCAGGTGCTGACGGTCACCACAGATGCCGGTGCCGACCCGACGCGCATGGCGGCCGCCATCGACGCGGCAACGGGTGGGAAGACCCAACCGTGACCCGGGCCGTGGCGGTGGATTCGCTGCCCGGGATTGCTCAACAGCGGTCCACGTTCACTGCCATCATCGTCACGACATTCGCCGTGGCGGGCCTGGTGGTGGCGCTGTTCTTCGTCCTGATCACCCTCGAGCGCGTCAGGATGTTTGCCGTGTTCAAGGCAGTCGGCGCGTCGAGCGGTCAGGTCTTCAGTCAAGTGGCATCCCAGGCGGTGACGATCGCAGCCGTCTCCTTCTCGCTGGGCCTGCTGTTGACCCGGCCGTCGGTCGTGCGATCCCACCGCAGGTGCCGTTGGAACTCACCGTCAGCCGCGTCGTCGAAGTCCTTCTGGGCCTGATCGTCATGTCGATCCTAGGCTCAGCACTCTCGCTGCGCCGTGTCATCCGCATCGACCCCGCAACCGCCATCGGTTGAGGCCAGGAACCCCATGACCGCGTTGCAACTCGAGAACGTCCGCAAGGTCTACCACTCGGGCCCCAGCGAGATCGTCGCCGTCGACCGCGCCTCGCTTGAGGTGGGCGACGCGGAGATCCTTGCGCTGGTAGGGGCGGGTACGACCCGAGGCGGCTGGCGAAGTTCCGCCGAGAGAGCGTCGGGTTCGTGTTCCAGAATGTGAACCTGGTGCCCTTCCTCACCGCCCGCGAGAACTTGCTGGTGGTGGCCGAGTTCGGCCGGCGAGACAGAATGAAGTCGGCGGCGCGCACCGATCAGTTGCTCCGCGAGCTGGGGCTTGAGATGCGGAAATCCAATCTGCCCGAACAACTCTCCGGCGGCGAGCGTCAGCGGGTTGCCGTGGGCCGGGCGTTCATGAATGAGCCCAACCTGGTCCTCATCGACGAGCCCACGTCGGCACTGGACACCAAGCTCGGCGAACAGGTCATGAATCTGATCGTGACCGAAGTCCGCGCCCGCAATACGGCCGCGGTCATCGTCACCCACGACCCGAGGATGACCCGCTACGCCGACCGCACCCTGACCATCACGGACGGCGTCCTCGAAGATTCATAGCCGTCGGCACGTTGGCTGCGCCCCACCCGGATTGAGTAGCCCGGCGGTTCATATAGTGCAGTAATGGCTTCTTCCGCGACGTCCACCACAGCACCCCCCGAGATCCCCGGCGTCCGTAGGGCCTTCGTCGAGGCCCGCGGGGTGCGCTTCCACGTCACTGAGGCCGGCCCGGCCGACGGCCGGCCGGTGATCGCGCTGCACGGCTGGCCGCAACACCACTGGGTGTACCGCGATCTGCTGGCAGACCCGCCGCCGGGCCTGCGGATCATCGCCCTCGACCTGCCCGGCTACGGCTGGTCGGGCCCGCCGCCGCACAAGTGGGCCAAAGAGGACGTCGCCGCCGACGTGCTGGCCCTGATGGACGCTCTCGGCGTGGAACGGGCATTGCTGGTCGGCCACGACTGGGGCGGCTTCGTCGCCTACCGGATGCTGCTGGGCGCACCGGAGCGTTTCGACGGCTACCTGGTGTGCAACATGGCCCACCCGTGGCAGACCCCGCGCACCACGCTGCCACACTTCTGGCGGTTCCTGGCCTACCAGCCGTTCGTCGCCAGCATCGGCGTGCCCCTTCAGCGTCGTACTTCCTACTTGGAGCGGATGATCTTCGGCTTCGGCCCCAAGGAGCATCGCCTCGACCGCGCTGCGGCCAAGGTCTACGCCGAACGGTTCCGCGATCCGGTGGTCGCCCGCACCGCCACCGACACCTACCGCACCTTCCTGACCAGCGAATTGCCCAGTTCCGCAAGGCAACCCGAGAAGCGACGCGCCACCGCGCCGATCCGCGCGCTGTTCGGCATGCGTGACTTCGCCATCCACCCCTCGCTCGCCTCGCCGAAGACCGCCAACGCCGACGACTACACGTTCGAGCCGGTCGACGCGGGCCACTTCATCCTCGACGAGCGCCCCGACCTGGTGCGGGCGCGGCTGATCGCCCTCGCCGACGAGACGAAATGACCGACGCCGCAGAGCCTTTCGTCCCACCGGCCCCGGCTGAGGCGCTGGCCCGCCTGGGCATGCCGATGGACGAGGCCATGCGCACCCAACGTGCGGTGCGCCGCCTGCACCTCGAACCCGTGTCGCATGACGTCCTGCTGCCGCTGCTGGAACTGTCGCTGAAGGCACCCACCAGTTCCGACAGCCAGGACTGGCACTACATCGTCGTCGAAGACCCAGCCCAGAAGGCGAAGCTGGCCAAGCTCTACCGGCGGCTCTACCGGCTGTTCAACCCGATCGTCGAGCGGCAGGCGCGCGGTGACGAACAGCAACTGCGCACCATCAGGCCGGGGCAGTGGCAGGCCGAGAACTTCGAGCGCCTGCCTGTTTTCGTGATCCCCTGCTACCGCCGCGGACTCAAACACAAGGCAGCCGGGCACCCGCAGATCTCCGTCGCCTCGTTCTACGGGTCGGTGTTCCCGGCGGTGCAGAACCTGCTGCTGGCCTGCCGGGCCGTCGGGCTGGGGGCGTCGCTGCAGACCCTGCCGATTTGGTGGGCGCCCTCGGTGCGCCGCATCCTCGGCCTGCCCCGCAACGTGGTGCCGGTGTGCATCATCCCGATCGGCTGGGCCAAGGGGCGCTACGGCCCGACGACCCGCCGTCCCATCGGCGAGGTGGTGCACCTGGATCGCTACGGGAATCAGCCGTTCCGCTGAGTGAGTCCACGTTCTGGCCAGCCTGAGCCGGCTCCTTCGACTGGGGATCCATGCCCTTGAGTGTGTTGGGTCATCACAGTGATTCCTTCTGCCTCACGCCGGGGTGAATCGAAACCACTCACAACCTTCCAGCATGGCGCGCCGGCCGTTGGGTGGTGGCAGCGGCCGAAAGACCCCAATGAGGGGTTCGGGTTCTTTCGCTGTGACCGGTCCCAGGAACGTCCTACTGCTGCGCCACCTTCATGCTGAACTGCACCTGACCGTTGTCCACCGACGCCACGGACACCGTCACCCCACGCGTCTCGTCGCCTCTGGTCACGGCGCAGGTGATGGATGCGCCGAGATCGGTCGCGAGATCACCCGGGCAGACCACCGAATCGGGCGGCGAACCGGCCTGCGAGGCCAGTTGCGAACCGATCATCTGCTGAAGGTCCGCCGCACTCACGGAGGCGGAAGCGATGCCGGCGCCCACGCTGAGCGCGAGCACGGATCCGGCGGCCAATGCCAGAGTCTTCTTCATTCCGAAAAAGCTACACCAGAGACCTGACCCGATTCGTGTGAGTGCGCTGTGGTGACGGGCTTCTTCTCCTTCGGCGCAACGTCGCCAGCAGGCGCCTGGCGTTTCCCCAGGGCGTGTCAGGGCCATCGGGACGACGAGGGCGGCGACCGCGCCGGACTGCCGGACGCGGGATCGCTCACCGCGAAACCTCAAGACGAAATTCGTCGTTCGCCCTCGGCGGCGAAGGCTTTTTTGGTTCGCTACCCGTGCACGCGGTCGCCGCTGGGAGGGGAGGCACGCCCGCGGAGTTGGGTCCGTGGAGGTCGGGATTCGATGGGTACGTCGGTCAGGCGTCGGATTGCGATAGTGCTTGCACTGCTTGTCTCGCTGTTCACCGCGACGAGTCCGCCGGCCGGCGCAGAGCCGGTGTGGCAGCCGTCCGCGACACCGCTGATGACACCTTGGACCGCCCTCGTCGGCCCGAACAATGCCCTGCCGGACTACCCGCGCCCGCAAATGGCGCGGACGAATTGGCAGAACCTCAACGGTGTCTGGAGCTACCTCGGCCGGTCCGGATCGCCGCTGCCGACCGCCCCGCCGCCGGGGTCCTACCGCGAGCGAATCCTGGTTCCGTATCCCCCTGAATCGGCGCTGTCCGGCATCGCCCGCCACAACGACGAGATGTGGTACCGCCGGACGTTTCAGGTCAACGGCAACTGGCAGGGCCAGCAAGTGCTGCTGCACTTCGGCGCGGTCGACCAGATCGCGACGGTGTGGGTCAACGGCCAGCAGGTGGCGCGTCACGAAGGTGGCTACACCGAATTCAGCGCCGACATCACCCCGGCACTGCGGCCCAGCGGTCCGCAGGAAATCGTCGTGCGGGCCGAAGACCGCAATGAAGCCAACCCCTTCCCGGTGGGCAAGCAGCGCAATCGGCCTGAAGGTCTCTTCTACACCGGCTCCTCGGGGATCTGGCAGACGGTGTGGCTGGAACACATGCCCATCGCCCACCTCGAAAAGCTGGATATCACAACCGATCTCGATGCCATCACTGTCGCCCCGAAAACCTCCGGCACCGCCGACGAGCGCGTGATGGTGTTCGTCTCGAAGACGGCCGGACGGGTCGTCGCCATCGGTTCCGGAGCGCCCGGTGAGCCGATCCGCATCCCGATCCCCACGCCACAGCTGTGGAGCCCCGACCACCCGTATCTCTATTCGATGAAAGTCGCTCTGGTGCGGCCGTCCGGGCAGGTGCTCGACGTGGTCTCCAGCTACGCCGGACTCCGCACCATCGGCACCGTCACCGATCGTCAGGGCCGCCAGCGTATTGCCCTCAACGGCAAGGTGACCTTCCTGCACGGCCCCCTCGACCAGGGCTACTGGCCCGATGGGATCTACACCGCGCCCACCGACGACGCCTTGAAGTCCGACCTGGAGTGGACCAAGAACCTCGGGATGAACTTCGTGCGCAAGCACGCCAAGGTGGAACCGGCGCGCTGGTACTACTGGGCCGACAAACTCGGGCTGCTGGTATGGCAGGACATGCCGTCTCTCGATGTGTCGCTGGCGATTCCGGTCGGTCCCGCACCGGACCCGGTGCGCGCCGCCAAGGCCAACTTCGAACACGAACTGTTCGCGATGGTCGACCAGCTGCGCAGCGTGACCTCGATCGTCGGCTGGGTTCCGTTCAACGAGGGGTGGGGTGAGTTCGACACCGGCAGGATCGCCGCGGCCGTCAAGGCATCCGACCCCACCCGTCTGGTCGATGCCAACAGCGGCGTCAACTGCTGTAAGACCCGCGGGGATACCGGTTCCGGAGACATCTACGACGATCACACCTATGTCGGGCCGGGCCGGCCCGGCGCCCCGATGCCGGGAATGCGGTTGGCGGCCATGGCTTCTGGAGTCGACAAGCGCGTCCGAGTGGACGGCGAGTACGGCGGCCTGGGTCTAGCCCTCGACGACAACCGGTGGCCCGGCCAGCCGATGTCCTATGAGATGGTCGACAGTCCTGCGCGGCTGACGCAACGCTACGTCGACGTCAGCCTCGCCTTGGAACATGCGGTGCGCGAAGGCGGCTTGTCGGCGGCGATCTACACCCAGACCACCGACGTCGAGAACGAGGTCAACGGTTTCCTCACCTACGACCGTTGGCTGGTCAAGGTGGCCGTTCCTGTTGTGGCAGAACGCAATCGCACGGTGATCGCGGCTGGCTCAGCCGAATAGGCGCATCTTTTCAATCCTGGAGAGTTGCGACTTCGGCCGGGTATGTGCGTGTGGTTGTGCGGCAGCCTGGTGTGAACCTGGATGACGTTGGTATTACGCTTGGCCTGCGGGACCATGTGCACGTCCTGCGCAACGCCGGCACCAGCGGAGGCGACGATCGCGCATCCTCCGACGAGCAGGGTGAAAGCGGTCCATCGGGAATTCGGCTTCGTTGCTTTACTCACGCCTGAAGAGTGCCGAACCAAGCTTCGATCCGACTGGCGTTGTTCTGCCGGTCTGCTGTGAAGCGGGACTCAGTGCAGCGGAAGCGTGTGCGGCGCGAACAGTCCGAACGCCATGAACGCCACGCCGATCGCGATCAGCAGGCCGCCGGCCAGGAAGGTTCGCCGGCCCATGCCGGTCAGAACCAAAGCCGAGGCGAGCACGATGCTGCTCTGGAAGGCGGCCGACGCGAACTCGTAGTGGTGGTACTTCGAGAGCTCAGATCCCGGGCGTGTTCGCTTTCGGTGGCCCGGCGTGACAGCTCCGCGGCGCCTTCGCCCTGCCCATCGGCGGCGTCCGGTTCGGACTTGTATCGTGCCGCTGCCGCGTCCCACTCCGCGATCTGCTTCTCGACGGCGGCCCTCTGGTTCGGGTCGGTCACCGACGGCAGGCTCAGCCGCGCCTGGTCGGAGGCGATCTCCGTCGAGGTGCGCCGAACGTGGGCGGGGAACATATCACGGGCTGACGAACGGGTATTTCCGCTGGTCCCCCTGGCGATCCCCGGGGGTGGACCGCTGGTCAGATATGAAGGTTCTATGAATTGTTCTTCGTGAGGCGCTATTCAGGAGATTCACAGCATCCCCGGCGTACCGTCGATGGAAATTCCAGCGACCCGAGGAGATGCTGACGTGTCCTGGCTAGGTCTCTACGCCGCCGCCGCGTTTGTCGTCGGCGCAGCGCTGTTCGTCTGCGCCGAGTTCCAGCGCGCGCCTGGCACTCCTGCGCTGCGGCGCCCCGGTACCTGGGCCCTCGCCGCGGGCGTCCTGTGGCCGGTTCTGCTGATCGCCGTCGCGCAGTGCGGAGTACTCCTCGCCCTCGGTCGCCGTCTGGGCCGCGCGACCGTCGGGTCCGGTGACAGGCCGACGCGCATCGCACAGCCGGTGCGCTGAGGCACGCCTTGTCTGGGCTATGCCCGGGCGAGGGTGTTGTCGATTCCCGAGTTGGTCAGTTCAGGGGTCCCTGACCGAAAGGTCACCCTGTTGTTCATCCCAGAGACGTCGATCGCGTCGGCGGTATCGATCATCACGGTGTTCGTCACGCCCGACACGTCGACGCGACGGCAGTGGCCCGTGAGGATCACCTCGTTGTCCACGCCGCTGACACTCACCTCGTTGTCCGCGCACTCGATGGTGCGCTTGACCCCCACGCCGGCCACGCTCACCGTGGTCCCGGGCAAAGGCGGTGACGGCGGGGCGCCAGTCGGGCGAGGCGGCATGGGAACCGTTGGGGCGCCAGTCGGGCGAGGCGGCATGGGAACCTTTGGGGCAGAGGGGCTCTCGGCCACCGGGCCGCCACCGCCCACCATGGCCGGAGTGGTCGGTCGGCCTGACACCGACCCGCCCAGCCGGCCCCCGAAGACGGCGCCGGCGGCCACGATCAGGCCGACGATCATTAGCCCCAGCAGCGCCCAGCCCAGGCGCAATCCGACCCGCGGCGCGGTCGCCGGGTATTCGCTCTCGGCCGCCGACTGCAGCAGCGGCCGCTCCAATTCGGCGATGCGCTCCTCGGGATCGTCGTTCATGACCGGCGGCGTTCACCGTGGGCGGTGCGGCCCTCGCCGAAGCCGCGCGTCAGCATTCCGACGGCGCTGTCCACCACCACGTCGAGGTCATCACCGAGGGTGCCGGAGAGCCACTGTTGGGCCAGCTCCGCCATGGCGCCGGCGTACATCGCGGCACCGACCTCCCAGGCCACGTGATCGGCTCGAGGATCGGAGCGCCGGCTCTCGCTGAGTACCAGCTCGCGAAGGTTGTTCTGCGAGCGCATGCGGCGCTCGGCCAGCACGGGATTTGTGCGTGCCTCGGTGAACAGGATGCGGCCCCGGCGCGGGTCGGCTGAGCTGAATTCGAGAACCGTGCGAATGCCGGCCCGAAGACGGCCGAGTTCCTCGCCGGGAGCCCCGGCGATCGCCGGAAGCAGGACCAGTCCCAACTCGACGGCCGTCTGGTCGTAGAGCTCGCCCAACAGCTCGTCGGTATCGGCGAAGTTCTCGTAGAAATAGCGGGTGTTGAGCTCGCCGGCCCGGCACACCGAACGCACTGACACCGCGGCCTCGCCGCCCTCGCCGAACAGCGTGAATGCGGCATCGAGCAGCAGGGCGTGCCGTTCGGAGCGGCGATCGGTCGGGGAGAGCCCGGCCCAGCGGGTGGCGCGTGCCATCACGTGAGGATATCGGGTCGGCGCAGCCGTCTGCGAGCATTACCCGTGCTAGTCTGGTTACACGCGTGACCAGTTTTGGGAAGGGGCTCTCGCCGATGAAACTGCTTTTGCCGCATCAGCTTCTGGAACAGAAGGTCCGGTCCGACTTCGACCGGGACATGCGCAAGAAGTTCTTCCGGGGCCTGGAATTCGCCAGCCCGAAGGGCGATCCGGGCTGGTTCGGGCCGGACAGTGCCGTCTGGTACGTGCACTCCCACACCACCGTGCTGATCTTCGGCCTGCAGTGCGCAGGCTGGATGGAGCGGCTGGATCCGAGCATCTACTGGATGGGCTCGGACCATTCCCGGGTGGCTGAGCGCGACGAAAGTGGGCAGACCACCGGCCGGTTCGATGCCGAGGGCGCCCAGACCCGGCTGGCCCATTCGCTGGCCTTCTTCATCGGCACCGCCTACGGATCGACCCGCTGCGCCGAGCGCATGTCGCAGACAGTGCGGGCCATGCACCACACCATCAAGGGCGTCCGCCCCGACGGCCTGCCCTACGACGCCGACGACCCGGACTGGCTGCGCTGGAACTACGCCACCGTGGTGTGGGGCATCGCCACCGCCCACCAGATGTATCACCCGTTCCCGCTGCGCGACATCGACCGCTACTACGGCGAATTCGTCCGCGTCGGGCACGCGCTGGGCGGCACCGACCTGCCCACCACCAAAGCCGAGACTCTGGACTGCCTGCGCTCCTACCTGCCCAAGCTGGCTCTGACACACGGCGCGACGCAGATCACCGGGCCGGGGCTGATGAACAACCCCGACGTACCGCAGGCGGCCAAATTCTTTGACTGGGCCATCCGCGATGCCATGCCGGACTGGGCGGCGGAGATGGTGATGCACCAGGCGCCGAACCCGGTGGAGCGGGCAGCCCGGCGAGCGGCCACCTGGACCGCCCTCAACGGTGCGCACGCCGCGATGGGTCCGCTGAAAGAGTTCCGGCAGGCCCAGAAGCGGGTCGCCGGCGGCACCACCTGCGCCCACACCGAACCGTCCTACGTGCCGGGCAGCGACCCGGCGCGAACCCGCGACGTCGTCGAGCGGATGGCCTGACCGCCCGACACCGTGACGCGGCAGTAATAAACTCCCTGGTCGGAATTCGGACACCTCGGAAGCGCACTGTGATTTCCGCCGCATCCCGCTGCCCATTAATAAGAATTCTTAATCTCGGAATTATCGCGACCCCCCGTAAGGGCCGCCTGGTCGACACCTCGAAAAACACTTCTCACCAGTGTTGATCAGAAGATCCCGGGGAGCGCAGTCAAAAACAAATAACGATCCCGTACCTAGGCAAAGTCTCAGTTTTCGGCGTCTCGGGCCGACTTCGTGGGAAATCTGCAGGGTTAACGATGGGTAAACTAAGGGACGACGAACATTGCGTCGAAAGAAGTTTTTTACCGATTTTCTACGGTGGCCGACTGCGGTCTGGCCCCACGGAGGTGACTTGAGAATGGCTTACAAGACGGGTGGCGCTGCAGTCGCCGAACGGCCCAGCGCGCTGTGGCTGTCGACCCTGCCCACCCCGCACACGTCAGCCGTCAAAGAGACCCTGCCGGCGGTCCGGCCGGCTGCGCACCTGCAGCCGATCCTGCACCCCGCTGAGGGGATGCTGGCCGGGTTGCCTGGTGCGGTCACCGATCTTTCGGTCAGCAACGACGGCCGCTATCTCGTGGCCGCCCACTACGGCGAGGACGCCGTGTCGGTGATCGACGTCGCCACCCTGACCGTCGCCTCGACCGTGTCCGATATCGCCGAGCCGTATGCCGTCACCACCTCCGACCGTGCCTACGTCCGGTCGGCGTCCATCAAAGAGGACAGCGTGGTCGCCGTCGACCTGCAGTCCGGATCGCAGCTGGCCACCCGCGAGGTGGGCATCGGCGCCCAGGGACTGGTTGCCGGCCCCGGCGGTGACCGGCTGTACGTCGCCCGCGCGACCGACGACCGGGCCGAGATCGCCGTCGTCGACGTCGAGACCGGCGCGATCAGCACCATCCCGGTCGCTACCGCGCCCGGCGCGTCGATCGACACCGTGCGGATCAACCAGGCCGGCACCCGGCTGTACGCCGCGCTCACCACCGTCTCCGGTGGCGCGCTGGTGATGATCGATGTCCGGTCCGGACGGGTTCAGACCGTCCCGGTTGGGGAGTCCATCGGCGAACTCGCCATCGACCGCTCGGAGCGCCGCGTCTTCGTCACCGGTACCGACGCCAAACTGGGCGGTGTGCTGCGCATCGTCGACACCGCCTCAGCGCGCCTGGTGCACACGCTGTCGATGGGCGGTCTGCCGGTCGGTCTGCTGATCACCGGCGGCACGGTCTACGTCGCCGACGGCGAAACCGTCGTGGCGATCGACGCCGCGACCGCGCGGGTGGTCAACCGCACCGCCTTCGACCGGCCGGTGTCCTGCCTGGCGGTCAGCCAGGACGGCACGCGCCTGTACGTCGGCGACTTCGACGGCAACGTCGAAGCACTGGACGCGGCGTGGGTGGCCCTGCGCGCAGCGTCCTGACGTCAGTGCCCGCTGCAGTCCAGCGACACTGAGATCGTCTGACTGGCGATCACGGGAAGCAGTATGGTGCCCCGGTCGCCGAGGCCCGGCCCGACATAGGGCACCCACTGGGTGGTCATCATCGGGTTGCGGACGCTGGTGACGACGCACTTCGACAACGGGCCGGTGCCGATCTTGTCGATCTGAACCTGGTAGCCCTGGTTCTGCAGATCCTCGATGGTCTCCTGTGCGGACTTGTCGGCCCACGCGACGCCCGCTGGTCCGGCCGCGACAGCACATGCCGCTGCCGCGGCAGCCAGCAGGGCGATCCTTCGCATGGGTTCCTCGCAGTTCTCGAAACGAGTGTCGGTCTCGACGCTATACCGCTTGGTACATCGCCGATAACCCGCGCGGCGTTGCCGGCTCTCGCCGATTGCGAACCGGCGGCGCCGGTTTAGCCGACCCCCCGATGGGAAACCGATCAGCGGGTCGTCGGCTCTCGGCCGTCACGGCGATACGATCGGCCCATGCTGAGCACCATGCAGAACATCCCGCTCACCGTCGCGGAGATCCTGCGCTATGCCGTCAACGTCCACGGTGACCGGACCGTCATCACCGCCACCGGCGACGGGTTCCGGCACGCGACCTACCGGGAGGTCGGCCAGCGGGCCGCCCGGCTGGCCAACGCGTTGCGCCGGATCGGGATCGACGGCGATCAGCGGGTCGCCACGTTCATGTGGAACAACCAGGAGCATCTCGAGGCTTACGTCGCGATCCCGTCGATGGGCGCGGTGCTGCACACGCTGAACATCCGGCTGTTCCCCGAGCAAATCGAATTCGTCGCCTATGAGGCCGACGACCGCGTCGTCATCGTCGATGTATCGCTGATCCCGATCCTGGCGCCGGTGCTGCCCCGGATGGAGACCGTGCACACCGTCATCGCTGTCGGCGACGGGGATGTCTCGGCGCTGGAGGCTTCGGGTAAGACGGTGTTGCGCTACCACGAACTCACCGCCGCGGAGTCCGACCAGTTCGACTGGCCGGAAGTCGACGAGAACTCTGCTGCCGCAATGTGTTACACGAGCGGAACCACCGGACACCCGAAGGGCGTGGTGTACGGGCACCGGTCGAGCTATCTGCACTCCATGGCCGTCTGCAGCGGGAACGGCATGGGAATGAGCTTCGCGGACCGGGCCTTGGCGGTGGTGCCGATGTTCCACGCCAACGCCTGGGGCATCCCGTATGCCGCGCTGATGGCCGGCGCCGACCTGGTGCTCCCGGACCGATTCATGGACGCCAAGTCGATGGTGAACCTGATCGAGACGCAGCGCCCGACGGTGGCCGGCGCGGTCCCGACGATCTGGAACGACGTCATGCATTTCCTGGATCGCGAACCGGGACATGACATCTCGTCATTGCGATTGGTGGCCTGCGGCGGCTCGGCCGTACCGGTCTCGCTGATGCAGGCTTCCGAAGCCCGGCACGGCGTCCAGATCCGGCAGTTGTGGGGGATGACCGAGACCTCGCCGATGGCCACCCTCGCCTGGCCGGCCCCAGGTACGCCACCCGAGAAGCATTGGGAGATCAGGTCAACCCAGGGCCGTCCGATGTGCGGTGTGGAAGCCCGCATCGTCGATGACGAGGGGGCGGCGCTGCCCAACGACAATGTCGCGGTCGGCGAACTGGAGGTCCGCGGTCCGTGGATCACCGGTTCCTACTATCGCAACACCGACCCGTCGAAGTTCGAATCGGGCTGGCTGCGCACCGGCGACGTCGGCCGCATCGATGCCCAGGGCTACATCACCCTGACCGACCGGGCCAAGGACGTCATCAAGTCGGGCGGTGAGTGGATTTCTTCGGTGGAATTGGAGAACACCCTCATCGCGCACCCGCAGGTCCGCGAAGCCGCCGTGGTGGGGGTTCCCGACGAGCGCTGGCAGGAACGCCCTCTGGCTGCCGTGGTGCTGCAGGACGATGCCGAGATCACTCCTGCCGAACTACGGGAATTCCTGTCGGACAAGGTCGTTCGGTGGTGGCTACCGGAGCGGTGGACGTTCGTCACCGAGATCCCGCGCACCAGCGTCGGCAAGTACGACAAGAAGACCATCCGGGCCCGCTACGCCGAGGGTGTCTACGACGTCGTCACCCTCGGCTGAGCGGGTCATCACGTAACGATCCCGGCCGGCTTGTAGACCCGGACGTAATCAGTCAGCATCTGTTGCGGAATCGTCGTCGTCGCGTCCGGGCTGCCGGGCCACTGCCCGCCCACGGCGGAGTTGAGGATGAGGTAGAACGAGTGGTCGAACACCCAGGTGGTGCCGGCGGGAAGGTCTGCGCGAGTGCGTGTCTCGTATAGGGTGTCGTCGACATACCAACGGATCTGGTTCGGATCCCACTCGACGGCGAAGGTGTGGAAGGCGTCCGAGAACCGCTGCCCCGCCGGCAGGGTGTAAGAGCCGGTGATCGAGTTGCCCCCTGAGTAGCCCGGTCCATGCAGCGAGCCGTGGACGGTGGACGGCTCCCGGCCGATGTTCTCCATGATGTCGAGTTCACCGCGGGCAGGCCAACTCGTTCCCGCTGAACCGGTGCGCGTCGCCCTGCATCCAGAACGCCGACCACATCCCCTGCCCGGCGGGCAGCTTGACGGACGCCTCGAACCGGCCGTACTGCTGGGTGAACAGGTTCTTGGTGAGGATCCTGCCGGAGGTGTATTGGCATGCGCCGTACCAGCAGCCCGAGCCGGGGAGATTCTCTTTGATCGCGGTGATGACCAGGTGGCCGCCCGCGTCGGTGGAGACGTTCTGGGTTCGGTCGGTGTAGTACTGCAGTTCGGCGTTTCCGTAACCGCCGCCACCGATGTCGTAACCCCACCTGGCCGGGTCCGGTTTCGCGCCGGGGGTGTTGAACTCGTCCGCCCAGGTGAGAGTCCACACTTTCGGATCGACGCCGCCTGTCGGCGGTGCAACTGGTGCTGATCCGATGGCGCCGTCGTTGTTGAGGTCGAGCGCGAAAAGGGTCTCGGCGGCGGGCAGTGTGGTGGCGTCGTACTTCTGCTCACCGGTGAACTGGCCGCTCTCGTTGAGGGCCCAGCCGTACTGCCCGTGGCTGCTGGAGTCGAGTACCCGCAGCTTGCCCGACGAATCACGCGCCGCGGCAAGCAGTGTCGCCCCGTTGCGGGTCAGCGGGACCGGGCCGGTCCAGTGGGCGTCGGCGCGCGTCACCGCCACGGCCGGTGATCCGGCGGACTGCACGTAGGCCATTCCGGTCGTGGCATCCCGCAGCAGCGACACCGAACCCTGCCCCTCGACCACCTGCAGCGCCGGGGCCGCCGGCGCGATGATTGCCGTGACACCAAGCGCTTTCGATCCGCCGTACCCGTCGGAGACGGTGATGGTGAAGGAGTCGGTCTGGGTTGTCGTCGAGGACTGGGCCGCTGTGCGTGCCGTCGCGGTGGGGGTGTAACTGAAAGTGCCGTCTTTGTTGACGGCCACCGCCCCATTGGCGGGCTTGCTCGCCGAGTAGGTAAGGGGGTCTTTATCCGCGTCGCCGGCGATCACGGTTCCCTTGGCGACACCGGTGATCGGTTCTGGCGCAGCGATGCTGACGGTGGCGGTCGGGGCGGTGTTCCTCGGCAAAACGTTCACCGTGACGGGGACGGCCACCGAACCCCCGTAGCCGTCCTTGACGGTGACGGTGAACGTGTCGGTCTTGTCAGCGGCGAGAGCCCCCGTCCTGGCGGCAGCGTGCCGTGCCGCCGCGGTGGGGGTGTAGGTGAACGCCCCGAGGCTGGTGATGCTCAGCGTCCCTTTGGTTGTCGTCGACGGAGCGCTCTAGGTGACGGAGTCCTTGTCGGGGTCGGTTCCGGTGACTGAACCGGCCACCACCCCGGTGGTGGCGTTGGGGGTGCCCACAGTCTTCGTGGCGGTCGGAACGTTGTTGCGCGGGCTGATCGGCACGGTCACCGCCTTGGTGGTGGCAGCGCCCTTGGAATCGGTCGCTGTCACCGTCACCGCGGCCGTGGTCGCACCGATTTTGGCGGCGCCGTGACGGGCGGCGGCGGTCGGGGTGTAGGTGAACACCCCGGTGCTGGTGATGCCAAGTGTGCCCGTTGTCGAGGTGGTTGCTATATAGGTGATCGCGTCCCCGTTGGGATCGCTGGCCGTGACGGTCCCGGTCACCGCGCCGGTGGTGGCGTTCGGCGTGCTCAGAGTCACGCTGCTGATGACCGGCGGAGTGTTGGTGACTGTTGCCGCGGGCACTGGCGCCGTTGCCGCTGCAGGGGCGACCAACCGGCCTGTCGACACTGTTGCGGCCGGCGATTTCGTCGCTGGTGCCCCGCCGAGTTGGCGGCGGACTGCCGCGAGCATCACCCATGACACCGGTGACTGGACGGGTGCACTCGGGTTCGATCCCAGCAGGGGTGCCAGCACCGACTCCACCGATCCACTGGCGGGTGCTGGTTGCGGCGCTGCCGTCACCGGCGCGGAGACCGGTGTCACCGCCGCCAGTGCAATCGCGGGTGGCGGTGCCACAGGCGCTGCCGGTGCAGGTGTCGGAGCCGACGGGGCTTGCGTCGCCGGCGTCATCGGCGTCGTCTCCGAGATATCGACGTGGATGGCGGGGACGGACGCCCCGGAATCGGACGGTGCTGGTGCGGCATCCCTTGGTGCTGTCGGGATCTTCGCCGGCTGTATCGGCGCCGGAGAGTCGGCGCCGCCCAGTCTGGCCGAGGCCGCCCCGGGGCCGGCTGGCCGGTCACCTGTGCGCCCGGTCCGCGGTGCGGGCCCGGGCCGCGCCCCCACAGTCGGGTAACGGGGGGCGGCCGCTTTCGCCCCTCCGCCCGGCAGTGGATTCGACGGTGTGTCGTCGGCCCCGCTTCGCGTGGGCGCAGAAGTCGTAACGGAGGAGTCCGTCGAACCGGTGTCGCCAGGGCGACCCCGGCTGTCTCCGGCCCCACCAACGTGACGGCGACCGCGATCACCACCGCTGCCGTGACTCTCACTCCGATGCCGGCGGCAATATAATTGATGGCGTTCATGTTTCGCTCCTTTGGGTGGGTTCCGATTCAGGGAGTCAAGGGGTTTGACGGTCTAGGCGCGAGCCCCGATTGCATCGGGCTGCCCGCAACGCTCACGAAGCTCGGCAGGGTCGGCTTCAGCAGTACCCACACCGCCGCCGCCGCTGCCAACAGCAGTGCCGAGCCGAGTCCGGCCGCGACTGCGAGCCCGTCAGTGAACGCGGCCTGGGCCGCGCTCAGCAGGGCCCGCGCTTCACCGGGCGGTAGCGCCGCAGCCGCCTGATGGGCACCGGTGAGGGTGTCCATTGCCTGCTCCGCCACGGCGTCGGCGGCCCCGGGCGGGACGGCCATCCCGCGGTACACGCCGGCGACAACGGAGCCCAAGGTTGCAACGCCCAGTGCCATACCGAGCTCGAAGGAGGTCTCCGAGATCGCTGCCGCAGCACCGGCTCGTTCCGCGGGGACGCTGGCCAGGATGACGTCGTTGGCCACGGTGTAGACCAGGCCGAGGCCGACCCCGACGCCGAACAGCGCGATCCCGAGCTGCGGGTAGGCGGTGGACGGACTGATCAGAGTCAGTGACGCCATCGCGACGCCGACCAGAGCCAGCCCGCTTGTCAGGACCGCCCGTGACGACCAGAAGCGCACGGCGACGCCGGCCAGCACACCGAACGCGGCCGCTCCGACCGCTGCGGGCAACTCGGCGAGCCCCGCCTTCATCGGGTTGAAGCCGTCGACAAGCTGGAAGAACTGGGAAAGGAAGAAGATGACACCCGAAAGTCCCAGCATCGCAAGCAGGTTGGCGCTGACCACTCCGGAGAACGCTCGATTGCGGAAGAGTCTCAGGTCAACCAGGGGTGCGCTGAGTCGCAGTTGCCGCCGGACGAACAGCGCTAGCGCCCCGGCTCCGACCGCGCCGGTAGTCGCGACGCCGGCGCTAACCCCCTGCGCTGCAGCCTCTTTGATGAAGTACACGAACCCGAGCGTGCCGACTAGGAATAGTCCTGCGCCGGCCAAGTCCAACGGACCCCGATTGCGAATGGGCAGTTCGGGCACCAGTGCGGTTCCGCCGACGATCAGCACGGCGATCACGGGGAGGTTGACCAGAAATACCGAACCCCACCAGAAATACTCCAGCAGCAGTCCGCCGATCATCGGACCCAGCGCGGAACCGGCTGAGAATCCCGACGCCCAGATGCCGACGGCGACGCTGCGCTCCCGGCCCTTGGGAAACAGGCCGCGAATCAATGCCAGGGTTGACGGTGCCAGTGCCGCACCGGCCACGCCCAGAAGGGCCCGCGTGCCGATCAGTAGTCCGACGGACGGCGCGTATGCCGCCGCCAACGAGATGAGTCCGAAAGCGGTTGCAGCGCGCAGTAGTAGCTTCCGATGGCCGATGCGATCACCGATGCTGCCCATCGTGACGAGTAGACTCGCCAGCACGAAGGAGTAGATGTCGCCGATCCACAGCACGTCTGTGGCGCCGGCGTTGAGGTCGGCGGTGAGGAACGGAGTGGATACGGCTAGTGCCGTTCCGTCTACGCCGATCAGCAGCACGCCGAGCGTGAGGACACCAAGAGCCGACCAACGGTTTGGCATGGTCTCAGTTCCCTTCTTGCAGTGTTTGATTGGGAGCTCTAGTGGCAGGACAGGTCCACGTAGGCGGTGTGGAACTCGTCGTGCTGCGGGCCGCCGTGGTGCTCTTTGGGGTGGTCCTGTCGGACCGAGACCACCGAGCACTGATCCAGCGGGGCGTTATTGTCCTTGGTGACCACGACGTGGGTGCCCTCGGCCTGCAATGAGCTGATCTGGTCGCCGGCCGAGATGAGTGAGTCGGCGTGCGCGGCACCGGCCATGCCGATCGCCAGGGCGGCCAGCACCGGGGCGGCCAGAGTGGCGAGTGCGAACTTCTTGTTTGCGGTGGTGGTCATCTCGGGCCTTCTCGTGTCGTTTTCGGTCCGGTCGGACCTGTTGAAGACGACGTTATGGGCCTGGTCAGGGGGGGTGGCATCGGGCGAAAGATGTGTTTGCTAGACGCACCTATGGTGCAAATGATGCAGACGGTCGCTGGCGAACGCATCTTCTGTCCGATGCCAGCGCTTCAGTGCGGGCCATAACGTCGTTGACAGCCGGTTCAACCGAACTGAAACCAACGAGTGAAGGACGAGTCAACCGTGAATCTTCAGCAGCACAAGGACAATCCGACCCAGGTCCCGGTCGGTCGCACCAAAGGCCACCGTCGCGGCAACGGAAATGCTTCCGCCCGGCGGCTCGGTGGGCTAAGGCCAATGTCGCCGCTCACGAACCCGGGAGCACCCCGTTCTCATGGGCCCAGGCCGCCGCGGCCGTGCGCGATGAAACCCCGAGTTTGACGAAGATGTTGGCCAGGTGCCGGCCGACGGTCTTGTCGCTGATGAACAACAGTTTGGCGACTTCCCGGTTGGACGCACCGGCCGCGATGCGGGCGAGAACCTCGACCTCCCGATTGGTCAGCCCGCCGGGCGCAGCACGTTTGCCCGCCAGAATCGGCTGGGCCCCGAGTTTTTGGTAGATCGACTCAGCGTTGGCCGCATCGGCCGCTGCACTGACCGTGTCTCCGGTTACCCGGTGGGCCTGCTCCATCCATTCGTAGACCTGTGCCATCTCATAGCGGCGCTGGGTATTTCGGTACCGTCGCATCGCGTCGTGCAGGATGGGCAACGCTTCGGCTGGTCTGCCTTGGCGGACCAGCACCGCCCCGCGGGCATGCAAAGCCCACGCCCGAAAGCCTGGCGAGTCGTACTTCTCGGCGCCCGCCTCGAGTTCACTGCAGTAGTGGTCCGCCTCGTCGAGGCTGTCGCGGGCCAGCGCGATCTCGACGGCCGCGGGCAATAGCCGGATGCGGCCGACCTCATCTTCGGCGTCCATTCGCATCCGCACGTCGTTCCCGGCGGCGGCGGCCTCACCGAGTTGGCAACGCAGCAGCGCCTCACCGGGCTGGGGATCAAAGCCGATCTCCCGGGCCCGCGCGAAAGCCGTACGGGCGCCGTCGAGATCTCCCTGCCGGCGACGCAGATCCCCGAGTTCGTAGTAGCCCTGGCCCGTCGTCGGCGCGTGGAAGTCTTCGATGCCGGCCAAGGCGTTGCTCAGCCGCTCCTCCAGCACACGGTAATCGTCTGTGGCACTGAGCAATTGCCACTTGTAGATCTCGCACGAGGTGCCGTACCACGACGCCTCCACCTCCGGGCCCTCGCGCCATGTGTCCATCGCTGTGATCCACGTCTTCATCCGGCTCAGATCCCCGAGCCGATGGCATTC
The DNA here is from genome assembly GCA_964629725.1 of uncultured Mycobacterium sp. GTDB lineage: Bacteria > Actinomycetota > Actinomycetes > Mycobacteriales > Mycobacteriaceae > Mycobacterium. The sequence goes on from CAZVST010000006.1 coordinate 23,466, forward strand.
GTGAATCACGCCGCAGTAGATGTCACCGGCCCAATCCACCGGCACCTGGCCGGCCAGGACCGGCATCATCGCCTCGTCCAGTTCCGCGAAGCCCTCGCTCGTGCGGGCAAAGGGAAGCTTGGCCAGCCCACTGGCGGCCGACGAGAGCGCGTTCAACCCGGGCGAGCCGATCCGACTGACGAATTCCTGCAACTCCTCCGCGCGCCGCGAACCGTCATCGAACCGGCCCTCACAGATCGACACCTGCGAATCCACGTACAGCAGGTACGCCAGCGCCTGATCATCAGGTGACTGTTCGATCAACCGGCGTGCACGATTCAGCCAGACCCGGGTGATCGTCCAGTCTCCGCCGTTGAACCACTGCAAAGCGACCTCGGCAGCCTTCATCGCCGCCTTCTGCGGAAGTCCCTCGGCGATCAACCGGTTGAAAGCCTCCTCCGACAGCCGGATCGACTCCCTGCCGTGCCCCAACCGCCACGCGATCATGCCGAACGAGGACAGGTCATCGGTGTCCAACTCACCGGCTTGACTCGCGCGGCCGAAGCACTCGTAAGCAGCGCGCCAATCACCGCGCGAGCACGCGGCCCGCGCGGCAAGGACATCCTCGTTGTCAGGCATGTGGTGACCTAACCGTAGACGTGAAAGGACGGCGGCGGGCGGCTACATCATTTGCACCACAGGCGGGTTGGACAAACGCATCATTTATCCGATGCCGCGCCCCCGGTGAGGGCCATAACGTCGTCACCATGAACACCACCACCGCCACCAAGAAGTTCGCACTCGCCACCCTGGCCGCCCCGGTGCTGGCCGCCCTGGCGATCGGCATGGCCGGTGCCGCGCACGCCGACTCACTCATCTCGGCCGGCGACCAGATCAGCTCATTGCAGGCCGAGGGCACCCACGTCGTGGTCACCAAGGACAATAACGCCCCGCTGGATCAGTGCTCGGTGGTCTCGGTCCGACAGGACCACCCCAAAGAGCACCACGGCGGCCCGCAGCACGACGAGTTCCACACCGCCTACGTGGACCTGTCCTGCCACTAGAACGCCGATCACCATGAGCTCCCGACGGGTCATCGCGCGGCGTTGTGGGGTCGACCGCAACGCACGGTCGGGTACCCCATCGACGGTGCTGGGAGGCAGCGTGAAGCACAAGCCGACGACGATTCGCGACCGGCTCGGAGCCCTGTGGGGGCTGCTGACGATCAGTGATGACGACTACGACGCCTACATGCGTTCCTACGGCGTTTTGTTTGTCGACTCTCCGGAGAACACCAGGGCCGACTACGAAAACGGCGTGCCGTTGCGGGGGTATCCCCAGGGCAGCAGCAACGAGCTGACCGAGTTGTACAAGGTGATCCACCTGCTGTGCACGCTGGGTTCGGTCGAGAAGATGTATATGCCACCGGAGATCGACCCGCGCAAATCGGTGCTGGCGAATCAGATTCTCTTCGAGCGGATCGTCGCCGATGACCTCAAGCTCAAGGCCGGCGACAAGGTTCTCGAGTTGGGGTGCGGCTGTGGCGCTATCGCCGAGCACATCGCCGAGTTGACTGGGGCAACGCCCTACGGCATCAACTTGGATCGCTCGCAGATCGAGAAGGCTTGGCGAAACCCCAACCTGCCGCGGTCGAACTTTCAGACCGGAGACTTCAACAAGGCTCTGGAGTTCGCCGACGAGTCCTTCGACGCCGTCTACGCGATCCAGCCGATGACCTATGTCAGCGACCACGACTTCACCTTCAGCGAGGTGTTCCGCGTCCTGCGGCCGGGCGGGCGCTTCGTCATCAACGAGGTCGCCGCACTCGACGCCTACGACCGCGACGACGAGCACCAGCGGACGCTGATCCAGCACACTCGGGAGCTGACCGTGTTCGGCGGGTTCTGGTACTACCGCTACTGGGAGGACACCTACCGCGACGCCGGCTTCCAGATGATCTCCTCGGTCGGTCGGCCGGCGGTCGAGCTGATCAAAAAGGAGGTCGCCCTCTTCGACAAGTACGAAGCGGTGTTCAAGCTCCTCGCCAGGCTGCACCTGATCCCCCGCAAGACCGACTCGCTGATGGGGCGCATGAACGAGAACAGCCGCTCTTACATCCGCGCCGAAGAAGAACGACTACTCACCCTCAACTGGCATTGCGTGGGTCAGAAGCCCTCTGCCGCAACGTGATTGCCGTGATGGAGCCCCCGCTGGTCTTCGTCCACGGGTTCGCCTGTGATCGGACTGACTGGCGCGCTCAGGTCGACTCGCTTGCCCCCAGGGCAACCATCGTCGAGTGGGAGCTGCCCGGGCATGGGTCGACCCCGGGCACTCCCGCGCAATGCACCATCGAGGCTTACGGCGCCGGCCTGGCGCGCGCATTGACGGAGCTCGAGCTGCCGCCGGCGATCCTCGTAGGCCACAGCATGGGATGCCGAGTGATCCTGGAAGCCAACCGGTTTGCGCCCGACGCCGTGGCCGGGCTGGTGCTCGTGGACGGCAGCCGCATCGCTGCGGCCGATCCGGTGGCTGCCCGGCGGGCCATGGCCGATGAACTGGATGGGGATGGCTACCGGCGGTTCGTGCGGGAGTTCTTCGCATCGATGTTCTTCCCGTCGAGTGATCCCGCTGTCGCCAGGGCGATCTGCGATCGGGCGATGCGTCTTCCCGCGGAGGTGGGCAGGGCCCTGATGACGGATCTGGCCGGCTGGGACGCCGGCGATGTCGAAGACGCACTCGACAGGGTCGGGGTCCCACTACTCGCGATCCAGAGCACGACGATGGATGCCGCGCTCAAGCGGGTGTTGCTCACCCCCGGCCGGAACTCACCCTGGCTCGACCTGATCCGCACCCACGTGCCCGGCGCCGCCGTCGCGATCCTGCCCGGCCCCGGCCACTTCCCGCAGATCGAATCGGCCGACGAGGTCACCGCGCTGATCGCCGGCTTCGCCCTCGACGGCCGAGGAACGCAGCAATCCTGGAAGGAAATTTGACCCGAACTGGTCGGCGCCTACTCGACGAAGAGCGCAAGCCGCCGAGCGATCGCAGGCACGGTGTCGAGTTTTAGTGTTGCCACCGCGATCACCAGATCGAACAGTTCATCTTCGGCTTCTACTGAGATGTGATGGCGGTTCAGTTCATAGAAGAGCGCTGTGGAGACGAAGGCAGTGCGTTTGTTGCCGTCGATGAGCGCATGGTTGGTGGTGAGGGATTGCAGAAGTGCAGCCGCCTTCTCGTGGATGGTGGCGTAGGCATCTTCGCCGAACACGGTGGCCTGCGATCGCGCGACGGCGGATTCGAGAAGACCGTAGTCGCCGATGTCAGCCGGGTGACCGAGGTGTGCCTGAGCCGCTGCGAGTACGTCATCAACCGAGAGGTAGTCGGTCACGCCTCGGCGAGACGCTGGAGGAGACGGTCATGGTCCCTGACGATTCGGGTCAAGATCTCGTCCCGACGCGCCGTCCGGCGGTCCAGGTAGTCGTCGACGGCCTTGAGGATCACCGCGTGCATGGACATCCCGTCGCGTTCGGCGGCGGCGCGAAGCTTGGCAGTCTGCTCGTCGGACAGGCGCAGCGTCATCGGCATGAGGTCAGAATAACCACTTTGATACCACGGCGGTGTCAAACGCAGGGGTGCCTTATGCACGAGCCCGCGAATGCTGCCGAAAACCCTCGTGAGCGCGTTGATCGGGTGGAGCCTACGAGCACGCGGGATCGACGAGTTGATCAAGCGGGACGGCATCTCCCATCGCCCGATAACCCGCGAGGTTGAAGTGCAGGTGGTCGGACCCGTCAAAGGCCGGATTGATGCGCGACGCGTCTGCCGGGTCGCGGACCACGGCGTCGAAGTCGATCACGGCGTCGGCGGGGCTCTGGTCGCGGATCCAGGCATTACCGGCCTGGCGTTTGACCTCGGTATTGGCAGGGGCATCGGCGTAGCCGCCGGTAGGGGTCAGCGTGCCTTGGAGTACCCGCAGACCGTGCGCGTGCAGACGGTCGATCAGATCGTGGTAGCCGATGATCAGTTCCGCCTCGGTCACGTTGGGAGACATCAGCAGATCGTTGGTGCCCTCCAGCAGAATCACCGTCGTGACTCCCGCCTGCGCGAGCACGTCGGCGTCGAGTCGATGAACGGCCGCAGGACCGTACACATCGGGGTTGTCTCCCGCGGTCGAGTCGTGCAGAACGCGGTTGCCGGCGATGCCCGCATTGAGCACCGACAGCGGGCGGCCTGCGGCGTCGAGTCGGTGGGCCAGGACATCGGGCCAGCGCCCGTCGGCGTCGATGCCCTCCGGCGCTTCCGTTGTCCCATCGGGCAGGCCCTGGTAGCCGTCGGTGATCGAGTCGCCGAGCGTCACCACCGCGCCGTCGGACAGCGGCGCGAGCACCTCGATCCCGCTGATTATCGGCCGGGACGTGGTGCGCGCCGTGAACGCGCCACCATCGGCGTCGGCGGTGTGATCGCCGGCGTCCTGCGCGGTCAGGTAGGAGGTCTGCCGGGCAACGTAGTGCTCGGTCGGATAGCCGATATCGCCCGCCACATAGATGCAGACGGCCAACGGATCGAACGCGTGGAACGAGATCTCGACCGGGTCGCTGAGCACGTCGTCGCCGGGTGCGACGGTCACCTCCCGAATACCGTTGAAGGTCAGTGGGGCGATGGTGCCGGACATCAGCGCCGCTTCCGATTCCCGTCGACCGATGCTCGCCTGCGTGAAAGTCATTGGTGCAGTGCCGAATCGGTTCGACAACCGCACCCGGGCGGTGGTCCCGCCGAACGTGGGCGTCAAGACCGCCCGCACGGTGCCGTTGCGGATGGCCGACTTCGGGTTCATCGACAGGTCGAACCGGTCGAGGCTGTGGCTACCCCGAGAGGCGTCTGACGGGGCGGCCGACCACACACCCAGCCAGCCCAGATCGGAGCAGGCGGGCGGCGGCGCTGCCGTTGCCGTGCCGGGTAGCGGAAGAAGACCGACGACGGCGAGGAAAGTGGCAGCCGCCGGATGCCTGCGCCTCGAGGCCGATGGGGCGCCGGGAATCCCCCTGACTCGCAACCCGATCGGCATCGGGCGCCGCAGGGAGTAGCGTTTGTGATTCGACGACTCGGTCGCCGGAAGACCTTTCGGTGGAGGATTCGCGACGAATGGGTCGAGTGTCGCGGACGGATGAGATGAACGCACGAGACTGTCAACTCTCTCTCTCATCCAACTCTGGAAAATCTCAAGCGGGGCCGTATCCGTCGTAAGCGGCGAGCCAGTCTCTAGGCTTGCGCTGCGAGCCGCTGGTTGGTGAGTCACGTCCCGAACTGGCTGCTGCTGCTCGGCCTGATCTCGTCGTCGTCGGTACTTCGATAGGCCTGCAGGCGTATCTCCGGCACCGGCCCGTTCACGTGAAGAGCGATGCGACGAAATTTTTCCCTCTAATGGCAACCATATTCGCGTTCTCGACCGGCTTTCTGATGAACAGCCTATGGGGTCAGATCAACACCGCCGATGCCAGAATCCGCGACGAAGGTGCAGCTGGGGTTCAGCTGGCCCGCGACCTGGCCGTGTTCGACAAGGCTGATCAGGACCGGATCCGGCAAAGCCTGCTGGAGTACCAACGTGCGGCCGAAGCCGAATGGTCCCTGAGCGTACAGGGCCAATCTTCCTCGGCAGCAAGCGATGCTTATTGGCGCGTCTATGAGGCATACGGAAAAGTCGAGGCCCCCACCGCTTTCCAGAAGACAATGCTGTCAACTTCTTTCGCCAATCGGGACAAAGTAAGCCAAGCCCGTACCGAGCGCGTGTTCACCGCAGCCACCGACCTGATTCCGCCCTGGGCGGTCTGGGCGGTTATCTTCCTGATGGGTGGGGTGATCCTGGGCTGGTCAATCGTCTCCGGCGTCAAGGACTCCCAGATGCGCTACCCGGTTGTCGCCTCCGTGGGCGCTCTGGTGGCCGCCCAAGTGTTCCTCATTCTGCAGGTGTCACACCCGTACCTCGGTGAGATAGGGACGTTCCCCGAACCTCTGCGCGGGGTGATCCGGGTGCTGACCACACCGTCGCCCTAGACCGGTGATTCCCGTGGATCTCGTTGCGCTTTCGGCGGAATGCTCTGTTCGAAACTGAACACGTTGTCGGGGTCGTACTTCGCTTTGATTCCGCGGAGCCGATCGACGTGGGTCCCCCAATAGTCGTTCTCCCAGTTCGCTGTTCCGGCGTTGGGCACGTTGACGTAGGCGCCGTCGATGTAGGGCTGCAGGGCTTCGGTGAATTCCGCGATCCAGTCAAGGCACTTGCCGGTCAGCGGATCCTCGGTTGCCGGGATTCCACCGCGGGTGCCCCAGGCGGCGCCCGGCTCGGCGTAGAACAGGGCGTCGCGGTGGGCGAACGCCGAACCGCCGGAGGGTTCGCTGCCCCGGACGGCGCCGCCGAAAGCGTTGGTGAAGTAATTGCATTCCGCCGTCGGGGCTTTCGCCATGAACGAGGCGATCACGCCGATCGCCTCAGCGGGGAACGGCGTGTAGACGAAGTGGGAGGTGAACTTCCAGTTCGCGGGTTCACGGTCGTTCGGTATCTGGAAGCCGGCGTAGTTCTCGGCCCAGTCCGCGTTCGTCATGGACACCTCGGGCGTACCGACGGCCAGGATCGGCGCGAGCATCTCGGCCGCGTCGGCTTCCGAACCGGACGCCAGAACCGCAACCAGCATCATGCTGTCGCGGTTTATCTCGAGTTGACTGGTGAGGCGGTTGTCGGACTCCGGGGCGCAGCGCTGCCAGGCGTCGAATACCTCTGGGAGCGCGCCGATGCCGGGCCAGGTCGCGGTGAGGTAGATGGTCTGCGTCAACGGATGTACCCGGTAGGTCAGTGCGGTGACGATCCCGAAGTTGCCGTTGCCCGCACCGCGCAGCGCCCACAGCAGATCGGGGTTGGTCGTCTCGTCGGCGACGATCACCTCAGCATCGCCGGAACCCGGGGCGACGACGACCTCGGCCGCGAGCAGATTGTCGCAGGCCATCCCGAAGTTTCGGGTGAGCAGTCCCAAGCCGCCGCCGAGGGTCGCCCCGACCAGGCCGACGCTCCCTTCGCCGCCGGTCGGTGCCGCTTGGCCCGACATGCCGAGGGCGGTAACCGCTTCCAACTGGTTGAGCCCGGCACCGACAGTGGCAGTACCAGAGGCCGCGTCGAGGGTCACCGACTTCATCTCGCTGACATCGATCACGATCCCGCCGTCGACGTTGGACCATCCCTCCAGACAATGCCGGCCGCTGCGCACCCGCACCCGAACGTCGTTCTGCCGCGCCCAGGCCAGTGCGTTGACCACGTCGCGGGTCTGCTGGGCGAACACGATGGCCATCGGTTCGGAGGTGAACAGCAGATTCCACCCGGCACTGGCCGTCGGGTAGTCGTCGTCGCCGGGGCGGACGATGCGGCCGGTCAGTTCGGCGTGTTGTGTCACTTGATTCCCTCCGGTGCCGCCGCGAAAATGTCCTCGCCAGGCTCGTTGTCGAGAACGTCGGGGTGCACGATCCGCAGGAAGGCGAAATAGACCCCGCCGGCAAGGATCAGGCCGGCAACGATCAGGGTGGGCACAGTGGCGTCACCTGGAGTGACGAGGACGACCAACACGATCGCCTCCCAGATCAGCGCGGCGATGGCGACGGGGACCTCGAAGCGCCCCAGGCTGAAGCCACCTTCTCTATGGTCCAGTCGTTTTCGCACCACCAGGTACAGGATGACGATCCCGGCGTAGATGAGCGCGGGCAGAATCGTCGAGCCGATGATCAACTCCAGCAGCGCTTCACCGGGCAGTGCCAGCATGAGGACCACGCCGACGGCCAGGATCAGGATCGTCGCCACCACCGGGGTTTGGGTACGCGGATTGACCTTGCGCATCCAGGCGTGCAGCGGGAAGCGCGCATCGCGCGCCATCGCGAACACCTGCCGCGAGCAAGCGGCCATCACCACCATGCCGGCACCGAACATCGCGAATGCCAGGCATGCCAACAGGATTCGCTCAGCGACCGGTCCCATTTGGCTTCGGATTATTGCGGCGACCGGCGAACCACTGGCGCTCACCGCCGGGATGTCCTTGATCGCGGCGGTGAGCGCGATCAGGAACAGCAGTCCCAGGACTCCGGCCGCGACCACCGATGCCACGATCGCCCTGGGAACGCTGCGGAACGGATCCTTGGCCTCCTCGGCGAGGTTGGCCGCCGAATCGAAGCCCACCAGCGTGGTCAGGCCCATGATCATCCCGGCCATCAATCCACCGCCGATGGCGAAATAGTTGGGGTCGCCGGCAGTGACCCCGCGCGAGGTCAGGTTGCCCAGATCTCCACTGCCGGTGAACACCATGACGGCGGCCAATCCGATCACCAGCACCACTACGATGGCCAGTTCGATTCCCACCGCACTGGAGGTGATCAATCCGAGCAGTTTCGTCGAGGCGATCACCAGCACCGCCTGGACGACCAGGATCACCACGGTGATCAGCCGTGCGGTGCCTTCGTTCTCCGCCATCCCCACCAGGGGCATGATCGCCTGACTCGCCAGGGCATTGTCCAACGCCACCACCGCGATCGCGAGATACCAGAACGTCAACCACCCGAACAGCCAGCCGATCTTCGGGTTGGCCAGTCGTGACGCCCACTGGTAGGAGGAACCGCTCAGGGCGATGCGGGCCGCGAACTGCGCCACCACCAGTGCGACCAGTGCCTGGCCCACCGCGGCAAAAATCCACAGCCAGATGCCAACCGGTCCGGCGGTTGCGAGTACCGAGTCGTAGGTCGCGAAGATCCCCACGGCCACCGAGATGAACGCGAAAGAGATCGCGAAGATCTGAAACGAACCGAGAGTTCGTTGCAGTTCCGGTTCGTAACCGCAGTCGATGCATTCCTCATTGGCGGTGTCGATTCGCTCGTTCAACGGCCGGCCTCTCAATGGTGGGCAGTCCGCGCAAGTCGCGGTGCGCCTGAGTGTGTGGACTGATAATTGCACGTCATCGGTGGCACGACCTCCGCTTTAGTCGGCCGTGTACTGCGGCTTCGCGTCCATCAACGGGCCGGAAGTGGTCCCCTCGGTGGCCGGCCTGGAGATGCCCTGGGTGCCAGTGGAATTGACCGTGCCCTGGATCGCCTGGTCTTGCACCCGGGCGCCGTCCTCGGCCTCCTGGTCCTGGACAGTGACCGTGCCCTCCTCGTTCTGGCCCTGCACCCGCGCGCCGTCGTTGGCGCCCTGATCCTGAACCGAGATGGTGGTTTCCGGGCTGGATGAGTCCGCATGAGCGGCCCCGGCCAGGCCGATCGCCAGGGCAGCCAGCACCGGGGCGGCCAGCGTGACAAACGCGAATTTCTTGGTGGCGGTGGCGGTGGCGGTGGTGGTGTTCATGTCGGGCCTCCGTTCGTGTCGTTTTCGGTCCGTTCGGACCTGCTGACAACGACGTTATGGGCCTCACCAGGACGGCGGCATCGGACACATGATGCGTTTGTCGGCCCCGCCTATGGGGCAAATGATGTAGCCGGCCGCACCCGTGTTGGCCGGAATAGCCCTCCCGTCGCGGTCATGGTGTTCACCGGCAGCGGCGACGCGGAATTCGTAAACTGTCCCGGTGTTGCGTCCTGAAAGTTGGACTGGACTAGCGGGTGGAAGTCCCGTCCCGGTAGGTACCGGAGCGCCGGGTAGTAGGCCCCGGTTCGTTATGGAGGCGTGGCGGGCTGAGCGGGGTGTCGAGAGTCTCTTCGGAGGGGGCAAGTGTGCGGGCCGTAGCGTCAAGCGAACTCTGCAGCCTCGTCACAGTCGCAACGGAGGAGCCGAGCCGCTCATTTCACGGCGAAGGCCATGTCCGGGGAGCCCTGGTCCGGGGTTAGCTCGTCGGGTTCTTCCGGGGTACCGGAGATGGCACGTGCACATAGTCTGGTTCGGAACAGGAGAGACTCGTCGGCCTGGCCTGCGTCGGGCAAAGACCAAGGGTATGAGCCGATGGTGAAGTCGTTTGGAGGGCAGCGGGAGTCCGATGGGGTCGTAGTGCCGCTGATCGGCGTGCAACATAACGCGTCGGGAGGGAAGGGCTCCAACTTTGATCACGCGGGTGAAGTGGGTAAGCACGAGGGCATGACCGAGGTGTCTGGGTCCAACCACCTCGGTAGGCCGTGGGGTCTGCCATGGTTGACGATGAGCCGTTACGGGCGTCGCCGGTGGCAGTGCGAGAACTGCAAACGGATGGACGTCAGCGCCAAACGTTCTGGCCTTCGTTTTCGGCCCGGCGTACTTCCTGGACAAGGGTATGTGGCGCAACGGCCTGACACTGCTGGTGGTTGAGTTCGCGGTACTGATGGTGCTTGGCATTCTTGGGGTTTCAGAGATCTGGCTGAGGGCGATCGGAGTCTGCTTCTCCGTCATTGCGACGACCACGGCCAACTACGCCTACTTCCTCCACGCGACTCAAGCGAGCACATCGTGGAACCCGTTTGAGGGGTTCGGTCACCGTAGGGCGCTCTGACGCCGTCAACCTCGCCTGGTGGAACGGGCTACCGTTCGGCGCGCTGATACGCGGTGACCACCGCGGCCCCGCCGAGGCCGATGTTGTGTTGCAGCGCGGCGGTGACGTTGTCGACCTGCCGCTTGTCGGCGGTTCCGCGCAACTGCCAGGTGAGCTCGCTGCACTGCGCCAGACCGGTGGCGCCCAGCGGATGGCCCTTGGAGATCAGTCCCCCGGACGGGTTGACCACCCAACGCCCGCCGTAGGTGACCTCGCCCGCGTCGATCAGCGTCGGCGCCTCACCCTCACCGCACAACCCCAGGGCCTCGTAGAGCAACAGTTCGTTCGCCGAGAAGCAGTCGTGCAGTTCGATCACCTGGAAGTCCTGCGGACCCAGGCCGCTCTGGTCGTAAACCTGCTGTGCCGCTTGCACATTCATGTCGTAGCCGATGATGTTCTTGGCTGACCCGCCGAAGGTCGAGGCGAAGTCGGTGGTCATCGCCTGACCGACGATCTCAACGGCTTGGCCGGCCAGACCGTGCTTGTCGACGAACGCCTCGGAAGCCAGCACCGCTGCCGCCGAACCGTCGGAGGTGGGCGAGCACTGCAGCTTGGTCACCGGGTCGGAGATCATCGGCGCGTTCATGATGTCCTCGAGTGAGTACTCGGTCTGGAACTGCGCGTAGGGATTGTTGACCGAGTGCTTATGGTTCTTGTAGCCGATCTTGGCGAAGTGCTCGGCGGTGGCGCCGTAAGTGCGCATGTACTCGCGGGCGGCCGCCGCGAACATCCACGGCGCCACCGGGAAGGCCAGCGTATCGATCTCCGCCAGCGCCTTGATGTGCCGGCGCAACGGCGACTCGCGGTCATCGGCGCCGCCGCCGAGTGAGCCCGGCTGCATCTTCTCGAAACCCAGCGCCAGCACACAGTCGGCCAGTCCGCCACGGATGGACTGCGCGCCCAGGTACAGCGCGGTCGAGCCGGTGGAGCAGTTGTTGTTCACGTTGACGATCGGAATCCCGGTCATGCCCAATTCGTAGAGCGCGCGCTGGCCGCAGGTGGAGTCGCCGGAGACATAGCCGACGTAACCCTGCTCGATCTGCCGGTAATCCACCCCGGCGTCCTCCAGGGCCTCGGTGCCCGACTCGCGGGCCATATCGGGGTAATCCCAGCCTTCGCGGCGGCCGGGCTTCTCGAACTTGGTCATCCCCACGCCGACGACGAACACCTTGTTGGCCATGACAGTCCCTTCCCGCAGCCGATAACGGCTAGTCTGCCGTTATGGCGCTTCGGGTGGTGCAGTGGGCCACCGGTTCGGTCGGGACCGCCGCGGTCAAGGCGGTTCTCGAGCACCCCGACCTCGAACTCGCGGGCTGCTGGGTGCACTCGAAAACCAAGGCCGGCTTAGATGTTGGTGAGCTCGTTGGCGTCGAGTCACTCGGTGTCCGCGCCACGGACAGCGTCGAGGACATCCTGGCGATGGACGCCGACGCGGTCGTGTACGCGCCGCTGCTGCCCAACGCCGACGAGGTCGCCGCACTGCTCCGCTCGGGCAAGAACGTCGTCAGCCCGGTCGGCTGGTTCTATCCGAACGAGACCGAGGCGGCACCGCTGCGGGCTGCCGCCCTTGAGGGCAACGCCACCCTGCACGGGGCCGGCATCGGGCCCGGCGCGGTCACCGAGCTGTTCCCGCTGCTGCTCTCGGTGATGTCCACCGGCATCACCCACGTGCGCGCCGAAGAGTTCTCCGACCTGCGCACCTACGACGCACCCGACGTGGTGCGCCAGGTAATGGGTTTCGGCGGGACTCCCGAGAAGGCCATCCGCGGACCGATGCAGAAGCTGCTGGACGGCGGCTTCGTCCAATCCGTCCGGCTGGTGGTGGACCGGCTCGGGTTCGACGCCGAGCCGACGATCCGCGCCAGCCAGCAGGTCGCCGTCGCCACCGCCCCCATCGACTCACCCATCGGCGTGATCCAGCCCGGCGAGGTCGCCGGCCGCCGGTTCTGCTGGGATGCGGTGCTGACCAACACCATCGTTGTCCGCGTCGCGGTCAACTGGCTGATGGGTGAGGAAAACCTCGATCCGCCATGGACTTTCGGGCCAGCAGGTGAGCGCTACGAGATCGAGGTGCGCGGCCATCCGAACACCTTCGTCACCATCAAGGGATGGCAGCCCGAGACCGTTGAAGAAGGGCTGATCTCCAATCCGGGGATCGTCGCGACGGCGGCGCACTGCGTCAACTCCATCCCGGCGGTCTGCGCGGCCGAGCCCGGGATCCGCAGCTTCTTCGACCTGCCCCCGCTGACCGGCCGGGCCGCCCCGCAACTACACCGGCCGAACTAAGCTCGGGCTATGGCCCTCACCGTCCAGCGTTCCCGCGCGATCCCGGTCGTTCCCAGGGATGCCTTCAACCGAACCCTGCCGATGCCGCTGCCGACTCTGTTCCGGCGCTGGTACGGGCCGATCCCGCCGATCAAAGAAGTCCGCGACCAGCGTGGCGAGTGGAGCAGTGCCGGGGAGACCCGCACCATCGCCCTGGCTGGCGGTGGCACCATGCGCGAGACCCTCACCGAGGTGGTCCCCGGGAAGATGTTCGGCTACACGATCACCGACATTACCGGGCCGATGGCGCCGCTGATCGATCACGTGGACGGCGCGTGGATCTTCGACCCGGCCGGCACCGGGACCCGGGTGACCTGGCGCTGGGTGCTGCACCCCAAGTCGGCGTTGAGTGCCCCGGCCCTGCCGGTGTTCGCCCGGCTGTGGCGGGGTTATGCGAACGGCGCGCTGGAGACTCTGTCGGACCACCTGGTCGGCTGATTCGTGTGCCGGCTGTTCGGCCTGCACGCCGGCCGCCGGGCGGTGACCGCGACCTTCTGGCTGCTCGACGCCCCGGACTACCTGGCCGCCCAGAGCCGACGCAATCCGGACGGAACCGGCCTGGGTGTGTTCGACGGCGCCGGCACGCCGGAACTGCGCAAACAGCCGATGGCGGCGTGGCAGGACCGGGCGTTCCACTGCGAGGCCCACGAGATGACCGGGAAGACGTTCCTCGCTCATGTCCGCTATGCGACCACGGGCGCACTCGACATGGCCAACACCCACCCGTTCATGCAGGACGGCCGGATGTTCGCGCACAACGGGGTGGTGCAGGGGCTCGATCTGCTCGACGACCGGTTGCGTACGGACAAGGTGTCGGATCTGGTTGGCGGACAGACGGATTCGGAGCGCGTGTTCGCATTGATCACCGCCGCTGTCCGCCGGAACGGCGGTGACGTCACCGCGGGCCTGTCCGAGACCGTTGGCTGGGTGGCCGACCATCTGCCGGTCTATGCCCTCAATATTGTGCTGAGCACCGCTACCGATCTCTGGGCGTTGCGCTATCCCGACTCCCACACGCTCTACGTGCTGGACCGGCGCGCTCCGGCGGCGGCTCGGACGTCCGGATTCGATATGCAGTCGATGCGGATTCACGCGCGCTCCGCGCATCTGACCGACGGCGGATCGGTGGTCGTCGCCAGTGAGCCCATGGACGACGATCACCGGTCGCGGCTGATTGACCCCGGCGAGCTCGTGCACATCGACCAAGACCTGACCATCACCCGCCGTCTCGCATTCCCCGACCCGCCGGCACATCTGCTGCGCAGAGCGGACCTGAGCCCCACCGTTCAAGCGGCTCAGCATCCTCAGGGTGGTTCACCCGCCCAGCATCTCCCTGGCTCGCACGGCGAGGAGTAGCCGGGCGCGGGTGTCCGCGGAATCCAGACTGCTGCCCAGCAGTTCGGCGATGCGCCCCAACCGGTTTCGCATGGTGTGGCGGTGCACGCCGAGGGCGGCGGCCGCGTTCTCCAGGTGACCGTTGTGCTCCAGGAACCCGATCAGCGTGGGTAGCAGGTCATGGCCGTCCAACGGTCGCAGGATGTCGCAGATGACGGCCAGTTCATCAGGTGTGCGATCGCCCAGGATCGCATCGAAAGCGCCGAGCTGGTCGTGGCGGCGCAGCGGTTCGTCCCCGGGTGCGCGGGCGGCGGTGCGGGCCCGGCTGGTCAGCAGACCGATGTCCGCGAGGTGCCCCGGACCGCTCACCCCGCCGATGACCGGAAGTCCAAGCTGATCCCGTAACTCCTTGACCAGCAGCGGGATTCGGTACTGCTCATCGGCCGGGACCACGACGACGATATCCTCGCGCGAGGACGACATCAGGAACGGCGCTGCCCCGTGATGCAGCAACTGCTGGATCTGCGCCTCAGCCGTCAGTGTCGGCCCGACGCCGGTCAGCGCAACGGCCACCACCTGGGTATCGGGCTCAAATCCGAAGTAGCGCAACACCGTTGGTTCGGCGGCTTCCGGTTTGGCGATCAGCCCCTGCGTCACCGCGGTCCGCAGTCGCTGTTCGGCGTCGAGCACCCGGCTGGGCTTCTCGAGTTCGATGCTGATCAGCGAGACGGCATGGGCCACCAGGAGCCGGTCCGGACTCGACAACGCCCCGCTGGACCGCACCGCCAGACAGCCTCGCGCAACCGACCCCGCTCGCAGCGCCTGCACGGCGCAGTAACCGTCGCCGTCGGCGACCACTCGAGTCGCTGGCTCCCCTCGACCCCGTTTGGTCGTGATCGATTCGGCGGCAAGGCGTGCCGCCCGGCCGGTGTCCGGTCCGGCGCCGGCGAGAAGGCGGCCGTCGGTCGACAGCACCACTGTCGTCGCGTGCAGCGCCCGGCTCAGCGCGTCCACCAACGCCGGGATGCCGCCCCGCAGCGTCTCGCGGGCCAGCCGCTCCTGCAATTCCACGGTGCGCTGTACGGACTTCAGCTGGTCGGCGTTGATCGCGTCGATGACGGCACGGGTGATCGCGATGAACGGCGTGGACGCCGGCACCCGCAGCACCGGCAGCCCGAGAGTGTCTCCGGCAGCGAGGATTCCATCGGGAACCTGCCGAAAGCTCGTGCCGGTGTCGAAGGCAAGCGCAGCCGCGTCCGCGGCCACCAGACGGGACACATAGTCGAACTGCGCCTTCTTCGTCTTGCCGACGCTGATGCCCGTCGTCATCACCAGTTCCCCGCCGGACAGGTACGGCGCTGGATCGGCAAGTTCGATGGCGTGCGCCCAGAGAATCTGACGATCGGCGTGATCGGCCCCGGCCACCACACTCAGGCCGAGGTGGTGCTGACGGGCCAGCCAGCCGACGGTGACCATCAGCCGTCCAGTTTGGGAGGCGCCAGACGGTAGGTGACGGGGGTGGCGGAAAGCTCCACCGGATTGGCGACTTGCGGGGTGGGCGAACCGGGCACCGGCACAGACGGATTCAGACCCAGCCGTTCGGCGAACGCGAACGCTGCGGCGAGGTCGTTGATCGGGCCGGTAGGCACCCCGGCCTTGGTCAGCACCTGGTGCCAGTGGTCGGCTCCGCGGGTGGCGAAGACCTCGGCGAGGATGGCGCACAGAGTGTCGCGGTTGGCCACCCGATCGGGGTTGGAGCCGAATCTGTTGTCGGCCAGGATCTCCGGGACGCCGAGTTCGGCGGCGATCGCGGCGAACTGCTTGTCGTTGCCCACCGCCACCGCGATGGGACGGTCGGCGGTGTCGAACGTCTCGTAGGGAGTGATGCTTGGGTGGCGGTTGCCCATGATGCCTGGCACCACGCCGGCCCCGAGGTAGCCGGACGCCTGGTTGACCATCGACGACATCAGCGACGACAGCAGGTTGGTGTCGACGCGCTGCCCTTCCCCGGTGCGGTCACGGTGATGCAGGGCGGCCAGGATTCCGGACAGCGCATGCAGACCCGTCAGGACGTCGACGAGGGCGACTCCGACCTTGGTGGGCGCACCGGGCGCCGGGCCGGTCACGCTCATCAGCCCGCCGACCGCTTGCACCAGCAGGTCGTAGCCCGGCATGGCGGCGCCGCCCTCGCGGCCGAAACCGGTGATCGAGCAATAGATCAGACCGGGACGAAGCGTCCGAAGGTCGTCGTATCCCAGGCCGAGGCGTTCCATGGTTCCGGGCCGGAAGTTCTCCACCACGATGTCGGCGCCGGCGACCAGTTCACGGGCCTTCTCGACACCGGCCGGAGTGGCCAGATCCACGCTCACCGACCGCTTGTTGCGGTTGATCGCGTTGAAATACGTTGCCACGCCGTCCGCGTCGTAGGGCGGGCCCCACGCGCGGGTGTCGTCGCCGACACCCGGCCGCTCGACCTTGATCACCTCGGCGCCGTAATCGCCCAGCATCATCGTGGCGTACGGTCCGGCGAGCACCCGGCTGAAGTCGACGACGACGATGCCGTCCAGTGCCCCTGTGCTCATGCGCCTGCAGACCCGCCGCGCAGGTACACCGTCGTGGTGTGGGTGAAGAACTCCCGCGCCGCTGCGCCCTGCTCCTTGGGGCCCAGGCCGCTCTTCTTCGCCCCGCCGAACGGGACATGCGGGTCGGCGCCGGCCGACTCGGAATTGACGTGCAGCACCCCGACGTCGATGCACTCCATCGCTTGCATGGCCCGGGTGAGGTCCTGGGTGAACACCGCTGCGGACAAGCCGAATTCGCTGTCGTTGGCCAGCGCGAAGGCCTCCTCGGCGTCGGCGGCCCGCTGGACCGTCAGGACCGGCCCGAAGAGTTCCTCGACCCAGATGTCCGCCGTCCCGTTCAGTTCGACGACGGTCGGGGCGACGAAGTAGCCCTGCGACAGTGGGCCGTCGCTGTACCCGCCGCCGCCGGCGAGCAGCGAAACGCCCTGCGACTTCGCCGTCTCGATCCCGGCGGTGATGGACTCCCGGGCCGTGCCGCTGATCACCGGTCCCATCTGGGTCCGCTCGTCGGTGGGGTCACCGACCACCAGCGCGTTGGCGCGTTGCACCACGGCGTCGAGGAAACGGTCGGCGATGCCCTCGGTGAGGATCAGCCGCGATGTGGCCGTGCACTTCTGGCCGGTGCTGCGGAAGGCGCCGAGCATCACCTGCTCGACGGCCAGGTCGAAGTCGGCGTCGTCGAGCACCACCGCGGCGTTCTTCCCGCCCATCTCGGCCTGCATCGGAACCCCGCGGCCCGCCGCGGCGGCGGCGATCCGCCGGCCCACCCCGGTGGAGCCGGTGAAGGTGATGCCTGCGATGCCGTCGTGGTTCACCAGGGCGTCACCGACGTGCGAGTCGCCGACGAGGAGATTCAGCACACCGGACGGCAGCCCCGCTTCGGTGAGTGCCTGCGCCAGCCGGATCGCCAGCAGCGGAACCGAACTGGCGGGTTTCCAGACCACGGTGTTGCCGTACACCACGGCGGGCACGATCTTCCAGGCCGGGATGGCGATCGGGAAGTTGAACGGGGTGATCACTCCCACGACGCCCAATGGTTTGCGGGTGACGAGGATCTGTTCACCGGCCCGCGGGGAGGCGAAAATCTCGCCGCCCGGGCGGTCGCCCTCGGCGGCGTAGTAGCGCAGGATCTGCGCGGCGCGACGCACCTCGCCGACGCCCTCGGCCAGGGTCTTGCCCTCTTCGACCGCCAGTTCCCGGCCCCAGTCCTCGGCGTTGCGATTCACGACAGCCGCCGCGGCGGCCAGCACCGCGCCGCGGGAGTGGATCGGGGTGGCCGCCCAGCCGCTCAGCGCGTCCGACGCCGCCGTGACGGCGTCCCCGACGTCAGCCGAAGTGGCCGAATTGCCCTCAGCCACAACCTCGTCGGGTCGGGTGGGGTTGACGCTCTGGATCGCTTCCCCGTGCCCGTCGCGCCACTGCCCGGCGACGAGGTGCGTGATCCTCGCCGGCATGTCAGCGGAACGCGGCGTGGCCGGTGAGGGCCTTGCCGACCGACAGCAGGTGCATCTCCGAGGTGCCCTCGTAGGTGAGCACCGACTCCAGGTTGTTGGCGTGCCGCAGCGGCGAATACTCCAGGGTGATTCCGCTGCCGCCCAATAGGGTTCGGCATTCCCGCGCGATGGCCAGTGCTTCGCGGACGTTGTTGAGCTTGCCGAGGCTGACCTGCTCGGGGCGCACGCCCTCGGCGTCCTTGATGCGGCCGAGGTGGATCGCCAGCAGCATGCCCTTGCCCAGTTCCAGGGTCATGTTGGCGAGCTTCTCCTGGCTGAGCTGGTAGCTCGACAGCGGCCGGTCGAAGACGTCGCGGTTCTGGGTGTAGGCGATGGTGGTCTCCAGTGCATCGCGGGCCGCGCCCAGTGCGCCGAAGACGATGCCGAACCGGGCTTCGTTGAGGCACGAGAGCGGGGCGCCCAGGCCGCGGGCTTCGGGCAGTTGCGCCGACGCCGGAAGCCGGACGTTGTCGAGCACCAACTCGGAGGTGACCGACGCCCGCAGCGACAGCTTCTTGTGGATGACGTTGGCGGAGAAGCCCGGTGTGTCGGTGGGTACCAGGAAGCCGCGGACACCGTCGTCGGTCTGGGCCCACACCGTCGCGACGTCGGCGAGGTTGCCGTTGGTGATCCACATCTTGGTGCCGTTGAGCACCCAGTCGGACCCGTCGCGGCGGGCCCGGGTGCGCATTCCAGCCGGGTTGGAGCCGAAGTCGGCCTCGGTCAGACCGAAGCAGCCGATGGCGTCACCGGCCGCCAGGCGGGGCAGCCACCCCTGTTTCTGCTCCTCCGAACCGTAGCGGTAGATGGAGAACATCGACAGTGAGCCCTGCACCGAGACCAAGCTGCGGAAGCCGCTGTCGCCGGCTTCGAGTTCCATGCATGCCAGGCCGTAGCTGACGGCGTTGGTGCCCGCGCAGCCGTAGCCCTCCAGGTGCATGCCCATCACGCCGAGTGCGCCGAACTCCTTGGCCAATTCCTTGGGCAGGCTTCCGGATTCGAACCAGTCGGCGACGTTCGGCTTAAGCCGGGTGTCGACGAACTTTCGTACGGTGGCGGCGATGTCGCGTTCGTCCTGATCGAGCAGCCGGTCGGTGTCGAACAGCTCCAGGGGGCTGTAGATACGGGACGCAGCGGTGTCCTTCTTGGGCGCCGGGGCGGTGATGGTCATGGTGGATTCCTTTCCGGGTGAGGGTCTAGAGGGCCGCGAAGGCGTCGGCAAGCACACCGATCGCATCGTCGAGAAGGTCGTCGGTGATGGTCAGCGGCGGCAGGAAGCGCAGCACATTGCCGAACGTTCCGGCGCTCAGCACCAGCACTCCGTGGTCGTGGCAGTACCGGGTGACGGCGGCGACGGCCTCGGGGTTGGGGTCGAGACTGCCGGGGCGGACCAGTTCGGCGGCGATCATGGCGCCGCGGCCGCGAATGTCGCCGATCAACGAGTTCATCCCCCGGTCGCTCTGGTCCTGCTCGTCGAGGGTAAGGGCGGCGATGCTGCGCAGGCCGGCGGTCAACCGGCGCTCGATCTGCCGCGCCCGGCTCAATAGGTCGTTGGTCTCGATCTCTTCGATCGCGCCGAGGGCCGCGGCGCAGGCAGCCGGGTTGCCGCTGTAGGTGCCGCCGATCCCGCCCGGGGGAGCGGCGTCCATCACTTCGGCCCGTCCGGTGACGGCGGCTAGTGGCATCCCGCCGGCCAGACCCTTCGCGGTGGTGATCAGGTCGGGCACCAGACCCTCGTGCTCGCTGGCGAACCAGGACCCGGTGCGCGCGATGCCGCTCTGCACCTCGTCGGCCACGAGGAGAATGCCGCGCTGACGGCAGAACTCGGCGACCGAGGGCAGGAACCCCTCGGCCGGCACGATGAAACCGCCCTCGCCCTGGATCGGCTCCACGACGACGGCGGCGACCATGTCGGCGCCGATCTGGCTGTCGACGAGGTGGGTGAGCTGGGCCAGCGCCTCTTCGGCGCAGCGCTGCGGACCGGACGGCCAGCGGTAGGGATACGCCATCGGCGCCCGGTAGACCTCGGGCGCGAACGGCCCGAAGCCGTACTTGTAGGGCTTGACCTTCGCGGTCATCGTCATGGTCAGCAACGAGCGGCCGTGGAAGGCATGGTCGAACACCACGATCGCGGGCCGGCCGGTGGCCGCCCGGGCGTACTTCACCGCGTTCTCCACCGCCTCGGCGCCGGTGTTGAACAGGGCGGTGCGCTTGGGATGGTCGCCAGGGGTCAGCCGGTTGAGCGTCTCGGCCACCTCGATGTAAGGCTCGTAGGGCGTGGCGAGAAAGCAGGTGTGGGTGTAGCGGGTGAGTTGCTCGGTGGCCCGGCTGACCACCCGTGGTGCGGAGTTGCCGACGGTCGTCACCGCGATGCCACTGCCCATGTCGATGAACGAGTTGCCGTCGACATCGATGATGACGCCACCACCGGCCGCGGCGACGTAAACGCCTGCAGCGCTGGACAATCCGGCGGGCAACGCCGCGGCACGGCGCTGGGCCAACTCGCGCGAGCGCGGGCCGGGCACCTCGGTGACCAGGAGACGTTCCTGCGGCAGGCCGGGTCCGCCGGTGAGCAGAGACTCGGTGATCATCGTCGTCATAGCGCAAGCCCTTCGTTGGTGCCGGGTTTACGTTAATCGGCGGGCGCTCTTACCAAGATATACATCGTGGACAACTCCGACTGTCTCATTGGCCTTATCGTCCATAACGTTCGGACTGGGGTCCGGTCCCGCAAGGCGGTGGTCGCCGTACTGATCCAGGGCCGGCGAGCCGACGACGTCCTCGACCGGGTCGCTGACCGCCGTGCACACGACATCCATTCCGCCACGTCATGCCGCGGTGCCCATGCTCATGGCAGACGACATCTGTTGGGTTTGGTGAGCGTCTATGCTCACCCGTAGCTCACGATCGAGCGGAGCCGTGGAGGGCCTCCATCGGATCGCGGCATCAGGCTAATCTTTGGCCAATGCGACGCCTACTGACGCCTGGGGCGCGTCGCTGGCTCGGCGCCGCCGCGGTGCTGCTGCTGGGGTTGGCGATCGGCGGAATCGTCGGGCTCTATGCAGTTAAAGCCGAGAAGGTTGCCGCCGGCGCCAGGGCGGTGGAGGAGGCCAGTGCCCTCGCAAACACCATCGGGACGGAGCTGGAGGCGATTACCGCACCCGCCGATGCGGTGCGCGCCCAGATCGTCGCCCAGCGCGGTGCACCCAAGCCCGACGACCTGAGGACCTTCGCACTGCAGTTGCTGAACCAAAGCCTCGAGGAGGGACATGCCCTCAGATCGCTCGACATCGCTCCCGGCAATGTGATCCAAGCGGTGTGGCCGCTGAAGGGCAATGAGGCCGCCATCGGACTGGACAAAGAGGCAATCCCGGCGCAGTGGGACCCCATCAAGGATCGAATCTCGGCCGGGAAGCCGGTCCTGACCGGTCCGGTCGAGCTGGTTCAGGGCGGGCGGGCCTTCATCTACCAAACCCCCGTCTTCCTCGAGGATGGAACCTACTGGGGGCTGTCCAGTGCCCTGCTTGACTACAGCACTGTCGCTGATCCCGCCAAGGCGGCGGCATCGACGGCCGACGTGTACATCCGCTCTCGCGCGCCATCGGGTGATGTCGTTGACGTCTTCGGTTCACCTGAGGTGCCGGGCCAAGACGCCGCCACTGAGGAGTTTTCCGTGCCGGGTGCGACGTGGGAGGTCGCTGTAGCCTCCACGCCTGACAGTGCGCGGGTAGCCAACACCATTGGGACGGTCAGCGTGGTGCTGTCTTGCCTGATCGCGGCCCTGAGTTACTGGATCATCAAGTTGAGGCAGCGCAGCAACAAGTCCCGCGAACGACTCGAAGTCCTGGCTCAAGAGGAATCAGCCCTTCAGATGACCGCCGATCTGCGTTCGAGCAACAAATCGCTGTCGGGGTTTATGCAGATCGTCGAAACCACGCCGGATTTTGTCGCGATTGTCGAGGTGGGTGGGGGCCTGCAGCACCTCAACCGAGCTTGGCGCGCCTTGCTGGGTCTCGCCGATCGCGATCCCCTGCCGAGCGGTATTGAATCGCTGTTCGACGATGTCGCTCTCGACTGGCTGCGGGAAGTGGCTGTGCCCGCCGCGTTGCGGGATGGAAAGTGGTCTGGTGAAGCGACACTCGCGGGAGCAGGCGGGCAACAGCGTGAAGTAAGCCTCACCGTGCTGCGGCACGAAGGGCCGTCCAGGCTGGACCAAAGCCGACTGACCGTTGTCGCGCACGACATCAGCGTCTACAAGAATGCTGAGCGACTGACGGTGCTGACCGAGGAACTCCGCCGAAACCTCACTGTCGGCGCCGATCCCATCCAATGCATCCAAGCCCTCGGCGCCGATGCCCTGACGGCGGTGCGGGCCGATGGGCTGGTGGCTCGGATGGGCCGGGAGGTGTTTCGCATCGGCGATGCGCCCGACCAGGACCCCATCGATCGTCAGGTGCGTGAATTGAGTTCGGTCGGGACGACTCTGGTGCAGGCGACCGACTGCCTTGCCGCCGACATGCCCGAACTCGCCACCTCCGATATCGCCGGAGCGATCTTGGCCCGGCTTCCCGGCACCCCGGACTACCTGGCCTGGTTCCGCCGACCATCAGCCACCACCGTCAGCCGGGGCGGTGAAGTGACTGCCCGGGTCCGCAACGACGAGTTCGGACGGCCACGGCCTCGCGCCCCCAGCGAGGAGTTCGTCGAGAACGTCCACAACCGCAGCCGCCCATGGTCGGACAGCGATCGAACCGCGGCGGAGGTGCTCTACCGGGCGGTCCAATCCGGCCAGCTCGAGCACTCCTACCGCCAACTCGCTTTCGAAGCGACCATCGATCCCCTCACCGGTCTGGGCAACCGCCGCGCCCTGGCGATGACAATCGACAACGAGACCCGATCCGGCTCGGCTCGGCAAGCCCGGCCCCACCTCAGCCTGCTATTCCTCGACCTCGACCGATTCAAGCAACTCAACGACGCATTCGGACATACCAAGGGCGACCTGGTGCTGCAGAGCGTCGCCAAGCGGCTCGACCGGGTGACATCCGAACACGTCGGTCGGTCCGGCAGCGCGTTCCGCCTCGGCGGCGACGAGTTCGTCGTGCTCCTGCGCGATGTCACCCCTGAAATGGTTTTTCGGCTCGCCGAGGAGATTGTGGCGGCGTTCCGGGATCCGTTGAATCTGGGCGACTCCACGCATGTGGTGCACTTCAGCGTCGGCGCCGTCGTAAATGAGGACGATGCCGTCGATGGGGACAATGCCGTCAATGCCGACGAGCTGCTCCGCCGCGGAGACCTGGCCATGTACTCAGCCAAATCTGCTGGTGGGTCTCGTGTCGCGCTCTACGAGGACGACTTCTCACACCAGGCCGTCAATCGGCTCAAGCTCGAACAAGAGCTCTACCGGGCGCTGGAGAGCGATGAGCTGATTCCAGCGTTCCAGCCCCTCGTCTCCCTGCGAACCGGTCAGATCATCGGTGCCGAGGCGCTGGCCCGCTGGCGCCAACCCGACACCGGCGCCCTTGCCCCTGGCGAGTTCATCCAGCTCGCCGAAGTGACGGGTCAGATCCGCCAGCTCGATCGGCAGATCGCGCAGCGCGCCGTCGCGCGCTGCGCAGAGCTGTTGCGCGACCGTACTCGGGAGTTCTACCTGTCGATCAACGCCAGTGCGAAGACGGTCGACACCCAGTACATCGGCTACCTGGCCGAACTGATCGAGCGCTACGCAATCCCGCGCGAGCGATTGACCATCGAGGTGACCGAGTCGGCGGTGGTCGGGGAATCCGGCCGTCTCCAGCAGTTATTGGTCGCACTTCGCTCACTCGGGGTGAAAGTCGCCATCGACGACTTCGGGACCGGCTACTCCTCGCTTGCCTACCTGCAGAACCTGCCGGCCGACGTGGTCAAATTGGATCGCACGTTCGTCGATCGGCTGCACGGCAAGCCCGGTGCGGACGTCGTCGCCCGCTGGGCGATCCAGCTGGTCTCGGACCTCGGTATGAAAATCATCGCCGAGGGCGTCGAGACCGCGGAGGAGGAAGAGGCACTGATCTCACTCGGTTACGACTGGGTGCAGGGCTACCGGTACGGCGAGCCGACACTCGATCCGCCACTGCCCGGCGACTACAAGGGCTCGGGCAACACGCCGCCGGGGTGAGCGCCCACGTGGGCTCCTTGTCCCGCTGCCCGAGTCACGGGCTGGCCGATCGTCTTGCTCGTGTGATGTGGTGTGCGGTGGCCGGCCAGCTCGGTAAGTGGGCGCGCGCGGAGGCGCAGCCTCGGCGCATCACAGCTTCCATCCGAAGGCCGATCAGCTGCTGCGTCGAGGTGGTTAACACAACAGCGCCCCGATGGTGGCCGTGCAGTGGCATCCTGAAGACCACGCGCACCGCGGCCCCAGTTCGAGCTGGGGTCCAGGGCGCGGAACAACGACTGATGACAACGACCCGAGGATGACCATGGCTTTGTATGCGGTGACCGACCCGGCGACCGGACAGGTGGTACGCGAGTACCCGACCGCCACCGACGCCGAGATGGAGCAGGCGATTGCGGCGGCGGAGAAGGCCTATCGCGAATGGTCGGTGAAATCCACGGTGGCTGAACGAGCCGCCTTGACTCGGCGCGTTGGTGAACTGCACACCGAACGCCGTGAGCAACTCGCCGAGATCATGCGCCGCGAGATGGGCAAGCCGCTCGATCAGGCACTCGGCGAGGTGGATTTCAGCGCCGCCATCTATGAGTTCTACGCCGCCAACGCGGAGCGGTTCCTGGCCGACGAGCCGATCGATTTGCTCGCCGGGGAGGGCAGCGCCGTCGTCGTGCGCCGGCCGGTCGGAGTGATCCTGGGCATCATGCCGTGGAACTTCCCGGAGTATCAGGTGGCCCGGTTCGCCGGACCCAACCTGACGCTGGGCAACACCGTCGTGCTCAAGCACGCCCCGCAGTGCCCGGAATCGGCCGAGGCACTGCAGAAGATTTTCCTTGACGCCGGCTTCCCGGAGGGCGCGTACGTCAACGTCTACGCCACCAACGAGCAGATCGCCGCGGCCATCGCCGACCCCCGCATCCAGGGTGTCTCGCTGACCGGTTCCGAGCGGGCCGGCGCCGCGGTGGCCGAGATCGCCGGCCGGAACCTCAAGAAGGTCGTGCTCGAACTCGGCGGGTCGGATCCCTTCATCTTGTTGAGCACCGATGACCTTGACGCGACCGTCGACGCGGCCCTGGCCGCCCGCCTCGGCAACACCGGTCAGGCCTGCAACGCCGCCAAACGCATCATCGTCGATGCCAAGCTGTACGACGACTTCCTGGAGAAGTTCACCGCGAAAGTGCTTGCGGCAGCTGACGATCTGTCGCCACTGTCGTCCGAGGCCGCCGCCCAGAACCTCGCCCGGCAGGTCGACGCCGCCGTCGCTTCGGGCGCGAAACTGGCCACCAAGGGTGAGCGCAAGGGCGCCTGGTTCCCGCCCGGGATTCTCACCGGTGTCACCAAGGAGTCGCCGACCTACCGCGAGGAGCTCTTCGGACCGGTCGCACAGGTCTACAAGGTCAACTCCGAGGACGAGGCGATCGAACTCGCCAACGACATCCCGTTCGGGCTCGGTTCCTACCTGTTCACCACCGACCCGGAGCAGGCCAAGCGGGTCGCCGAGCGAATCGACGCCGGCATGGTGTTCGTCAACGTCGTCGAAGCTGACGGGGTGGAGCTGCCGTTCGGCGGCGTCAAGCGGTCCGGCTTCGGCCGCGAACTCGGCCGCTTCGGCATCGACGAGTTCGTCAACAAGAAGCTGATCCGCACCGGATAGCGCCCCGGTTGGTACCTCAGGTCGCGATCAGCACCGCGACCAGCGGTGCCAGATTGAGCAGCAGGATGCCGATCTTGTAGACGGCCATCCCGCCGTAGTGGATGGCGTCGAACGTCTCCCGCGACATTCCGAACCAGCGGGTGTGCAGTCGGTAGACGCCGTCGTGCGCCACCGTGATCGCGATGAACCAGACCATCAGGATCACGTAGTTGAAGACGAGGGACCAGATCAGCAGGTCCCGCAGGGTGGTAATGGTCATACCGCAAAGGTACTGCGGCCCAGGGAGTTCACCTCCTGCGCCTATCCTGCCTCGACCCGGTCCAGCGCCTGTGCGGCGAGTTTCTGGCCCAGTTCGATCAATTCGGCGGCGCGGTGGAAGTCCAGGCTGCGGCAGGCCGTGCGCGGGACTTCGATGAGCACGTCCGGGGGATAGGCCGCCATCTGGTGGCGGGCCAGGGCGGCCTGGGCGATCTCGATGGTGCGGGTCATCACTGCGAAACCGCCCAGCTTCGGGATGGGGGTGTCGCCGGCGATGTCGACCAGGGGGTCGTCCGCCGGGTCGCCCTTCTCCCGGTCCGCCAGGTCGCCATGCTCCGGGCCGACCGGATCGGCCGGGTCGAGGCCGGCGTTCCACCGTTCCAGGAGCGCGGTGGTGCTGCGCCGCAGCCGGTTCAGCCGCTCCCGCGTCGGGCTGGTCTCCGCGCCGCCGTCGTCGGCGATATCCCACCCCGACACACTCACCGCGACGGTCAGGTCAGCGTTGGCGGCGGCGATCGGCGCGAGCGGCAGTGGGTCGAGGATGCCGCCGTCGGCCAGCAGGCGGCCGTCGACGAGGTACGGAGCGATCACGCCGGGAATGGCGATGGACGCCCGGATCGCCTGGTCGAGCGGGCCACGTTGCAGCCATACCGAGCGCCCGGCGATCAGATCGGTGGTCACCGCGGTGTAGGGCATCGGGAGCTCTTCGATGGTCACAGTGCCGAGCAACTCCCGCACCGCGTCGAAGATCTTTCCGGCCCGGAACACTCCCGCGGCCGTAATCGACGGATCGAGCAGCCGGAGCATGGCCGGACCGGTCAGGCTGGTAGCCCAGTTGGTGAACTCGTCGAGGGAGCCTGCCGCAAAAAGGCCCCCCACGAGAGCGCCCATCGAGGACCCGGCCACGCCGACCACCTGGTAGCCGCGATCGATCAACTCGTGGATCACGCCGATGTGGGCGTATCCCCGGGCGCCACCGCTACCGAGGGCCAGAGCCGCGCGCTTCGCCATGTGCCCATTGTTGTCCGACGCCGGCGGACTCCATCAGCCGAGGTTTCGATCGGCCTGATTTCAACCGACCCAACGGGTCAGCAGCCGCCGTCCGCCGCGGCGCGCGCCGCGATGATCACCGCCGCCTGCTGGGCGGTGTTCAGTTCGGCCCAGGTCTTCTTGAAGGTGATCGGGCTGGGCTCCTTGGAACTCTGGACGTCCTTCAACAGTGGCTCAACCTGGTCGTGCAGATTCCCGCCCTTGGCGGTCAGCCAGTCCTTCGCAGCCAGGCAGGACTGGCCGTATTGCTCCTCGGTCGACTGCGCCGGCTCGTCGATGCGAGTGGTCACCCCGCCCTGTGACACCCCGATCGGAGGGCCGCCGGGGCTGGCCTCCGCGGTGCTCGGCTGCGCCTCGGACGCCGACGGCGCGGCCGACGGAGCCTTCTTGTCCGTGCCGGCGGAACACCCGGTCAGCAGGGTGGCGGCCACCGCCACGGAGGCGGCTGCGCCGAGCAGTGCGCGGTCTCGTGTTCTGAGCATGACTGTCAATCTATGCAACACTGGCGGCCGTGACGGACCATCCGGGGTTTCAGGAGTGTTGTCGGGCCTGACTGCGCGCCCGAACGTCCCTTCTCCCTGGAGTGTCTCCGTGACCCTGGCTCCCTTTTCCGTACCTGTCATCGCCTCGGTGTCCGCGCCGACCCGGCTGCGGCTGCCCGATCTGCTTCATACGACCGACCACTTCGCCAACGAGGTGCTCGACGGCCGTTTCGACCACCTGCTGCCTGCCGGCGGCCTGCCCGCCGAAACCCGCTGGTACACCCGGCTGCACGTCGAGGACGATCTCGATGTGTGGCTGATCAGCTGGGCGCCCGGGCACGCCACCGAATTGCACGACCACGGCGGTTCGCTCGGTGCGCTGACCGTGCTGTCCGGGTCGCTGCACGAATACCGTTGGGACGGAACACGACTGCGTCAGCGTCGGCTGGAATCGGGCGACCAGGCGGCATTTCCGCTCGGCTGGGTGCACGACGTCGGTTCGACGGGCAACGAGTCGGTGGAAACGCTCAGTGTGCACGCCTACTCGCCGCCGCTGACCACCATGTCGTACTACGAGGTGACCTCGCGGCAGAGGTTGCGACGGGTTCGCAGCGAAATCACCGCGACGCCGGAGGCGTCACGAGCGACAGCGCCGGAGGCAGGATGAGCCCTAGCCGTGTCGACCTGATGCTCGTGCGCGCCCGGGCCGGGCTGCGTCGTATGCCGGCCGCCGAGTTGCCTGAGGCGCTGGCCCGGGGTGCGGTCCTGGTGGATATCCGCCCCGCTGCCCAGCGCGCTTTCGAGGGACCGTTGCCGGCCGCGTTGGTGGTCGAGCGCAATGTCCTGGAGTGGCGCTGCGATCCCACCAGTCAGTCTCGTCTGTCGCAGGCGGTGGGCGACGACGTTGAGTGGGTGGTGGTCTGTTCGCAGGGCTACACCTCCAGCCTGGCGGCTGCAGCGTTGCAGGGCCTCGGCCTGCGCCGGGCGACCGATGTGATCGACGGCTACCAAGGCATCTCCGCAGCGGGACTGCTCAAGGTGCTGGCTACTGCGGGTAGTCCTGGTTCACCCGACCTCTTAGACGTTCGGTTTTATCCGGAGTCCAACCTTGCGGCTGCAATACCGCCGCCCAGGCGTTGACGGCGTCCTTGACGTAGTGGTGGCCGTGGCCGTCGGGAACGTTGACGGCGACCGCCATGTCGGCGGCCACCTGGAGGAAGGTCACCACCGGTATCCAGTACATGTCGCCGGAGACGTCGTAACCGCGTGGTTCCCGCAACCAGTCCGGTTGTGCGAAAAGCAGTTCCGGCGTCCACCAGGCGATCGGATCGGAGGCGTGTTGCAGATAGGCGATCCGAGGATTGCCCCACGGCTTGTCCGGCCGGCCGAGGTTGTCGGCGCGGGCGGCGAAGCGGACGTTGGCGCCGTCGTCGAAGATGGGCAGCCACTCCGGTGAACCCGGATCGCGGTTGTCGGTGATGAAGTCGCGCATCGTGTTGTTGAACGTCGGCCCGGAGAACAGCGCGCCGTCGGTGCGGGCGATGATGTTGTTGGGCCGCAGGAACGGCGCCTCGCCGCCGAACGAGCCGAGGCTTTCGCCGAACACCACGATCTTGGGCCGCTGCGCTTCGGGCAGCGCGCGAACCTTTTCGTCGACCGCCTCGAACAGCGCCTCGCCGGCCTGCCTGGCGTTCTCCTTGTCCACCAGGAACGACAGCCAGCTGGGCAGGTAGGAGTACTGCATGCTGACTAGCGCGGTGTCGCCGTTGTACATGTACTCCAACGAGTCGGCCTCGGCGGCGTTGACCCAGCCGGTGCCGGTGGTGGTGGCCACCCCGATCAGCTTGCGCTTGAGGCCGCCCATTCGCTCCAGTTCGTCGGCCGCCAATTGAGCCGTGGCCCGAATTCCGCTCGCGGAGTTGAGGCCGGCATAGGCACGGATGGGCTCGGTGGCCGGTGCCTTGTTGAATTCGGTCAGCTGCGCGACGGTCGGGCCGTTGCCGACGAAGATGCGCCCCTGGTGTCCCAGTGATGCCCAGGACACCTGCGAACCCGGTCCGCCGGAACGAAGGGCCGACGTCGGCGCGGGATGGTTGGGGTCCAGCTCGTCGTTGACCTTCGAGAACGTCTTGTTCATCAGGTCCATCGCGCCGCGCACGATGACGCCGTTGAGGACCGCGATGAAGACGGCCAGCACGGCGATGAGCGTGACAACGAACGAAACCCGCGGTGGCGCAAAGCGACCGAGCTGACGGGCCAGGAACCGGACCAGTCTGCCGATCAGCTGGCCGATCTCGACGAACAGGAACAGCAGCACGATCGAGAGCGCTCCGGCCTGGATGTACTCGTACCACTTCAACCGGTCCACACCGAAGAGGTCGCGGACGTGGTCCTGCCAGTAGTGGAAGTAGACAATCCCTGCCACCACGCCGATCGCGCCGAGCACCACCAGAACCGTCCACGCCCAGCGGGGCGCGGGCGGAGTGCTGGAGCGCGACTGCATGAACCGCACCAGCCAGACGGCGAACACCCCGAGGGCGTAGCCGATCGCGCCGGCTGCCCCGCTGACGATGCCTTGGAACAACGGTCCGCGCGGGAGCAGCGACGGCGTCATCGACAGCAGCAGGAACACCAGGCCCACGGCGGTGCCGGTGAAGGTGTACCGCTGCTGCCACCAGTCCCGTTTGAGTATTGCCTCTTTCGCGGGAACCTGTGTGGCGAGGTCGTCGGCGATGGTCACGGGGTCCAACCCTAACGGTGGGTGAAGTTCGGTGCCCTTTTCTCGGTGAACGCCGCCATACCCTCGGTCTGGTCGTCGGTGGCGAATGCCGAATGGAACAGCCGCCGTTCGTAGAGCAGGCCCTCGGTCAGGCTGGACTCGAAGGCCCGGTTGACGGCCTCTTTGGCCATCCGTGCCGCCGACCGCGACATCTGCGAAATCGTGGTCGCTACCGCGTTCGCCTCGGCCAGCAGCGTGTCGGCGGGCACCACCCGGGACACCAGGCCGCTGCGTTCGGCCTCGGCGGCGTCGATGGTCCGACCGGTCAGGATCAGGTCCATCGCTTTGGCTTTTCCGATCGCCCGGGTGAGCCGCTGCGATCCGCCCATGCCCGGCAGCACACCGAGTTTGATCTCGGGCTGGCCGAACTTGGCGGTGTCGGCGGCGATCAGCACATCGCACATCATCGCCAACTCGCAGCCGCCGCCCAGCGCGTAACCGGCCACCGCGGCGATCAGCGGGGTGCGCACCGCGGCGAGTTTGCTCCAGGCGGCGAAGAAGTCGGACTCGAACACCTCTGAGAAGGACAGCGACGCCATCTCCTTGATGTCGGCGCCGGCGGCGAACGCCTTCCCGCCCGCGCCGGTGATGATGATGGCGCCGATACCCGGGTCGGCGTCTAAATCAGCTGCGGCCGTGGTGACTTCGGCCATCACCTGACTGTTGAGGGCGTTGAGCGCCTGCGGCCGGTTCAGCGTGATGGTGCCGACCCGGTCTGCCCGGCTCACCAGGATGGTCTCGTAACTCATTGCTCTCTCCTTGAGAACGTCAGGTCCGGATCGGCCGGCGCGAAGTACTCGGCCACGTCGGCCTCATTCACTGCCGCCAACGACGATGGAGACCACTGCGGGTTGCGGTCCTTGTCCACCAACTGGGCGCGAATGCCCTCCACGAAATCATGCGACCGCAGGGACGCGCACGACACCCGGTACTCCTGAATCAGCACGTCGTCCAGCGAGGGCAGCGTGGCGGCGCGGCGCACTGCGGCGAGGGTGACGGCCAGCGCGATGGGGGAGCGGGTGGCGATCAGGTCGGCGGCGCCGTTGGCCGCCTCCTCGCCATGGCTCCGCAGGGCTGCGAGGATCGCGGAGACCGTTTCGCCGGCGTAGCAGGGGGCGATCCAGTCCCGTTGCGCGGCAAGCGAACTGGCCGGCGGCTCGACGGCATGGGCCGCCACGGCACCCTCGGCGCCGTCTGCGACGACGGCGGCGGTGAACTCCTCGAGTTTCTGCTGCGGCACGAAGTGGTCGGCGAAGCCCATTGCGATAGCGTCGCCGGCGCCGAACGGTGCTCCGGTCAATGCCGCGTGGAGGCCGAGCATGCCCGGCGCGCGGGAAAGCAGATAGGTGCCGCCGACGTCGGGGATGAAACCGATGCCGACCTCCGGCATCGCGATCTTGCAGGTCTCGGTCACGACCCGGACATTGCCGTGCCCGGAGATCCCGACGCCGCCGCCCATCACGATGCCGTCCATCAGCGCGACATAGGGCTTGGGGTAGTGGCCGATGCGGGAGTTCAGCCGGTACTCGTCGAAGAAGAACGCGCGGGCGTCGGCGCCGCCCGCCTTGGCGCTGTGATAGAGCGCCACCACGTCCCCGCCCGCGCACAGGCCGCGCTCCCCGGCCCCGGCCACCACAACCGCACGCACGGCGTCGTCGTCCGCCCAGGAGGCCAGCGTGGAATCCATCGCGCGAACCATCCCATGGGTCAGGGAGTTGATGGCTTTAGGCCGGTTGAGGGTGAGCAGGCCGACGTGTCCGTCGACGCGCGCCAGAACTTCGTCGGTGTCAGCGCTCACCAGGAATCTCCGTCCGTCTTTGGTGGACCTGTGGATTTTTACCAGGAGCACCACCCGTGGCGAACACCGGGATGGCAGGTAAGGTGAACCTACGACGGCAAATTCTGGAAGGTTCCTGGAACCTATCGGGGCGGGTCGTTCGTTGAAGCAGTGTTCATACGTCCAACTCTGGAAGGATCCGCGGTGCGGCAAAGCAGCAACCCGGTGTTCCGCTCGTTGCAACCCCAGCAGCCGGGCGGTTACGCGCAGTTCGGCACCGGTATCGCCGGTGCACAGCAGATGGGCTACCAGGCCCAGCCCTATGCCACCCACCCGCCGCAGGCCGGTGTGTCGCGGCCGATGACCATCGACGACGTCGTCACCAAGACCGGCATCACCCTCGGTGTGCTCTCGGTCGTCGGCGTCATCTCCTACCTGCTTGTATCGGCGAACGTCGGACTTGCGATGCCGTTCGCGGCGGTCGGCGGCCTGGGCGGTTTCGTCCTGGTCATGATCGCGACCTTCGGCCGCAAGCAGGACAACCCGGCCATCGTGCTGTCCTACGCCGCGCTCGAGGGGCTCTTCCTCGGTGCCATCTCGTTCCTGCTCGCCAACTTCACGGTGTCGGGCGCGAACGCCGGCGGCCTGATCGCACAGGCCATCCTGGGCACGGTCGGCGTGTTCTTCGGCATGCTCGTCGTCTACAAGACCGGCGCCATCCGCGTCACCCCGAAGTTCACCCGCATGCTGGTGGCGTCCATGATCGGCGCACTGGTGCTGATGCTGGGCAACATGCTGTTCTCGATGTTCAGCAGCCACGACGGTGGTCCGCTGCGCAATGGCGGCACCATGGCGATCATCTTCTCGATCGTGATGATCGGCATCGCGGCGTTCAGCTTCCTGATCGACTTCGACTCCGCCGACCAGATGATCCGGGCCGGCGCTCCGGAGAAGGCCGCCTGGGGTATCGCCCTGGGCCTGACGGTGACCCTGGTGTGGCTGTACCTGGAGATCCTGCGCCTGCTGAGCTACTTCAGGGGCGACAACTAAGGCTCTTGAGTCCTAACGAGAAAGCCCCGCTTCGGCGGGGCTTTTTCGTTGCCGCTGCTAGTTTCTAGCGATGCTTCCCCGGGCCGCAACCGTCGCCGACGCGCCGGCGATCGCCGAGATCGGCCGGGTGGCGTTCCCGCCCACCTATGCCGACTCATTGGATCCCTCGGTGATCGAGACCGTCGTGGCGGCGCTGTATACCGACGACGCCGTCGCCGCGGCGGTGTGCGCAGCGGCAGCCGACCCGGGCAGCAGGTTCTTCGTGGTGGAGGTCGGCGGCCGGGTCGTCGGCTTCCTGCACTACGACGAAGTGGGCCCCGGACCGGAACTGCACCGGATCTACCTGGCGCCGGATGCGATCGGCATCGGTGCGGGATCGGCCTTGATGGCCGCGCTCCACGAGAGCCTTCCCGTCACAACGGCCTACGTTCTACTGGTTGCGACCGTCAACACCAGGTCGAAACCCGCCAACGAGTTCCAGGTCCAGCCCCGCCGCTGGGTCGTCGAACTCACCAACGGCTGGATCAACCACTGCCGACGACTCGACCGCCATTACGAAGTCACCCTCAAAAGCACACGAAGGCTTCCTCTACCTCAGCCAGATCGCCCTACTGCGACGCCGACTCGACCGCACCCAGTTGTTCGACACGCTTTGGTCCCACGTCGTAAGTGCACACAGATCGAGAAATCGGCCCGACTGGGTGACATCGTCGATCCGGGCGCACTTTCGAGCGCGGCCTCAGCTCAGCCGCTCGACCACCATGGCCATGCCCTGGCCGCCGCCGACGCACATGGTCTCCACGCCGAACGTCTTGTCATGCGTGGCGAGGTTGTTCAGCAGCGTCGCGGTGATGCGCGCACCGGTCATGCCGAACGGATGGCCCAGCGCGATGGCGCCGCCGGACACGTTGAGCTTGTCTTCGTCGATCCCGAGTTCGCGGGCCGACCCGAGCACCTGCACCGCGAACGCCTCGTTGATCTCGAACAGGTCGATGTCGGAGACCGACATCTTGGCGTAACCGAGGGCCTTCTTGACGGCCTCGATGGGGCCCAGGCCCATGATCTCCGGCGACAGCCCCGAGACGCCGGTGGCCACGATCCGCGCCAGCGGGGTCAGCCCCAGTTCCTTGGCCTTGGTGTCCGACATGACGACGACGGCCGCCGCGCCGTCATTGAGCGGGCAGGCGTTGCCCGCGGTCACCGTACCGTTCGGCCGGAACACCGGGTTCAGCTGGCTGATCTTCTCGTAGCTGGTGCCGGCGCGGGGGCCGTCATCGGTGGAGACGACGGTGCCGTCGGGAAGCGTGACCGGGGAGATCTCGCGGGCGAAAAACCCGCTCTTGATCGCTTCCTCGGCGCGATTCTGGCTGCGCACACCCCAGCGGTCCTGATCCTCGCGGCTGATCCCGGTGTGGAGGGCGACGTTCTCGGCGGTCTGACCCATCGCGATGTAGACGTCCGGGAGCTGCCCGTCCTCGCGCGGGTCGTGCCAGGATTCGGCCCCCGCCGCGCTGGTGGCAGTGCGCGCCTCGGCCTCGCTGAACGCGGGATTGTGGGAGTCGGGCCAGCCGTCGGAGGTGCCCTGGGGGAAGCGCGACACCGTCTCCACGCCGGCGGAGATGAACGCGCTTCCTTCGCCGGCCTTGATGGCGTGGAACGCCATCCGGGTGGTCTGCAGTGACGACGAGCAGTAGCGGTTGACGGTGACGCCGGGCAGGAAGTCATAGCCCAGTTCGACGGCCACCACCCGGGCGATGTTGAAGCCGGCCTCACCGCCCGGCTGGCCGCAGCCCAGCATCAGGTCGTCGATATCTCGCGGGTCCAATGCCGGGACCTTGTCGAGGGCGGCACGCACCATCTGTGTGGCCAGATCGTCGGGACGTATGGAGATGAGTGACCCCTTGCCTGCGCGGCCGATCGGGGAACGGGCGGTGGCAACAATGACGGCTTCCGGCATGACTGGCTCCCTGCATAGTGGCTTTTGGGAGCAAATCTAGCTGGCGGCCGACACCGCCGGTGCGGGCACCCGGATGCCGCGGCGGCGCAGCAGATTATTGAGCCGCGCGATCGCCGTCGCCTCCGCGTGAACCGATGGTGCGCAGGCGGATTCGGGCATCGATTCACCCAGCATCGCACACAGAGCGGCCAGCAGCTGACCGGCAGCCAGCGCGTAGCCGTCTGCCGACGGGTGGTAGTGGTCCTCGGAGAACAGCCGCTCGGGTTCGGTCAGGAAGTGCGGCGTCAGCAGCGCTGCGAGCGGCACCGCGATGCCTCCGGCCGCGCGGGTCTCGGCGGCCTGGGCGCGGGCCAGTCGCAAGCCGATCGACCGTGCGGTCCAGCGCAGTGGCTGCGGGATCGCGGTGATCCAGCCGAAGTCCGGGCAGGTGCCGACGACGACGGCGGTGCCCCCGGCCTGCAAGCGGCGGACGGCGGCGCCGAGCCGCTTGGCCGACGGCCCGATGCCGTTGAGGGTGGTGACGTCGTTGGCGCCGATCATGATGACGGCCGCATCCGGCGGCGGCCCGGCGACGAGCATCGCGTCCACCTGGCTTGCCAGTCCCTTCGAGGTTGCGCCCACAATTGCCTTGGTAGACAGACGGATTGGGCGTCCGGTGAGCTTGGCCAGTCCGTGGGCGATCACGACGCCGGGGACTTCCTCGGCGTTGCGGCAGCCGTAGCCGGCCGCGGTGGAGTCCCCGAAGATCATCAGATGCAGGCCGACGTCGGCGCCGCGTTCCCAACGGCGCACCGGGCCGCCGCCCGGCGAATAGATGCCGTCGGCCCGCGGTGGTATGTCCCACGCCTTCGGGATGATGCTGCGGGCTTGTTCGGCCTGTCCGGTCAGCAGGTTGCGAGCGCCGACTACCGCGCCGCCGGTGGAGGCCAGCACCCCGGCGACGGCCAATGTTCGAGCAGGCCCGAACCACATGTCGGGCAGTTTAGACACACAAGAGCCGGGAAAACTAGTGGTCAACAGACTTTTCCGGTTACGGACCGGTATCGAATCCAGTAATAATCGCCATCTCGGTTTGTGGTGCGCGTCACAGCTGTCAAGCTTTACTTCCCAGGGCCGAGAAGCTGCCCTTCGGCACATCACTACAACGACGTAGGGAGTGTTGACCATGACCGCACCGCTGAAAGTTTCGCCCTCGGTTCGCCGACTGCCGCGCCGCCATTCGCTCAGTGACGGAGTCCCGGTCGAGGTCGTTGAAGACGGCCCCAGCCTTCCGGCGCGGCTGGTGTCGCTGGGCACCCGGATGACGATGTGGCCGACCCTCGCGGTGCTCAGTCACGTTCCGCACCTGCCCTGGCCGTTCGGTCTGCTGGACTTCGCCGCCAAGGCGCTGCTTCCATCGTCCGGAACGGTGCGTGCCACCGTCGGATTGCCCAATGCCTCAGCGCAATTGGTGCGCGCCCCTGGCGTGCTGCCGGCCGACGGACGCCGTCGTGTGGTGCTGTATCTGCACGGCGGCGGCTTCCTGACATGCGGGGTGAACTCGCACAGCAGGATTTCGGTCGCGTTGTCGAAGTTCGCCGACTCCCCGGTGCTGGTCGTCGACTACCGGCTGATCCCCAAACACTCCGTCGGGCAGGCGATCGACGACTGCTATGACGGCTATCAATGGCTGCGGCTGCGCGGCTACGAGCCGGAACAGATTGTGTTAGCGGGAGATTCGGCCGGCGGTTATCTGGCGCTGTCGTTGGCGCAGCGTCTTCAGGCCGAGGGTGAGACGCCCGCCGCGCTGGTGGCGATCTCGCCGCTGCTGCAGTTGGAGAAAGAGCCCAAATGCGCGCATCCGAACATCCGCAGCGATGCGATGTTCCCGCCCAGGGCTTTTGACGCGCTCGTGGCGCTGGTCGCCCGAGCCGCCGCGAAGAACGTGGTGGACGGCCGGCCCGAAGACGTCTACGAACCGCTGGACCACATCGAGCCCGGGTTGCCGCAGACCATGATCCATGTGTCCGGCTCGGAGGTTCTTCTGCACGACGCCCGGTTGGCCGCCCGCCGGCTCGCCGCGGCCGGAGTGCCGACCGAGGTGCGGGTGTGGCCCGGGCAGATCCACGACTTCCAGATGGCCGCCCCGCTGATCCCGGAGGCCACCCGCTCGCTGCGGCAGATCGGCGAGTACATCCGCGAAGCCACCGGCTGAGCCAAAGGACCCCGCGGCCACCGGCGGATACCTTGCGGCGCTCTGCGACGATAGAGGCATGCGTATCGCGCGGCACGTCAGCGACCTGATCGGCAACACCCCGCTGGTTCAACTGAATTCGGTGGTGCCGGATGGCGCCGGGACGGTCGTCGCCAAGGTCGAATACCTCAACCCCGGCGGCAGTTCCAAAGACCGCATCGCGGTGAAGATGATCGACGCGGCCGAAGCCAGCGGCCAACTCAAGCCAGGCGGGACCATCGTCGAACCGACGTCCGGCAACACCGGGGTGGGTCTGGCTCTGGTGGCCCAGCGTCGCGGCTACAAATGTGTGTTCGTCTGCCCCGACAAGGTCAGCGAGGACAAGCAGAACGTGCTGCGCGCCTACGGCGCCGAGGTGGTGGTCTGCCCGACGGCCGTCCCGCCCGACCACCCGGACAGCTACTACAGCGTGTCCAACCGCCTCGTCGCCGAGATCGACGGCGCCTGGAAGCCCGACCAGTACTCCAATCCCAACGGTCCGGCCAGTCACTACGAGAGCACCGGCCCGGAGATCTGGACCGACACCGAAGGAAAAGTGACCCATTTCGTGGCCGGGGTGGGTACCGGCGGCACCATCACCGGCGCCGGCCGTTACCTCAAGGAGGTCTCCGGCGGACGCGTCCAGGTGATCGGCGCCGACCCGGAAGGTTCGGTGTACTCCGGCGGAACGGGACGGCCGTACCTGGTCGAGGGGGTGGGGGAGGACTTCTGGCCGGCGGCCTACGACCCCGAGATCGCCGATCGCATCATCGCGGTGTCGGATGCGGATTCCTTCGACATGACCCGCCGGCTGGCGCGTGAAGAAGGGCTGCTGGTCGGCGGATCGTGCGGGATGGCGGTAGTGGCCGCGGTGCAGGTCGCCGTCGAGGCCGGCCCCGACGCCCTCGTCGTCGTCCTGTTGCCGGACGGCGGGCGCGGCTATATGTCGAAGATCTTCAACGACGGCTGGATGTCGTCGTACGGATTCCTACGCCAGCCCCTCGACCACTCCCGGCCCGAGCCGACGGTGGGCGACGTGCTGCGCGGCAAGTCCGGGGGACTTCCGGACCTGGTGCACACCCATCCGTCCGAGACCGTGCGCGACGCCATCGGGATCCTGCGCGAATACGGTGTGTCGCAGATGCCGGTCGTCGGTGCCGAGCCGCCGGTGATGGCCGGCGAAGTGGCCGGCAGTGTGTCCGAGCGCGAGTTGCTGTCGGCGGTATTCGAAGGCCGCGCCGCCCTGGCCGACGCAGTTGCTCAACACATGAGCCCGCCGCTGCCGCTGATCGGCGCGGGAGAACAGGTCAGTGCGGCCGCGGAGGTGCTGCGTGACGCCGACGCCGTCATGGTCGTGGAAGGCGGCAAACCGATCGGTGTCATCACCCGCCACGATCTGCTCGGGTTCCTCTCCGAAGGCCCGCGGCGACGCTGACACGGTAGGGTTGGCCCGTCGCGACCAGACCGTATGGTCGCGCCGCGCTCCTCAACGCGGCCCGGGGGCCGCTCGATCGTCACGCGACTAGTTCGAGTCGACGATTCCGTCGAGGGACGAGGCGGAAGAGGAGCGAGACAATCGGACCTGAGGGGATTCATGACCTATCCGCCCGTGCCACAGGGGCCTCCAGGCTGGCCGGGGAGATATCCACTTCCGCCTGAGGGCTACCCGCCTGACGGTGGCTATCCGCCCCCGGCGCCCGGTTACTACCCACCGCCGTCGGGCTATTTGCCCTCGGGCGTGCCCGGCCATTACCCGGCCGCACGGCCGACGTCGGCGTACACCCCGTGGCTCACCCGGGTCGCCGCGTCGCTGATCGACGGAGCCATCTATGCCGTCATCGTCGCTGCCGGATTGTTCCCCTTCACGTTCACCGGAACCCGCACGTGCGTCCGTGAGAGCACCGGCACGACCGTGCGCGCCGGATGCGACGTGACACCGTCCACCCTGGGGACGGTGCTGTTCGCCATCGCCATGCTGGCCGCGTTGGCGTTCCTGGTCTGGAACTTCGGATACCGCCAGGGCACGAGCGGATCGAGCGTCGGCAAGTCGGTCATGAAGTTCAAGGTGGTCGGTGAGGCCAGCGGCCAGCCGATCGGCTTCGGCCGCTCGCTCCTGCGTCAGCTTGCCCATGCCCTCGACGGACTGATGTGCAACATCGGCTACTTGTTCCCACTGTGGGACGCCAAACGACAGACGATCGCCGACAAGATCATGTCGACGGTCTGCCTTCCCATCTGAGTAGAGACGAACGAGGACACCATGACTCAAACCCCCGATCCGGCCGACTACACGGCGCCCGCCGCGCCGGAAGCCGCCCCGCCGCAGGACAGCATCCCGACGCCGGGCGGCTACCCCCCGCCCGGGGCCTACCCGCCACCCCCTGCCGGGGCCTATCCGCCGCCGGCTCCGGGATGGGGCACCGCGCCGGCCGGGGCCTACCCGCCGCCCGGCGCCTACCCGCCCCCGCCCGGGGCCTACCCGCCGCCGCCCGGGGCCTACCCGCCCCCGCCGGGGGCCTATCCGCCCCCGCCGGGGGCCTACCCGCCCCCGCCGGGGGCCTATCCGCCCCCGCCGTCCGCCGAGGGCGGCTATGCGCCCCCGCCTCCCGGCTGGGGACGGCCGGCCTTCAGCATCGGCGAGGCGCTGTCCTGGGCATGGAGCAAGTTCACCAAGAACGCTCTGTCCCTGGTCCTCGCGACCCTCGTCCTTTTTGGGATTCCCCTGGTCATCGCCATGATCGCGCAGTCGATTCTGGGCATGATCGCGCCGACGAACGTCACCGCTTACGAGTCCGGCGGCGATGTCATCGAGATGACGTCCCGGACCCTGACCGGGGCGAGCATGGCCTTCACCGCGCTGACCTGGATCATCCTGACGTTCGTCGGCGCGGCCATCGCCAGCGCCTATTTCGGTGGCCTTCTGGACATCGCCAACGGTCAGCAGGTTGGGGTGGCCAGCTTCTTCCGGCCGCGCAACGTGATGTCGGTCGTCATCGCGTCGGTGCTGCTGAGCTTGGTGACGATCGTCCTTGAGATCCTGCTGGGCATCGTCATGGGACTCAGCCCGGTCCTGGGCTTCCTGCTGGCGCTGGTGTTGATCATTCCGGCCCTCGCGATCGCGGTGCTCACCCTGTTCGCGACGGTGACCATCGTGGACCGCAACCTGGCGCCGATCGACGGCATCAAGGAGGCATGGCGGGTGACCAAGGCGAACTTCGGGCAGGTGGCACTGGTCGGCCTGGTCGTCGCGGCCCTGCTGTTCGCCGGCCTGCTGGCATGCGGCGTGGGTGTGCTGGTGGCGATGCCGGTCGCCTACCTGATGGTGACCTACGCCTACCGCAAGCTCAGCGGCGGAACCGTGGCCCCGGCCATCATCTGAGCCTCGATGACCGACAGCCACCACGGGCAGGGCTTCGCCACCCGGGCCATCCACGCCGGCTACCGGCCGGACCCGGCGACCGGAGCCGTCAACGCCCCGATCTACGCAAGCAGCACCTTCGCCCAGGATGGCGTCGGCGGTCTACGGGGCGGGTTCGAGTACGCCCGCACCGGCAACCCCACCCGGGCCGCGCTGGAGCGGGTGCTGGCCGCCGTCGAGGACGGCCGGTTCGGCCGAGCTTTCGCCTCGGGGATGGCGGCCAGCGACTGCGCACTGCGCGCGGTGCTGCGTCCGGGTGACCACATCGTCATCCCCGACGACGCCTACGGCGGAACGTTCCGGCTGATCGACAAGGTGTTCCGGCAGTGGGGCGTGGAGCACACCGCGGTGCACCTCGCCGATCTGGACGCGGTGCGGGCGGCGATCACCGGAAACACGCGGATGATCTGGGTCGAGACGCCGACCAACCCACTGCTGTCCATCGCCGACATCGCCGCGTTGTCCGAAATCGGCCGCGGCGCCAGGGCGAAGGTGTTGGTGGACAATACCTTTGCCTCGCCGGCGTTGCAGCAGCCGCTGACGTTGGGGGCGGACATCGTCCTGCACTCGACCACCAAGTACATCGGAGGGCACTCCGACGTCGTGGGCGGTGCTCTGGTCACCGATGACGAAGAACTCGACGCCGCTTTCGGTTTCCTGCAGAACGGGTCCGGCGCGGTGCCGGGCCCGTTCGACGCCTACCTCACGATGCGCGGTCTGAAGACCCTCGAACTGCGCATGCAACGGCACAGCGACAACGCCGCCAAGGTGGCGGAGTTCCTCCTCGGCCACCCGGCGGTGGACACGGTGCTCTACCCCGGCCTGCCGGACCATCCCGGCCACGCCGTGGCGGCCCGTCAGATGCGGTCATTCGGCGGCATGGTGTCGGTGCGGATGTCCGGTGGTCTGTCGGCGGCGCGCGAATTCTGTTCGCGGACCGAGATTTTCATCCTCGCCGAGTCCCTCGGCGGCGTCGAATCGCTGATTGAGCATCCCGGCGCGATGACCCATGCCTCGACGGCCGGGTCGCAACTGGAGGTACCCGAGGACCTGGTCCGGCTGTCGGTCGGGATCGAGGACGCCCCGGATCTGCTCGCTGATCTGGATCAGGCGCTGGCTTAGCCGAAACCATTGCCGGACAACGGACCAACGCGGTTAGCGTGCCGATTCCAGGGCGGGGAGCACGTCGGCTAGCGTCAGTGCGAGATTGACCTCGGCGGTGTCGGATTCGTCGGCCCAGCCGCCCTCGGCGATCTCCCGGGACCGTTCGCGGACCACACGGACCCCCTCATCGTTGAGTTCGAGCACCGGTCCCAGGGCGTTCACCTCGTCGAGCAGACAGATGACCGCCGCATTGACCGCAGACGGCTGTCGCCCCTCGAACAGCCCCCCGATGACCTCCGAGCGGAGCACCGCGACCCGCCCGCGATTCTTCACCGGCCAGCGATAGTGGTTGCGGCGCACCTTATGTGAGCTCAACTGGACCTGGTGGATCTGGCCGGTGCGCAGCAGCTGGTCCAAGACGGTGTCCTCGGAGTGTTTGCGGAGCGCGCCGATGGCGTCGACGGCGGTGATCGGCTGCTGTTCCAGCAGAGCCAACGCCGGCCGCACCGACGGGTCCAGCGGCACCGGCCCTTCCAGGGCGACCAGATGGCCGGCCGGCAGCGGTTCGTCGGGCAGGGTCGGACGGACCCGGCAGTCTGAGGCCAGGTCCAGGATCAGCGCAGCGGCGAGCACCCGCCCGACGGGCCCGCGCTCCAGGCGCGGCTGGTCTTCCGGATTGTCGAGGAGAAGCAGCAGGACGTTCTCGGCGATGCGCGCCATTGGGCCGACTCTAGTCGGACAGCGCGCAGGTGGCCCCGGCGCCTACGAGTGATACGGCTCGGCGCTGACGAGGGTGACTTTGACCGTGCTGCCGTTGGGAACGGTGTACGTCCTGGTCTCGCCGACCTTGGCGTTGAGCAGAGAGGCGCCCAGCGGGGAGTTGGGCGAGTACACCTCGAGCTTCCCGTCGCTGATGATCTCCTGACGGGTGGCGATCAGGAATGTCTCGGTGTCCGACTCGTCGCCGTCGTAGTAGACCTTCACCACCGAGCCGGGCAGCGCCACACCGGACTGCTTGGGTGCTTCGCCGACCTTGGCAGTGTTCAGCAACTCCTGAAGCTGTCGGATCCGCGCCTCTTCCTGGCCCTGCTGATCGCGGGCGGCGTGGTAGCCGCCGTTCTCCCGCAGGTCGCCCTCTTCGCGGCGGTCGTTGATCTCAGCCGCCATGATCGGACGGTGTGCGATGAGCTGGTCGAGCTCGGCCTTGAGCTTGTCGTAGGACTCCTGAGTCAGCCAGACCACCTGGTTGTCGGTCATCTCGTACTCCTCGGGTCGTTTTCCGCACTCGGGGCGGTGTGAGTCTGTCGTCGCTGCCGGGACGCGGGGCGAACCGCGGGTATTGCCACCGCGCGGCGATTCTGGCGCGCAAACGAAGCAATACACGGCCCCCAGCAGGAACCGTGTATAGAACGAGTGTACACAGGCGCACCCGCCGTCATTGGTGGATTTCGCCAGTCAACCCTCGGCTGATCAGCCGGTATGCAGAAGGTACGGGGGCACCTCGGTGCCACACCCGTAGATGTCGCCGACGAACGGCCGCTGATAGGACTTCACCACCGTCGTCACGGGGATGGTCTTTGCTTCGGCGGGTTCGACCAGGATCTCCCGCCGGCCGGTCTCGGCGCCGTCCCGGGCCCGGGCCCGGACGATGCACACCGCCGGCGTCGAGGGATCTTTTCGCGTCACGCTGATCGTGACGGCCACCGTCTGGTCGTCGAGCACCTCGTAGGCCGCCATCTTGCCCTCGACGTCCTTACCTTCGAAGCGGTGGTACGCCGCCACGGCGCCTCCGATCAGGGCCGCCGTAACCAGGGC
The DNA here is from genome assembly GCA_964629725.1 of uncultured Mycobacterium sp. Classification (GTDB taxonomy): domain Bacteria; phylum Actinomycetota; class Actinomycetes; order Mycobacteriales; family Mycobacteriaceae; genus Mycobacterium. Next base: position 67,401 of record CAZVST010000006.1, read on the forward strand.
GCCGAGCCCCATCACCCACCGGCGCCGGGTGGCCTCCGGCATGGGCGCGCGGCCGTAACGCTCCTGCGGCAACTTCTGCCCGGGGGACGGATCGGTCATGGATGAAGTGTGCCCGCCTGCAGAGGGCTGCATTGCGGGTACCCCTGAGGTGGATGGGACGATGGTTAGGCTCACCCCGGCGCCGCCGGGACCGACGTACAGAGGGACCAGGTGACCGAACTTCGGTTGATGGCGGTGCACGCCCATCCGGACGACGAGGCCAGCAAGGGCGCAGCTACGCTGGCGCGATACTCCGACGAGGGCAGGCGCATCATGGTGGTGACCCTGACCGGCGGTGAGCGGGGCGACATTCTCAACCCGGCGATGGACATCCCCGAGGTACACGGCCGGATCGCCGACGTCCGCCGCGACGAGATGGCCCGCGCCGCTGAGATCCTGGGTGTGGAGCACCGATGGCTCGGTTTCGTCGACTCCGGCCTGCCCCAGGGAGATCCGCCGCCCCCGCTGCCCGATGGCTGTTTCGCCTTGGTGCCGATGGAGGAGCCAGTCGCGCGGCTGGTCAGCCTGATCCGGGAGTTCCGCCCGCACGTGATCACCACCTACGACGAGAACGGCGGCTACCCGCACCCGGATCACATTCGCTGCCATCAGGTTTCGGTCGCCGCGTTCGAAGCCGCCGCAGATCCGCACCAGCATCCCGACGCCGGGCCGGCCTGGGCGGTCAGCAAGCTCTATTACATTCACGGGTTCCTGCGCCAGCGCATGCAGATGCTGCAGGACGAGTTCGCCCGCAACGGGCAGGAGGGTCCGTTCGCCCACTGGCTGGAGCAGTGGGATCCGGACAACGACGCCTTCGCCAAACGGGTGACCACCCGGGTGCACTGTGGACCGTACTTCGCGCGGCGCGACGACGCGCTGCGGGCGCACGCCACCCAGATCGATCCGGACGGCTTCTTCTTCGCGACGCCGTTAGAGTGGCAGCAACGGCTCTGGCCCACCGAGGAGTTCGAACTGGCCCGCTCCCGGGTACCCGCCGTGCTGCCGGAAGACGACCTGTTCGCCGGAATAGAGGTATTCGAGTGAAGCGCATGAACGACATGCTGATCGTTCTGCTGGCCGACGGTTCGAAGAACACCGGACCGGACTTCGGCAAGGCCAGTCCGGTCGGGCTGTTCATCGTGGTGCTGCTGCTGATCGCGGTCTTTGCGCTGGTGTGGTCGATGAACCGCCACCTCAAGAAGGCGCGGGCGCATTTCGCCGCCGAGGATGCTGCTCCTGCGACGGACACCGCGGCCGTCGCCGACGGCGGTTCCCCGCCGACCCGGGAGCCTTCCGGTGAGTCCGGCGGGTAACGAACTCTCCGGGGCCAACGAACTTTCCGGGGCCACCAGTCCGTATCTGCGTCAGCACGCCGACAATCCGGTCCACTGGAAGCAGTGGAGCGGCGATGCGCTGGCTGAGGCGGCCCGCCGGGATGTGCCCATCCTGCTGTCGATCGGCTACGCCGCCTGCCATTGGTGCCACGTGATGGCCCACGAGTCGTTCGAGGACGCCGCCGTGGCCGCGGCGATGAACGAGTTCGTGTGCATCAAGGTCGACCGCGAGGAGCGGCCCGACATCGACGCGGTGTACATGAACGCCACCGTCGCGATGACCGGCCAGGGCGGCTGGCCGATGACCTGCTTCCTCGCTCCCGACGGCCGCCCGTTCTTCTGTGGCACCTACTACCCCAAACATCAGTTTCTGCAACTGCTTTCGACGGTCTCCCAGACCTGGCGCGAGCAGCGTGACGAGGTCGAGGAGGCCTCCGACCGCATCGCCGGCGAGTTGCGGCGGATGGCCTCGGGGCTGCCGGGCGGCGGTCCGGAGATCACCCCCGCGCTGTGCGATCACGCGGTGTCGGCAGTGCTGCGCGACGAGGACACCGTTCGCGGCGGATTCGGTCCGGCGCCGAAGTTCCCGCCGTCGGCGATGCTGGAGGCGCTGTTGCGCAGTTACGAACGCACCGCCTCCCCGGTGCCGCTGGGCACCGTCCGCCGCACCTGTTCGGCGATGGCCCGCGGCGGCATCTACGACCAGTTGGCCGGCGGGTTCGCGCGGTACAGCGTCGACGCCGACTGGGTGGTGCCGCATTTCGAGAAGATGCTCTACGACAACGCGCTTCTACTGCGGGCCTACGCGCACTGGGCGCGACGCACCGGCGACCCGCTGGCCCGGCGGGTTGCGGCCGAGACCGCGGCGTTCCTGCTCGCCGACCTCGCCGACGGCGGCATGTTCACTTCGTCGCTGGACGCCGATGCCGCCGGAGTCGAGGGATCCACCTACGTCTGGACACCGGATCAACTGCGCGATGTCCTCGGCGCGGACGACGGGGCTTGGGCGGCAAGGATTTTCAACGTCACCGACACCGGGTCGTTCGAACACGGCACCTCGGTGCTGCAGTTGCCGACCGATCCCGACGATCCGGACCGCTTCGGGCGGGTGCGCGATGCGTTGCTGGCGGCGAGGGCGCACCGCCCGCAGCCGGGCCGCGACGACAAGGTGGTGACGGCCTGGAATGGACTTGCGATCACGGCTTTGGCCGAAGCCGCTGTGGCGCTCGATGATTCGACGCTGCTCGACGCCGCCCGCAGATGCGCGCAGGCCGTGGTCGGCTTGCACATCGTCGACGGCCGGTTGCGGCGGGCGAGTCTGGGCGGAGTTGTCGGCGACAGCGCGGCGATCCTGGAGGACTACGCCATGCTGGCCACCGGATTGCTGTCCCTCTATCAACTGACGGCCGAACAGGCGTGGCTTGACCACGCGGGCGATCTCATCGATACCGCGTTGCAGCACTTCGCCGATCCCGACCGGCCCGGGCGGTGGTTCGACACCGCCGATGACGCCGAGCAACTCATGGTCCGTCCCGCCGACCCGATCGACGGGGCGACACCGTCGGGAGCGTCGTGCATCGCCGAGGCGCTGTTGACCGCCGCGCACCTGGTCGCTGCCGACCGGGCGGGGCGTTACGCTGAGGCGGCAGCCACCACACTGCTGGCCCACTCGGCGCTGCTAGCCCGGGCGCCTCGGTCGGCGGGCCACTGGCTGGCCATCGCTGAGGCCGCGGTGCTCGGTCCGCTGCAGGTGGCGGTCGCCACTGCCGACCCCGATTCAGAGCTGCTGGCGCAGGCCCGCCTGTTGGCGCCGGGCGGAACCGTCGTCGTCGGCGGGGCGGTGGATTCCATGCCGCTGCTCGCTGGACGGGACCGGGTTCGCGGCGCCGACGCGGCCTACATCTGTCGCGGCCGGGTGTGCGACTTGCCGGTCACCAGCGCCGCCGAACTTGCCGAGGCGCTCGGGGGAGCGTTGTAGCGTGGGCGCCATGCCCAGCGCTGAGCACATCGAGTCCGTCGTCCGCCGCTACCTCGACCTGGTCGCCAACGGGACGGCCACCGACATCGCGGACCTGTATGCCGCGGACGCCACCGTCGAGGACCCCGTCGGCGGCGAGGTGCACATCGGCCGCCATGCGATCCAGGGCTTCTACAAGAACATCGAAGGCGCGCCCAAGGAAACGGAATTGCTCACCTTGCGGGTGGCCGGGCACGAGGCCGCCTTCATGTTCGGTATCACCGTCGGTACCGGCGAACAGCGGATCCGCATCGAGCCGATCGACGTGATGGTGTTCGACGGCGAGGGCAAGATCGCCGCGATGAAGGCCTACTGGTCGCCGGCGAACGTCACCCCGGTGTAGGGGTTTTCCGACCCCGCTGGCCCTCGAATGGGAAGTTAGTGTCACGCTCGACGCCGAGTGTGACGCTAACTTCACACTCGCCGGAATGCGGTCGGAAGGTGGGGCGCTACGCGGGCCAGAAGACGGCGAACCACATCGCGATGTAGTGGCAGATCGCGGCGACCGCGGTGCACGCATGGAAGAACTCGTGATGCCCGAAGGTCGTCGGCCACGGGTTGGGCCATTTCAACCCGTAGAGCACTCCGCCGATGCTGTAGAGGACGCCACCGACGATCAGCAGCACCAGGGCGGCCACCCCGGCACTGTGCATGATGGGGCCCATGAACCACACCGCCACCCAGCCCAGAATCAGGTAGAGCGGAACCCCGACCCAGCGAGGCGCCGACGGCCAGAACATCTTGAGCAACACGCCCGCCAGCGCCCCACCCCAGACGATCCACAACAGCGTCCAGCCGTCCTTCTCCGGCAGGGCCAGCAATGCGAACGGGGTGTAACTGCCGGCGATGAAGATGAAGATCATCGAGTGGTCGAGGCGCTTCATCCACTTGCGTGCGGTCGGTGACGTCCAGTTCACCCGGTGGTAGGTACCGCTGACGGTGAACATCGCAACGAGCGTGATCGTGTAGACCAGCGTCGCAAGCCCGGCGCGAGTCCCCTGCAGCGACCACGAGACCGACACCAGCGCCGTACCGGCGATGGCCGCGACGGCGGCCGCATACACGTGAATCCAGCCGCGCGCCCGGGGCTTTCCGAGGAACTCGCTGATGCCGTCGACCACGGCTTCCGGGAAATCTTCGGCTTCTCTAGCCTCAGTGGGCCGAGTCGGGTCCGGATCGGTGATGTCGGTCCCCGAAGTCATGTTCACCTCCGCCAATTCGAGGACGCGTTCGCCCCGTACTGTCCCCGACCGTCACAGTAGTCTGGTTTGTCGTGGAGATCATTCCGCGGCGCCTCAAAGGACCGGCCTACCGGCTCTATGAAGCGCGGTTGCGGCATGAGGTCTCCAACTCCAAAGCGGCACTTCCCCGGCACATCGCGGTTCTTTGCGACGGTAACCGCAGGTGGGCGCGCGACGCCGGATACGACGACGTCAGCTACGGCTACCGGATGGGTGCCGCCAAGATCGCCGAGATGCTGCGGTGGTGTGCGGCGGCGGGCATCGAGATGGCGACGGTCTACCTGTTGTCGACGGAGAACTTGCAGCGCGACCCCGAGGAACTCGCCGACCTGATCGAGATCATCACCGACGTCGTCGAGGAGATCTGCGCGCCGGACAACCGCTGGAGCGTGCGCACCGTCGGCGATCTCGAACTGATCGGGGAGGACTCCGCGCGACGGGTGCGTGGCGCGGTCGACGCGGCGGCATCCTCGGCGCCGGCCGGGGCGTTCCACGTCAACGTCGCCGTCGGCTACGGGGGGCGGCAGGAGATCGTTGACGCCGTCCGCTCGCTGCTCGGCAAGCAGGTGGCCAACGGCGCCACCCCCGAGCAGATGATCGAGTCGGTGACCGTGGACAGCATCGGCGAGAACCTCTACACCTCCGGCCAGCCCGATCCGGACCTGGTGATCCGGACGTCGGGGGAGCAGCGGCTCAGCGGGTTCTTGCTGTGGCAGAGCGCGTATTCGGAGATGTGGTTCACCGAGGCGCACTGGCCGGATTTCCGCGAGGTCGACTTTCTGAGGGCGCTGCGCGACTTCAGTCGCCGGCGTCGCAGGTTCGGAATCTGAACCGTGGTCGCGCTGTCGGCGCTGATCTTCGCGCTGGCTTGGTGGATGGGCCTGTATCTGGCGTCCCGTGACCCGCGAAAGCCCATGCTGGTTCTTGCTGCGGTCGGGCTCTGCGGGTTTGCCGTCGTGGTCGCTCTCGATGCAGTGCGTGTGGTCGGCGGCGGGCACACAGAAGCGTTGAGCCGCATCGAGATCTATCTGGCGGCGATTCCGGCGATCGCCTGGTTCGCCGTACTGCTGGAACTGGCCCGGCCGCCCGATGCCGAGCGCAGCAGAGCCCGCGAGATCACGCTGACGGCGGTGGTCGCCGTGGCGGTACTGCTGGGTGCCGCGATGGCCCGCAGCGTCAATGGGCCACTGCGCCTTGGGCATTGGGTGATGTTCGTGACGATTTCGGTGTCGACGCTCGGCGCGATGGTGGCCGCGGTGCGGAATCTATCCCCGGGTCGCTACGCTCCTGCCCGCCGGGAGCCCGCGCAGCCCGCGCGGGTGGCCGGGGTGGTCGCCGTGGCGACGCTGTTCTTCGCGCTGAGTAACGCGATCCTTGTCATTCCGCTGGGATTGATGCCGAGTTGGCTGGCGCTGGCCGCGACCGGGTTCGACGTGCTGTTGCTCGGCGTCGCGGTGGCGCTGTGGGACGCCTTCGATGAGGGGCAGGCGCTGCGGGCGGCGATGCTCCGCTCGTTCATCGGCGCGTCCCTGGCGGTGGTTTTGCTCGACGGTCAGTTGCTGGTCGGACTAGCCGCCTTCAAGTCGGACGTCGAGGGCACCGTGGTGCTGACGACCACCGCGCTCGTCACCTTGGCGATCGCGATCGCCGCCACCGTGTTCGCCGGCCCGCTCGCCGGTCTGCTGGACCGCGTCGCCTTCTCTCGCTCACCGCGACTGCGCGCCGACCGTGCCGCGCTGCGGACCACCGAGGCCGCACTGCCCCTGTGCTCGCCGAGCCCGCTGAACGACCTCGACGACGAGACCTTCGCCCGGCTCACCCGCCGGGCGCTGGGCCACTTCGGCGATCTCGCGAAACTGGTGGCCAGCCCGCTGACCCAACTGCCCGAGGTCGACGCGCGGCTGGCGGCTCGCGGCGCGCCCGACCAGCCCCTGGAGCGGGCCGCCGAACTGCGGGCGCTGCTCGCCGATCAGATCGCCCGGCTAAAGCCCCGCGACGACGGCGACTTCGGCACCTCCGAGCAGTGGCGCTACTACAACGCCCTCTACTTCCCGTACGTCGTCGGGGTGCGGGCCTATGCGCAGAGCGCCACGGCCGCAGGTCTGGATCCGGTAGCCCGGCAGGCCTGGCAGTGGTTCGTCACCGATGTCCCGCAGCGGTCGTTTCACAACTGGCAGAACGCCGGCGCGCGGTTGATCGCCGCGGATCTGCGGTCGCGCATGGCTCCGGTGCAGCAGTAGGCAGCCGTCTGGCAGTGCTTGGCAGTGCCTCGCGTCGACCTGGCAGTGGCCGCTGAGCAGGGTCGATGGTGTCAGAGCCGCATCGATCCCAGGAGGCTTCCATGACCACCGATATCCGTGCGACAGGTTCACTGCTGCGAACCCCGATCCGGCTCGACCGGCGTCGGCCTGATCGGACTGGCCATCGCCGCCTTCGCCGGCCGGTTCGCAAGCTTCACCGGACTCACCCCGGCATGGGTGTATGGCATCGCCGCCGCTTTCGTGTTCTACGGCGTTGTTGGCAACTGGCTGGCCGGCCGGTCCAACATCCGCCCGATCGGCACCGGGCTGAGCCTATTCAACTTCGTCGGCGCCGTCGGGCAGGCCGCCGTCGTGCCGGCCGGCCTGCTTCCGCTCACCGGTGCGGGCAAGGCCGTGATGGTGGCCTTCGGCCTTTATGCGCTGTTCTTCGGAGTCCTGCAGTTGGTCGGATTGCGCCGGCTGGCGTGATCCTCGAAAGGAGGAAATGACATGGATCCCACCATTGCCGCCGGGGCACTCATCGGCGGCGGGCTGATTCTGGGTGGCGGCGCGATCGGCGCCGGCATCGGCGACGGCATTGCGGGCAACGCGCTGATCTCCGGCATCGCCCGGCAGCCCGAGGCCCAGGGGCGGTTGTTCACCCCGTTCTTCATCACCGTCGGATTGGTGGAGGCCGCCTACTTCATCAACCTGGCGTTCATGGCGCTGTTCGTGTTCGCCACTCCGACGGGCTGAATCTGCACGACGCCGTGACTACGGACGGGGCAGTATTTCGCACGGGCCCCAGTCGGCTTCGGGGTAGGTGGCCTCCAGGCGCACCATGACGGCGTTGAGCGCCCGCGGCGAGATGTAGACCCCGTCACCTTGGGTGAATGGCTCATCGAAGGTCGTCAGCGTCCACAGCATGGCGGTGCTGACGATCAGGACGGCGGCGAGGCCGGCGATGGCGAGTGTTCGGCTGGGATGGGGTATCAGCAGGGCGGTGAGAAGGGCCATCAGGACGAAGAAGCTGACGAAGACCAGAATCCACAGCGCCGACGGGACGCTCTCGGCGGAAAGCAGTCGTTGCTGACCGCTGTAGGAGGCGTTGATGAGTGAACTCTTCAGGACCTGCAGGCTGGCTTCTTCAGCTTTGGTCCTGGGGATCGTGGCGTTTGCATGGGCGGAGGCCCGCCGGCGCCAGGCATGGGTGTGGTCTGAACCGGTGAGATCGGCGGCCTCCGCTGCCGCCCATGACTTGGTGGCCACCGACCGCATCAAGCAGATGAGGTCGCGCTGGATCTTCGACTGGTCGGCCGGCGGCAAACCGTCGGTGCTCTCGAAGGATGCCGAGTTCGCAAGGGCTTCGTCGCCCACGATGGCCTTCGTGCCGTTGTAGTGATCGAGCGACGCCAGCATTAGCACGCCGAGCAGGAACGCCGTCGCCCCGCCGAGGAAGCCGACGGCTCCGGCCATGCCGTCGGCGCCCAAGGTCTCGTCGTGTTCGGTGACCCGTCCGCTGGCGCCGGCCCGGCGGAACCCGTCTGCGGTGAAGCAACAAGCCCACTCCGGCGGCCGCCGCAAAGACCAGGGCCAGACCGATCAGGACGAAGGGCAGCGTGATCTTCATGCGGATAGTTTGTGCCGCGGCGGTGGGGGGTGCAGATCGGCAGAACGCGCGTGGCGGTGAAGCTAGATCTTGCGCAGCCGTAACCGTTTGATGGCGTGGTCGGAATCCTTGCGCAGCACCGCGGTGGCCCGTGGCCGCGTGGGCAGGATGTTCTCGATCAGGTTGGGGCGGTTGATGGTTCGCCAGATGTCGCGGGCCGCGGAGACGGCCTGCTCGTCGGTCAGGCCGGCGTAGTGATGGAAATGCGAGGCCGGGTCGGCGAACGCCCCGGCCCGCATCGCCAGGAATCGGTCGATGTACCACTGTTCGATGTCCTCGATGCGGGCATCGACGTAGACCGAGAAGTCGAACAGGTCCGACACCATCAGGCGCGGCCCGGTCTGTAAGACGTTGAGGCCCTCCAGAATCAGGATGTCGGGGTGGGTGACGACGTGCTTCTCGCCGGGGACGATGTCGTAGACGAGGTGCGAGTAGACCGGCGCGTACGCCTGGTCGGCGCCGGACTTGACCGACGTCACGAACCGCATCAGCGCCCGCCGGTTGTAGCTCTCCGGGAAACCCTTGCGGTGCATGAGGTTTCGCCGGACGAGTTCGGCGTTGGGGTAGAGGAAACCATCGGTGGTGACCAGGTCAACGCGATGATGGTCGTCCCACCGGGACAGCAGTGCCTGCAGCACGCGGGCCGTGGTGGACTTTCCGACCGCGACACTTCCGGCGACGCCCAGGATGAACGGCACCGGCCGGTCGGGGTTCTGCCGTGGCTCGCCCAGGAACTCGTCGGTGGCGGCGAACAACCCCTGCCGCGCGGCGACCTGCAGGTGGATCAACCGGGCCAGCGGCAGGAAGACTTCCTCGACCTCCAGCAGGTCGATCTGCTCGCCGAGGCCGCGTAGGCCTGTCAACTCCTCCTCGGTGAGTTTGAGCGGAGTCGACATGCGCAGTCCGCGCCAGTCGCTCCGGTCGAACTCAACGTAGGGGCTCGGTTCGTTCAGCCGCGCCATCTGCTCAGTCTTGCAGTTAGCGTGAACGGCATGGAGCCCGACCACCTGATTCGCGAATACCTTTTGCTCGGTTTGCGGTTCGACCGCGTCGAGGAGGGCTACGTCGACTCCTTCACCGGCGACGCCCGGCTGCGCCGTCAGGTCGCCGACGAGCCGGCCCCCGACCCGTCCGGCTTGGCCGCCCAGGCCAAACACCTGCTAGCCGCGTTGCCGGAGGTGCCCCGCACCGGCGGCTTCACCGACCAGCGTGCCGACTTCATCGCCGCCCACCTGCGGGCGTTGGCCTGCGCGGGACGCAAACTCGCCGGCGAGCAGGTCGGGTTCGTCGACGAGGTGCGCGACTATTTCGATGTCGAGATCAGCCGCGGGGACCCCGAGCGGTACCGCGCCGCGCACCTCCGTATCGACGAGGTGCTCGGCGGCTCAGGGTCGCTGGCCGATCGGATGGCCGCACACTGGCGGGCACAGGAGATTCCGCCGCACCGGCTGGAGGAGGCCATCCACGCGTTCTCCAGCGCGCTGCGCGACATCGTGCGGAGCACCTATCCGCTGCCAGATAGCGAGACCGTCGTCTACGAGGTGGTGACGGACAGACCGTGGTCGGGCTTCAATTACTACGAGGGCGATTACCGCTCACGGGTGGCGGTCAACGCCGACCTGAAACAACACATGTCGCACCTGCCGGTACTGGTGGCCCACGAGTCCTACCCGGGCCACCACACCGAACACTGCCGCAAGGAAGCCGGCCTGGTCGCCGGTCTGGGGCACGCTGAGCAGACGATCTTCCTGGTCAACACCCCGCAGTGCCTGATGGCCGAAGGCCTGGCCGACCTGGCGTTGCACGCCGCGGTCGGCGAGGGCTGGGGACGGTGGGCCGCGGAGATCTACGCGGACCTGGGGCTGCGGTTCGACGGCGAGCGCGCCGAGGCCCTGTCCGCCGCCGCAGCGGCGCTTGCCGAGGTGCGCCAGGACGCCGCGCTGATGCTGCACGACGAACACCGCGACGCCGACGAGGTCGCGGCCTATCTGCAGCGTTGGCTGCTGGTCGACGAAAGCCGGGCCCGGCAGACGCTGAAGTTCCTATCCTCGCCGTTATGGCGGGCCTACACCAGCACCTACGTCGAGGGCTATCGGCTGCTGCGCGTTTGGCTGGACCACCGCCCGGACGGGACAGGACTGACGGAGCGGTTCGGCCGCTTGCTCGACGAGCCGCTGATCCCGTCGTCGTTGCGCGCCGAGGTTGCCTGAAGTGCCAGGACTGTGGACGTGTACACCCCAATGGCAGCCGACCACGGGTGGGACTTCACTCCCGAATCCCTTTGCTGGCTTCTGTTAGCGTGAAGGGCATTGTGCTCCCGGCCAAGGGAGAGCCACGGTGATCTCGGACCGTGGATAGCCGATGTCACGTCAGGGTGTCCCGAAGTTCGCGTCGGTATCCGTGTGTCGTTCATGGGGGTCCTCAGGTGATCGCTCTCATACGCCGCTGGCTCAAGCGGTTGCGGGCGCCGCGGGAGGTCGACGACACAGCTGAGGAACTGTCGCAGCCCAGTGCTGAGAGCATGCTCGAGGTTTCCCAGCGCCTCGCGGACTCCGAACAGCAGTACCGGTTGATCACCGAGAACGTTGCGGACGTGGTGTTCCATGAACGGGACGGCAAGATCGTCTGGGTGTCCCCGTCAGTCGAGGGCGTCCTGGGCGCACCGCCTGAATACTGGATCGGCCGAGCATCGAGGGATGCCGTCCCCGCGGAGGACAGGCAGGCCGCGCCCGGCCGGCTCGCCAGGGTGATGGCGGGGGAGTCGGTCCGGGATCGACTTCGAGTGATCTCCGTGGACGGCGTCACCCACTGGGCCGATACGCGCGGCAAGCCTTTCTACAACGCTGCCGGCCGTCCGGATGGCTTCATTGTCTCTCTCCATCTGGTCGACGACGAAGTGGCCGCCCAGCAGGCCCTTGAATCGGCGCAGGCGCTGTTGCGGGCCAGTGCCGACAGCATGCTCGATCCCCAGGTGTTATTCGAGGTGCTGCGTGACGGCTCCGGCCGGGTGGTCGATTGCGTGTTTCGCGGTGTCAACCGTGCCGCCTGTTCCTATCTCGGCATGGTAGATGGGGAGCTGATCGGCTCCACCCAACTCGAGGTCATGCCCAATTTCGCTGTGTCCGGGCTGTGGGAGCGGTTCGCTGAATGCTTGGCGGACGGGCAACCGGTGGTCCTCACCGACTTCAGGTATGTCAGCGGCATCCTCGACGCGGAGCGCATCTACGACATCCGCATCACCCGGGCCGGTGTCGACCTGGTGAGCGTCACCTGGAGTGATGTCACCGAGCGGTTTGAGGCCGCCCGACGCCTCGCGGCCTCCGAGCGGAAATACCGCCTGCTGGCCGAGAACGCGGCCGATGTGGTCTTCCGCGAGCGCCACGGAGTGATCGTCTGGGTCTCCCCGTCGGTTGAGGACGTGCTGGGAGCCCCGCCCGAATATTGGATCGGCCGGGAATCACGTGAGGTGATTCCCCCAGCGGACGCTGAGCAACATGCAGCACTGGTCTCGAAGGTGCTTACGGGCGAGGGGGTCGAGGCCCGGCTGCGAGTGACGGCGCTCGATGGCGTCACCCACTGGGTCCACGTGCACGGCAGGCCCTTCTTCGACAGCGATGGGCGCCAGGACGGCTTCACCGCATCACTGCGGGTGATCGATGCCGAAGTGGCCGCGCAGAAGGCCGCCGAGGCGGCTCAGGCGTTAGTGCGGGCCAGAGCGGACAGCATGCTTGATCCGCAGGTGTTGTTGGAGGCGGTTCGTGATCCAGCCGGTCGGGTGCTCGATTTCGTGTACCGGAGCATCAACCGGGCCGCCATTTCCTATTACGGGTTGGAGGAAGGCGATCTACTCGGCCGCAGCCACCGCGACACGATGCCCGATGCCGACGGTTCCGGGCTGACGGCGCGGCTCCTCGAATGCCTGGAGTCCGGGGAGCCGTTGATATTCGACGACTTCCCGTTCTTTAGCGGGTACTTCAACGAAGAGCACCGCTTCGACATCCGCGCCACCCGCGCGGGTGCCGATCTGCTGAGCTTCACGTGGAGGGATGTCACCGAGCGGTTTGAGGCCGCGGAACGCCTTGCGGCCTCTGAACAGAACTACCGCCTCCTGGCTGAGAATGTCGGCGATGTGGTCTGCCACCTGCGCGACGACACCATTGTCTGGGTCTCCAACTCCGTCGAGCACATTCTCGGGGCGCCGCCGGCACACTGGATCGGCCGGAAGGCAGCCGACTTCGTCGTCGCCGGGGATCAGCCCACCCATATGGAGCGCGTTGACCAACTGGCCCACGGCCGAGCCGTCATGGGGCGCGCACGGGTGGTGGCGGCCGACGGTACGCAGCACTGGGTTCATATGCACGTCAAGCCATTTATGGACTCCGATGGCAAACCCGACGGAGCGTTGTCCTCCTTCCGGCTGATCGACGACGAGGTGGCTGCCGAGCACGTGCTGGAGCAGGCCCGCAGGGAACGCGCCAGAGCGGACGATCGCTACCGACGGTCGATCGACAACGCCGCCATCGGCATGAGCGTCGTCACCACTGAGGGTCGCTTCGTGGAAGTCAACGACGCGCTGTGTCGGTTCTACGGATACGACGCCGCAGCCCTGTTGCAGAAGACCTGGCAGGATCTCACCGCACCGGAGTATCTGGACGCCGACGTCGAGCAGTACAACGCCGTCTTGGAAGGGCGGTTGGACTCCTACCGGATGGTCAAGCAGTACATCCACGCCGACGGTCATCCGATCTGGGGAGATCTATCGGTGAGTTGTGTACGTGACGAGAACGGGCAGGTGGAGAACTTCGTCACCCAGGTTGCCGACATCACCGCGATGGTGGAAGCCAACGAGCGCAATCGTGTTCTGGCTCAACAGCTTCAGAAGCAGCGCGACCTGTTGGCGGCCGAACTGGAAAGCGCTGCCGCCTACATGGCGTCGATCATGCCGGCCGGGCTCGCCGGTAGGGTCGGCGTGTCTTCGCGCTACCTGCCAGCTCGAGCGCTCGGCGGGGACTGTTTCCACTACACCTGGATCGATGACGACTTCCTGCTGGTCTACCTCATCGACGTCTCCGGGCACGGAATTGAGCCTGCGTTGCTGTCGGTCTCAGTGCACAACCTGCTGCGCTCGGGAACCATCGGTATCGAGACGCTTCGGTCGCCGGAGGCGACGCTGGCCGAGCTGAACCGCCTGTTCCAGATGGATCAGCAAGGTGAGCACTACTTCACGATGTGGTACGGGGTCTATCAGGCTTCCACGCGCTCGCTGCGCTATGCCAGCGCCGGAGCCCCCCCGGCGTATGCGTTCACCCGGAACCTCGCGGGCACCGTCTCGGTCGTCGAGCTGTCCACGGCGGCGGCGCCTGTCGGGATGTTCGAGGACACCGTGTTCACCTCGGCCACCTACCCGGTGCCGCCGGGGTGCCAGATCCTCGTCTTCAGCGACGGCGCCAGCGAGTTGGACCTCGCCGGCAACAAGCAACTGTCGCTGCCGGAGTTCAAGGCCCTGACCACCCGGCTTGCCGCAACGCCGGACTGGTCCCTCGACGACCTGGTTGCCGAACTGCGGAACCTCAAGGCTTCAGACACCTTCGAGGACGACTGCTCGCTGATGCAGCTCACCTTCGATTGAGACGGTTTTCGGGCGGGCGACTAGGCTCTGTCCCATGTCCACCGACGCCATCTTGTCCGCCGCCACCGCCCCCGGCGCCGACTATGCCGCCACCGCCAGCGAGGCCTACCGGTCAGCGCTGCAGGTCATCGAGACCGTCGAGCCGCGCATCGCCGCCGCCACCCGCAAAGAGCTTGCCGACCAACGTGATTCGCTGAAGCTGATCGCCAGCGAGAACTACGCCTCGCCGGCGGTGTTGCTCACCATGGGCACCTGGCTGTCGGACAAGTACGCCGAGGGCACCGTCGGCCACCGTTTCTATGCCGGCTGCCAGAACGTCGACGACGTCGAGTCCATCGCCGCCGAGCATGCCCGCGAACTGTTCGGGGCCCCGTACGCCTACGTGCAGCCGCACTCCGGCATCGATGCCAACCTGGTCGCGTTCTGGGCCATCCTGGCCACCCGGGTCGAGGCGCCCGCGCTCAGTGAGGTCGGGGTCAAGAACGTCAACGACCTCTCCGAGGCGGAGTGGGAGCGCCTGCGCGCCAAACTCGGCAGCCAGCGTCTGATGGGGATGTCGCTGGACGCCGGCGGCCACCTGACTCACGGCTTCCGGCCCAACATCTCCGGAAAGATGTTCCAGCAGCGCAGCTACGGCACCAACCCGCAGACCGGGCTGCTCGACTACGACGCCATCGCCGCCGCCGCGCGCGAGTTCAAGCCGCTGATCCTGGTGGCGGGCTACTCCGCTTATCCGCGCCGGGTCAACTTCGCCAAGATGCGGGAGATCGCAGACGAGGTCGGCGCCACCCTCATGGTGGACATGGCCCATTTCGCCGGCCTGGTCGCCGGAAAGGTGTTCACCGGCGACGAGGACCCGGTGCCGCACGCCCACGTCGTCACCAGTACTACGCACAAGTCTCTGCGCGGTCCGCGCGGCGGTGTCGTGCTGGCCACCAAGGAGTACTCCGACGCGGTGGACAAGGGCTGCCCGATGGTCCTCGGCGGACCGCTCTCGCATGTGATGGCGGCCAAGGCGGTCGCGTTCGCCGAGGCGCGCCAGCCGTCGTTCCGGGCCTACGCGCAACGTGTGGCCGATAACGCGCAGGCCTTCGCCGACGGACTGATGCGCCGCGGGGCCAAACTGATCACCGACGGCACCGACAACCACATCGTGCTGCTCGACGTGCAGTCCTTCGGGCTGACCGGCCGGCAGGCCGAGAGCGCGCTGCTGGACTCCGGCATCGTCACCAACCGCAACTCGATCCCGGCTGACCCCAACGGGGCCTGGTATACCAGCGGGATCCGGTTCGGCACCCCCGCGCTGACCACCCGCGGATTCGGTCCTGCCGAATTCGACCGGGTCGCCGAACTGGTCGTCGAGGTGCTGTCCAACACCCAGCCGGCGGAAGGGCCTACTGGGCTTTCTAAGGCCAAGTACCGCCTGGTCGACCAGACCGCGGACTGGGTGCGCTCGGCGGCGTCGGAACTGCTCGACGCCAACCCGCTGTACCCGGGCCTGACCCTGTAGCCGGCCGGCGAAACGCCGGGCGGGAGATTTTTCGACACCCGTTAACATCGGTTACAGTTACCGCATGGCACAGAAACCTGTCGCGAATGCGTTGACCCTGGAGCTTGAGCCGGTTGTGGCTGACAATCTGGCGCGCTTCCTGGAGACCGCCGACGAGTGGTACGCCCACGACTACGTCCCGTTCGACGAAGGCCGCGATTTCGCCTTCCTCGGTGGCCAGGACTGGGATCCCTCTCAGGTCACCCTGCCCAAGGAGGTCGTCGACGCCCTCGAGATCATCCTGATCACCAAGGACAATCTCGCCGGCTACCACCGCGAACTGGTCGAGCATTTCATCCTCGAAGACAAGTGGGGCCGCTGGCTGGGCCGGTGGACCGCCGAGGAGACGCTGCACGCCATCGCACTGCGCGAGTACTTCATGGCCACTCGCAACATCGACCCCAACGCCGATGAGGAAGTCCGGATCGCGCACGTCATGCGCGGCTACCGGGCCAGCAACTACACCCAGATCGAGACGCTGGTGTTCATGGCGCTCTACGAGCGCGCCCACGCGGCGTACCTGCGTAACGTCGAGGCCAAGATCGACGAGCCGGCCCTCAAGAAGCTGGTCGGCCGGATCATCAACGACGAAGACCGCCACGCGAAGTTCTTCGACAACCTGGTCGCCCACTGCCTTGAGCAGCACCGGGACTCGACCATCGCCGCGATCTCCCGGCGCGCGCCGGCGTTCCCGGTGATCGGTGGCGACATCCTGGAGTACCGGGACAGCAAGCTGCGCACGGTCGCCGACGCCGGCATCTTCGACCAGAAGGCCGCCGACTCGGTGGTCTCGGACGCCATCGTCGCCTGGGGTTTGGGCGACGAGCCGCAGCTCGATAAATTCGTCCGCGCGTAACGTTTCGGACACGGCGCGCCTGCGCGGCGCCCAGGTCCCGCGGAGTAGCGTCGAAATCAGGTGGCCGGACCAGTCCGCTTCGGGCTCTAGGCGGCCAGCGAGCCTGAGGAGGCGCCTGTGACCGGTCCGCTCTCGCCCATCCGGACGTATGTGCTCGACACTTCGGTCCTGCTCTCCGATCCGTGGGCGTGTACCCGGTTTGCTGAACACGAGGTGATCGTTCCGCTGGTCGTCATCAGCGAACTCGAAGCCAAACGTCATCACCACGAACTCGGCTGGTTCGCCCGCCAGGCGCTGCGCCTCTTCGATGATCTCCGCCTTGAGCATGGTCGGCTGGATCAGCCGATTCCCGTTGGAACAGAAGGCGGAACGCTGCACGTCGAGCTCAACCACACCGATCCCGAAGTGCTGCCGAGCGGCTTCCGCACCGGCACCAACGACTCCCGAATTCTGGCCTGTGCCGCCAACCTCGCGGCCGAAGGCAAGCGAGTCACGTTGGTGAGCAAGGACATTCCGCTGCGGGTCAAGGCCGGCGCGGTCGGCCTGGCCGCCGACGAGTACCACGCCCAGGACGTCATCACCTCCGGGTGGACCGGCATGACCGAACTCGACGCCACCGGCGAGGAGATCAACGCCCTGTTCACAGGCGGCGAGATCGATCTGGCCGAAGCCCGAAATCTGCCCTGCCACACCGGTGTTCGTTTGCTCGCCGGTAGTTCGCATGCGTTGGGACGGGTCAACGCCGAGAAGCGCGTCCAGCTCGTGCGCGGTGACCGCGAGGTCTTCGGACTGCGCGGACGTTCCGCCGAGCAGCGGGTCGCCCTGGATCTTTTGCTCGACGAGTCGGTGGGCATCGTCTCCCTCGGCGGTAAGGCCGGCACCGGCAAGTCGGCCCTGGCGCTGTGCGCCGGCCTGGAAGCCGTGCTGGAGAGGCGCACCCAGCGCAAGGTCGTGGTGTTCCGCCCGCTCTACGCCGTCGGCGGGCAGGAACTCGGCTACCTGCCGGGCAGCGAGAGCGACAAGATGGGCCCCTGGGCGCAGGCCGTCTTCGACACCCTGGAGGGACTGGCCAGTCCCGCCGTGCTGGACGAGGTGCAGTCCCGCGGGATGCTCGAAGTCCTGCCGCTGACCCACATCCGCGGCCGCTCGCTGCACGACTCGTTCGTCATCGTCGACGAGGCCCAGTCGCTGGAGCGCAACGTCCTGCTCACCGTGCTGTCCCGGCTCGGCGCCGGCTCGCGAGTGGTGCTGACCCACGACGTCGCCCAGCGCGACAACCTGCGGGTCGGCCGTCACGACGGCGTCGCCGCCGTCATCGAAAAACTCAAGGGCCATCCGCTGTTCGCCCACATCACCCTGATGCGCAGCGAGCGCTCGCCGATCGCCGCGCTGGTCACCGAGATGCTGGAGGAGTTCAGCCCGGCCGTGCTGCCGTAAACTGACCCAGTGCTGCGCCGACTGTTCGCAACTGCCGCGGCCCTGCTGTTGAGCGGCTGCGGCGCTCACCCGTCGTCGTCGACGGACGCCGCCCCGGTCGACTGCGCCAAGGACAAGTGCGTCGCGTTCACGTTCGATGACGGGCCGACACCCTTCACCGACCGGCTGATCGACATTCTCCATAACGAGGGGGCTGCCGCGACATTTTTCATGATCGGCAACAAGGTGGCGGCCAACCCCGACGGTGCGAAGCGGGTCGCCGAGGCCGGTATGGAGATCGGCAACCACACCTGGGAACACCCGAATATGACGACCATCCCGGAGCAGTACGTGCCGGAGCAGTTGTCGCTGGGCCAGGAGGCGATCACCGCCGCCACCGGCAAGGCGCCCACGCTCTGGCGCCCCGCCGGCGGCCTCACCAACGACGCGGTGAACCAGCAGGCCGCCAAGTTCGGTCTGGCCGGAATCCTCTGGGACGTGATTCCTTTCGACTGGATCAACGATGCGAACACCGCCGCCACCCGCTACATGCTGATGACGCAGATCAAGCCGGGGTCGGTGGTGCTGCTGCATGACAGCTACTCCTCGACCGTCGATCTGGTGCAACAGTTCATCCCGGTACTTAAGGCCAACGGATATCACCTGGTGACGGTCAGCCAGCTACTGGGCGACCGTGCTCCGGGCACCGTCTACGGCGGGCGGGAGAACGGGCCGCCGGCAAACCTGCTGAAAGACATACCCGCCGAAGACATTCCGGCGCTGCCGGCCACCCCGTCACCGGTTCCCATGCCCAACTTCCCGATCACCGACATCCCGGGCGCCAATAGTGGTGGCCCCACCAACGGCGTCTGACGGCGTCTAGCAGCGTTCCGGTGCACCAGACCACACCTCTCGTCCTCGCTATCTTGGTGCTCGGCTACGCGCTGGTCTCCGAAAAGGTCAACCGGTCGTTCATCGCCCCGGCGCTGATCTTCCTGTTGCTCGGAATGGCTTTGGGCCCGTTCGGATTACACCTGCTTGAGGCCGGCCCTGCAACCGAGGGCTACACCGTTCTGGCTCAGCTGGCGCTGACGGTGATCCTGTTCAACCAGGCGGCCAAACTGAATCTCGACCGGATCCGGCAGCGTGGCGCGGTGACACTTCGGCTGCTGATCGTGGGTGTCCCGCTGACGATTCTGTTGGGGGCGCTCACCGCGGTCGTGCTGCTTCCCGTGCTGCCCTGGTGGGAGGCTGTGTGTCTGGCGGCTATCGTTGCCCCCACCGAAGCGGCGCTCATCGAGGCGCTTCTCGACGATCGGCGAATTCCCGAACGGGTCCGCCACGTACTGTCGGTCGAGAGTGGCTTCTACGACGGCTTCGCCCTGGCGATTCTGCTGACGGCGCTCGCGCTGGCCTCTCAACAGGCCGACCGCACCGACGTGAACTGGGCCTTGTTCATCTTCCGCACCGAGATCCTGTCGTTGCTGGCCGGCGCCGCCGTCGGACTCGTCGGTGGCCTGGTGGTGGCGTGGTCGCGGCGGCGCGACTGGATCAGCGACGTCTGGAGTCAACTCGCGCAACTCGCACTGGCCTTCGTCTGCTTCGAGATCGGCGAATGGATCCACGCCAGCGGATTCGTCGCGGCGTTCACCGGCGGTTTGGCCTTCGCCTTCGTGGCCCGGCAGCACACCGGCCAGCAGTTGTCCACCCAGGTTTCCGACGCCACCGCGCAACTACTCGAACTGATGGTGTTCGCCATGTTCGGCGCGTTCGCGGTCATCGACGAATGGCGTCGAGCGGATTGGCGCGTGGTTGTGTTCGCGGTCGTGGCGATCTTCGGAGTTCGCATCGTCGCGGTTCTGGTCTCGCTGGTGCGCAGCGGACTACCGATGTCCGAGCGGTTGTTCATCGGCTGGTTCGGGCCGCGCGGAATCGGCACGGTGGTGCTGGGCCTGCTGGTGATCGAACGTGGCGAGATACGGCAGGGGGACCTGATCGGCACCGTCGTGGTGGTGACGGTGACGCTGAGCCTGCTGCTGCACAGCCTGACCACCGCGCCGGGCATTCGGCTGCTGGCCTCACGCCCCGTGTCGGCGCCGCCGGTCTAGCGGGTAGGCGTTGGCCCGCTGACCGCTCCTGGCTTCGGCGCCTTCCCTTGCGGGTCTGTTCGGTGAGTTCGAAGGTGTCATAGACGAATCCGAGGTCACGTCGGATGCGCTCTCGGTCGAGGCGGAATTTCTCGGGCGAATGCTGATGACGGCTCGTGTACGAGCGTTGCTTCTCCGCCTGCGCCCGCACCTCTTCGGCGAAAGCCGCGCTCGGCTCGATCTCGATGAAATCGAGGATGCGCTTCATCGTCGGCTCAAGGCTCTGCAGAAGGTCGGTATACCTGACCAAGCACAGGTTCCTCGGCCGGATCCGGCCCGAGGTGTAGGCCTCGTTGAAGGAACGCAGCATCTCGCAAGAGGCCTGATAAAGGTTTTCAACCCAGCGGCGCTGGTCCGCCTCGGTCGTTCGATTCCAGGCGTCGTGGCCGTTATCCAGTACGCCGGACACCAGCGACATTCCCGACGGGATGACCTCGACCGGATCGCGAATGATGTGCACGAGTTTGGCGTCCGGGCAGCGCGCGACAACCTCGTCGAGGCGGAAGGTCAACATCCTGGTCTTAGCCAGGATGCGTTTGGCGTTCTTATAGAACAGGTTCCGGCGCCAGCATTGCTCGTAGTAGCCGAAGAAGCGCTCGCGGTCGCGGTGGGTGACGCCCTCGACGCCCATTTCACGCCGGCATAGACCACTGCCCCAGCTGTCCTGCCACGAAAGGAAATACGCCCAAGCGAACGGACCGTCCATGGTGCGGAAGAACCACAACACATCATCGGTCTCGATTCCCCGAAGGTTCGTGTCGTGGATATCGGAGGGGTGATACCGCGTAGGGGAGAACCGGTCGAAGCGGGGAACGATGCCGGCGAGCAGCTTGCGCGCTGTGATGGCCGGAAGAGCATCTCGAACAACTCGAAGGCGGCTGTGTCGCCGGCGCCGAGGAGCAGCCTGTGCGGGAAAGTGGTACCGCTGCGGGGGTTGCCGACGATGAAGATCGGCCGGTCGATCGGCTCTGTGCGCCAACCCGAGAAGAAGACGCCGTCCAGTGCCATGGTCAGCGCCGAAATCGCTTGCCGTAGTTGGAGTACGACGAACGTGCCCAGAGGCCGCAGGCGGAAACCGAAGGTCTTGTTGATAGTCCGGTACAACACCAGGTAACGAGGCAACTCAACACACCCTTGCGCGGCCGCGGCCGCCATCGTAAAGCCGGCCGCAGCGCTGCCGATGACGATCTTGTCGCCGTCGGCTACCGTGCCGTTGCGCAGCCGATGGTCGAGCGCGAGCGCCCATGCGGTGCTCGCACTGTTGCCGTACAACGAGTGGGTGTGGATGCCGGCATCGGGCTTGGCGTTGAGGTCGGAGAAGATTCGTTCCAGGACCGCCTGGCTGGGCTGATGAAAGGCGTAGTGGTCGACGTCTTCCGGTGTCCATCCGACGCTGGCCAGAAGGCCACGGACCTCGGGGGCCACGTGTGTGGAAAGCGCGAACAACTCCTTCGACCGCGACATGAAAATGCCCTTCGACGGGCACCTGCACGGCCACACCTTCGCGGTGGTCAAGCCGGACGGCCGACTCTGCGCCCGTAAGGACACCGTCATCGTGCTGCCCAAGCAATCGCTGAAAATCGCCCACCGACAACCCCGGCTACTGGCCGCTGCACTGCCACAACACGTGTCACGCCGAAGCGGGAATGCTGACCAGCTTCGACTACCTGAACTGACGGCGTCGACGGCTGAGGGCGCCTCACCCCTCGTCGCGCACCTTGGCCATGGCGAGCACGTCGAGCCGGCGGTCCAGTTCCTCCTCGGAGAGCTTGTCGCCGATCAGTCCGCGGTCGATCACCGTCTGCCGAATCGTCTTGCGCTCCTTGAGGGCTTGCTTGGCCACCGCCGCGGCCTCCTCGTAGCCGATCGCCGAGTTCAGCGGCGTGACGATCGAGGGCGAGGACTCCGCCAGCCGGCGCAGCCGCTCCTCGTCAGCCACCAGGCCGTCGATGCAGCGCTCGGCGAACAGTCGAGAGACGTTGGCCAGCAACGTGAATGACTCCAGCAGGTTGCGCGCCATCATCGGTATGTAGACGTTGAGTTCGAACGCGCCCGACAAGCCGCCGACGGTGACTGCGGCGTCGTTGCCGATGACCTGGGCGGCCACCTGGGTGACCGCCTCGGGGATCACCGGGTTGACCTTGCCCGGCATGATCGAGCTACCTGGCTGCAGGTCCGGCAGGTGCAGTTCGCCGAGACCGGTCAGCGGGCCCGAACCCATCCAGCGGATGTCGTTGGCGATCTTGGTCAGCGATACTGCGATGGTCTTCAGCGCGCCGGAGGCCTCGACCAGACCGTCGCGGGCGGCCTGGGCCTCGAAAGAGTTTTTGGCCGTGGTCAGTTCGGCGAGCCCGGTCTGGGCGACGAGCACCTCGACCACCTTGGCGCCGAACCCGTCCGGTGCGTTGAGCCCGGTGCCGACGGCGGTGCCGCCGATGGCCAACTCACCGAGCCGGGGCAGGGACGCGCGCACCCTCTCGATGCCGGCCTCGACCTGTCGGGCGTAGCCGCCGAACTCCTGACCGAGGGTCACCGGGACGGCGTCCATCAGGTGGGTGCGGCCGGACTTGACGACGGTGCGCCACTGTCGAGCCCTGTTCGCCAGCGACTCGTGCAGCACTTCGAGGGCCGGAATGAGCTGGCGCACTGCGGCTTCGGTGGCGGCGATGTGGGTGGACGTCGGGAAGGTGTCGTTCGACGACTGTGACATGTTCACGTCGTCGTTGGGATGCACCGTCACTCCGTTGCGGGCGCAGATCGAGGCGATCACCTCGTTGGCGTTCATGTTGGAGCTGGTCCCCGAGCCGGTCTGGAAGACGTCGATCGGGAACTGGTCGTCGTGCAGGCCGTCGGCGATCTCGTTGGCGGCGGCGATGATCGCGTCGGCCTTCTCGCCCGCTAGCAGGTTCAGGTCCTTGTTCACCTGTGCGCACGCCGCTTTCAGCAAGGCCATGGCGCGGATCTGGTTGCGGTCCAGGCCCCGGAACGAGATCGGGAAGTTCTCCACCGCCCGCTGGGTCTGCGCCCGCCACAGGGCGTTGATCGGCACCCGGACCTCGCCCATGGTGTCGTGCTCGATCCGGTACTCTCCGTCGGCCGGAGTCGTGGAGGTCATCGATTGCCTTTCTGTGCCTGGGCTTTGCGCGAAGGAGCGAGGGGAGGGGATTAGCGAGAGAAATTACGGGAGGGGATACGCGGCGGAGCTGTCCCCGGTGAAGTCCACCGCGGAGTATTCGTTCAGTTTGGAAAGCCGGTGGTAGGCCTCGACCATCCGGACCGTGCCGGACTTCGAGCGCATCACGATGGACTGGGTGGTGCAGCCACCGCCGAAGAATCGGGTGCCCTTGAGCAGGTCGCCGTCGGTGATGCCGGTGGCGCAGAAGAACACGTTCTCGCCCGCGACGAGGTCCTCGGTGGTCAGCACCCGGTCGAGGTCGTGGCCCCGGTCGATGGCCTTCTGGCGTTCCTCGTCGTCCTTGGGGGCCAGAGTGCCCTGGATCTCGCCGCCCATGCAGCGGATCGCGGCGGCGGTGATGATGCCCTCCGGGGTGCCGCCGATGCCGACGAGCAGGTCGGTGCCTGAATCGGGTCGGCACGCGGAGATGGCTCCGGCGACGTCGCCGTCGGAGATCAGCCGGATGCGGGCGCCCGCGGCGCGCACCTCGGCCATCAGCTTCTCGTGCCGTGGCCGGTCGAGGATGCACACGGTGATATCGGAGACGGACGCCTTGCGTACCTTGGCGATCCGTTGGATGTTCGCCGCGATCGGTGAGGTGATGTCGATGAAGTCGGCGACGTCGGGCCCTGCGGCGATCTTGTTCATGTAGAACACCGCAGACGGGTCGAACATGGCTCCGCGTTCGGCGACCGCAAGCACCGAGATCGCGTTCGGCATGCCTTTAGCCATCAAGGTGGTGCCGTCGATGGGGTCGACGGCGAAGTCGCAGTCCGGGCCGTCGCCGTTGCCCACCTCTTCGCCGTTGTAGAGCATCGGGGCGTTGTCCTTCTCGCCCTCGCCGATCACCACCACGCCGCGCATCGACACCGAGTTGACCAGTTGGCGCATCGCGTCGACGGCCGCTCCGTCGCCGCCCTCCTTGTCGCCGCGGCCCACCCAGCGGCCGGCGGCCATGGCACCAGCCTCGGTGACCCGGACCAATTCCAGGGCCAGGTTGCGGTCGGGGGCTTCACGACGACGGGAGTCAGGCATGGGGGAGATTGTCCCAGAACCGGCCCGCGGGTCCAGACCTGGGATACTGGCAGCATGCTCCAGCGTCGCGACGAGGAGGACGAGCGCCTTGATGGACCCTACTGACGGCGCGCCCGGCGCCGCCGAACCCCTCGCCGGCCCGCCGCCGCCGAAACCGGCCAAGCCGCGGATTCTGCAGGACGGCCGGGACATGTTCTGGTCGCTGGTGCCGCTCGCAGTGATGTGCGTGCTGCTGGCCGGACTTGTGGGCATGTGCTCGTTCCGCCCGGGCGGAACGTCGGACGGCCCGGCCCCCGCCTACAACGCCGCAGCCGCGCTGAAGGCCGACGCGGCCGCCGTCGGCTTCGGGGTCCGGCTGCCGAAACTGCCCGACGGGTGGCAGGCCAACTCCGGCACCCGCAGCGGGATCGAGAGTGGCCGCACCGACCCGCGCGGGGACAAACAGCGGGCCATCGCGACCCGGGTGGGCTACATCGCCCCGTCGCAGATGTATGTCAGCCTCACCCAGAGCAACGCCGACGAACCCCCCCTGGTTGCGTCCATCCAGAAGGACGTCTATCCGACCGGGACCGAGAACGTCGACGGCGTCACCTGGGTGGTCTACCAAGGCGCGGAGGGTGCCGAGCCGGTCTGGACAACGCGGCTGGACAGCGCGAAAGGGCCTACCCAGGTGGCCATCAGTGGGTCCGGTAGCCCCGACGACTTCCGCGCCCTGGCCATCGCCACCCAAACTCAGCCGCCGCTGGGTTAGATGGAGCTATGGCGAGCGACGTTTCCAACAGAGCACCCGAAGCTGACCTGACCGGCTGGAACTGCGAGCCCTTCACGGCCGCGGGCTTCAGTCACGACGTCTTCTACAAGGGATCCGGCCCCGGCGTGGTGCTGATCCCAGAGATGCCGGGCGTCCACCCGGGCGTGCTGGCCCTGGGAAATTACCTGGTGGACAACGGTTTCACCGTGGCGATCCCGTCGCTGTTCGGCAAGCCCGGGGCCTCGGCGCGCGGCCCGATGCTGGTACCCACCATGCTGCGGGGCTGTGTTGCGCAGGAATTCGCCGCCTTCGCGCTGAACAAGGAACGCCCGGTGACCCACTACCTGCGGGCGCTGGCGCGTGACCTGAAGGGCCGGGCCGGCGGCAAGGGCGTCGGCGTGATCGGGCAGTGCTTCACCGGCGGTTTCGCCTTGGCTGTCGCCGTCGACGACAGCGTGCTGGCCTCGGTGCTCAGCCAGCCGTCGGTGCCGATCGCGGTGACGGCGGCGCGCAAGCGCGACCTTGGCTTCTCCGAGAAGGAGATGAAGGTCATCGAGAAGCGCGCGGACGAGGGCAACTTGTGCGCCCTGGCCCTGCGGTTCAGCGGCGATCCGATGGCGCCGGCCGAGCGGTTCAAAGCGCTCAAGGACCGCCTCGGCGACAATTTCGAAGTCATCGAACTGGATTCGTCTCCCGGAAACCCCGGCGGGTTCGGCCGGATCGCGCACTCGGTCCTCACCCTGGAGGTCCGGGAGCGCGAGGATCAGCAGGCCTACGAGGCCCGCAAGCGAGTGCTGGAGTTCCTCAAAGAGCGCTTGACGTAGCCGCGTCGCCGGGCAGTACCGGCATGACCTCGTCGGGCAGGGGGGTTTCCTGCTTGCGCCGTCGGGGAAAGCGCCGCTTGGGTTTCCCGTCGTCGTCGTCCTCGTGCATGGCCACGCCCTTGTAGACGGCGAGGTACACCGCGATCGTGGTGACGATCAGGATCATGATGACCGGCCCGAGGATGATGCCGAAGAACCCGAACATGGCGATGCCGGAGAACACGCTCAGCAGCATCAGCCCTGGGTCGAGCCGGGCCTGCCTGGGAACCAGGATCGGCCGCAGGAAGTTGTCGACGTTGGTGATCCCGAAGATGTGGAACAGCACAATGAACAAGCCGCCGGCGACGTTGCCGAAGAACATCAGCCCGATGCCGAACGGGATGGTGACGATGCCGCTGCCCAGGGGGATCACCGATAGCGCTGTCAGGAAGATCGCGAAGACAAAGAACGCGTCGTGGAAGCCGGCGATCCAGATCGAGCAGGCACCGAGCGTGCCCTGGATGACGGCGATGATGAACTGGCCCTTGACCGTTCCCTTCACCATGGCGCCCATCTTGGCCAGGTACAGGTCGGTGACTTCTTCGCCGAGCGGATTGAGTTTGCGGATCAGGTTGATCAGCTTGGTCTTGTTGTTGATCAGTGAGATCAACACGTAGAGGAAGATGATCGCGCCGGTGATGAATCCAATGGCGCCGCCGGCCGCGCCGGACAGCGTCCGCAGCAGCCACTCGCCGACCGTCTGGGCCACCTTGCCGACGTTGTCGCGCAACGACTCCAGGGTGATGCTCGGGACCTGGAATGGAAGCTTCTGCAGCAGGCGATTGGCCGTCGCAATCGCCTTGTCGCCCAGGGCATTCAGGTCGGCCGTCTTGGCCCAATCGGCGACTCCGATAAGCATGTTCGAAATCTGAACCGTCGCAAGGGATATCACGCCGGTAATCGGGATCACCACGGTAAGCAGTGCCGCCAGGACGGTGAGCGTGGTCGCCAGCCCGCTGCTCATCTTGGCCTTCAACCTGTCGTGCACCGGGGTGAACAGGTAAGCCACGATCGCCGCGATCACGATGAGCATGAAATAGCGGCGCAGGAAGTACGCGCCGAACAGCAACGCGATCGCGGTCACGATCCCGAGCGCCCGCTTCTGGGTGGGCGTGAAGTCGGTTCTCACCGCTCTACTGTCCCATCAGCCTGGTCAGATGCTCGTGAATATTGGGATAGCGCTTCAGGTGCGCACCGCCGTTGAGGTCCAGAATCTCCCCGGTCATCCAGGACGACTGCGGGGAGCACAAGAACACGACGGCGGCAGCGACATCCTCTGGGGTCCCTGCGCGGCCCAGGGCGGTGTTCTCGACGTACTCCTCGACCACACCAGGAATGGCCGCCGCGCCCTCGGTGAGCGGGGTGTGCACGAACCCGGGCGCCACGGCGTTGACCCGGATACCGCGCGGGCCCAACTCCAGCGCAGCGACCTGGGTCAGCATCGACAACCCCGCCTTGGCGGAGCAGTAGGCGCTCAGCCCGATCGCCGGCTGGCGCGCGTTGAGAGAGGTCAGCGACACCACCGACCCGCCGTCGCCGAGGTGGCGGCCGGAGTGCTTGAGCACCAGGAAGGCTCCGGTGAGGCAAACGTCGACCACCGACCGGAACTGGTCGGCGTCCAGATCGGTGATCAACCCGAAGCCGCTGAAGCCGGCACAGTTCACCACAACGTCCAGTCGCCCCTCGCGGGTGACGACGCCGTCGAAGAGCCCCGCCACGCCGGCTTCATCGGTGACTTGCACGGCGGCGGAGGTCTGTCCGAGTTCGGCGGCGCGTTGCGCGGCCAGGTCGGCGTTGCGGTCGGCGATGGTCACCCGGGCGCCCTCGGCCGCGAGCAGTTGCGCTGTGGCCCAACCGATTCCGGAGGCGCCGCCGATGACGACGGCAACGCGGGTGCTGGGGCTGCGGGATTCGCTCATGTAGTCATCTTGCCGCAGTCGGGATGTGCGCAGTCAGTCCGTCCCCAACGTGTCGGCGAACCGATGTTTGGGGCCCGACTCCGGCGCGCCCCACTTCCGGCGAACCGCCTCCCACGGATTCGCATACCGTCCCGGCTGCCGGTAGTAGGGCGACCGGCGCTTGAGGTACTCCCGCGACAGGGGCGCGACGAACCGCAGTGGATACCGCTTCCAGCCTGACTTCTCTGCCGTCTCCGTCAAGATCTGCGGCCACGAATAGCGCTGGTGCCCTAGCACTTCTTGGGCGGTGGCGGTGTCCATCCAGTCGGTGGCGAACCAGCCGTCATCGTCGTCCGGGTCACCTGGGCGGCCGGTCGGCAGGCCCCCTACCAGGCCCATGGCGGCGGCCGTCGAGGCGCCGATCTCTCCTTGGATCAGTCGGTGCGAGTCGTCGCCGCCGATGAGCAGGGTCCGGCCCGCCACGTCGGCGGTGGTGGCCGCGGCGAAGGCGTGTGCGACATCGCGGACATCGACGGTCTGCAATCGGCCGTCGGTGGGCAGCAGGGCCTCGAAATAGATCATGTCGGGATCGAGGCCCAGATTGAGGTCGACGGTTAGCACGCCGCCCAATCGCAGGATCACCCAGTCCAGGGTGGGCGTGCGCACGATCGCCTCGGCTTCCACCTTGTGGCCGCCGTAGACGTCGTAGGGACGTACCGGAGTGTTGGCGGTCAGCACATCGGCGAACCGGTGCGGGTTGCGCGGCCCGTACACCGCGATACTCGAAGCCTGCACGAACCGCGGTGGAACCGGCTGTGCTGCAGCGGCTTTCACCAGGTTCGCCGTGGCATCGACATTGACCCGACGGGCCAGTGTCGGGTTCGCGTAGCACAGCGGCGGGATGATCGCCGCCAAATGGATGATCGACGCCGGCGCCACCGCCGACACCAATTCCGACACCTGGCGCGCGTCAGTGAGATCCGCCCACCTCGTTGTCACCGCGGCGGGCAGACGGGCGGCGGTTTTGCGGTTGGCCGGGGTGTCAAGATCGGTGGCGACGACCCGGCGACCCAGCCGGGCCAGATGTTTGACGGTTGCCGTGCCCACCAGCCCAAAGGCTCCGGTCACCAACACTGCATCGGACATATCCACCCCGTTCCCCCGAACCGGTCCGTCGTGGACTTCATCCTCTCAGGCGCCGTCGAAGACGGTGGCCCAATCGTCGCGCATACTCGTCACGGTCCAGTCCCGATCCTCGGCGCGTTGCAGCGCCCGTTCCGCCCCGGCGACGTAGGCGAACTCCCGCTCGGCATCGTCGTGACAGACCAGCAGCGCCAGCGCGGGCCGCGGCCCGGCGCAAGCGTAGTCGAGCATCTCGATGTCGCCGTTGGAGTTTCCCGCCACCAGGATCGGTCGGCGCCCGACCCGCTCCCAGATCCGCACCGGCTTGACCGGTCCGTCGTTGAGGAACTCCGGTCGCGACGTCGTGAGGAGGTGGCCGTCGGAGAAGTCCAGGCCGACCGAACTGCCGATCACCCGCTCCGGCGGAATGCCGTAGAGCTCACCGGTGACCGGTCGCATGAAGTCCCGCCCGCCACCGGAGGCGATGTAGGTGGTGAATCCATTCGCTGCGAGGTAGCGCAGCAGTCCCACCATCGGCGCGTACCCGCACTCGGTGTAGAGCCGGTCCAGCGTCGGGTGACGGGCCTCGGCGAAGAATGCCCGCACCCGATCGGCGTGCTCGTCGACCGTCATGCCCTCGAACGCGCCGAGCACCGCGCCGGCCAGCACACCCAGCCGTGAGTCGTCGCCCCGGTAGTGGGCGGTGATGGCATCGCCGAACCACCCCAGGTCGCCCGACGCCGCGGCGGCGTACGGCGCGTGCGTCAGCAGCGACGGATCCTGCGCCGCCTGCTGGGCCAGCCGCCGAACCACGAAGTGCAGCTGGATGTAGGCAGGCTTCTCGCACCACAGCGTGCCGTCGTTGTCGAACACCGCAACCCGGTCTTCGGGCGGTACGTAGTCGGGACCGTCGGTTGTGACGCGGTCGACGAAGTCGAGGATCGCCGCCTTCGTCGCGCCGTCCTTCCAGCTGGCCAGATCTGTCACGTCGCGGACCTCCATCGTCTGTCGGCCTACGGCTCAGTCGGTGTCCAGGTCGTCCTCGCCGGCTGCCGCCAGCGCGGTCTCGATGCGCTCCCGGGCCCCGTCGAGATGCTCCTGGCAGCGGCGGGCCAGGGCCTCGCCGCGCTCCCACAGGGTCAGTGCTGCATCGAGATTCATGCCGCCCTGGTCCAATTGGCGCACCACCTCGACCAGCTCGTCGCGGCACTGCTCATAACCAAGCTCGCTCACCGGTGTCTGGCTCATGCGGCTCCGTCCTCCCGCCCGGTGCTGACGGCGCCGATGGCACCGTCGGCAACTCTGATCCGAAGTGCTGTGCCGTCCGGCGCATCGGCCGTCGAGCGAAGAATCGACGCCGACCCCGGGCCCGTTCCGCCGACCGTCTGCACCACCGCGTAGCCGCGGGCCAGCGTAGCGGCGGGGCCGAGGGTGGCCAGGCGTGCCGACAGATGTCCGATCCGGTCGGCCTCGCCGTCCACCAGGCGGGTGATGTCGCGGCGGGCGGCGCTGTGCGCACGCTGAACTTCGGCCGCGCGGTCGGTGACCAGGCGCAGCGGGTCGGCCAGCGCGGGCCGGCTGCGCATCTGGGTCAGGGCGTGCTGCTCGCGGCCCACCCATTGGCGCAGCGCACGGGCGCTGCGATGCCGCAGTTCGGCCACCAGCGCGCGTTCGGCGACGGTGTCGGGCACCACTTTCTTCGCC
Organism: uncultured Mycobacterium sp.; assembly: GCA_964629725.1. Lineage (GTDB taxonomy): Bacteria > Actinomycetota > Actinomycetes > Mycobacteriales > Mycobacteriaceae > Mycobacterium. The sequence goes on from CAZVST010000006.1 coordinate 98,086, forward strand.
GCGTCGGTCGGGGTGGCCGCCCGCACGTCGGCGACGAAGTCGCACAGCGGGTTGTCAGGTTCGTGGCCGACGGCGCTGACCACCGGTGTGCGGCAAGCCGAGATGGCCCGGCACAGGGTCTCGTCGGAGAACGGCAGCAGATCCTCCACGCTGCCGCCGCCGCGGGCGAGCACGATCACGTCGACGTGCGGGTGGGCATCGAGTTCCCGCAGCGCTTCGACGATCTGGGCCACCGCGTTGGGTCCCTGTACGGCGGTGTTGCGGATCTCGAAGCGCACCCCCGGCCAGCGCGCCGCCGCGACCGTGGTCACGTCGTGCTCGGCCGCTCCGCCTCGGCCGGTGATCAGCCCGACGAGATTCGGCAGGAACGGCAGCGGTCGCTTCAGGCGCGGGTCGAACAACCCCTCGGCGTCGAGAATCTTGCGCAGCATCTCGATGCGGGCCAGCAGCTCACCGAGGCCGACGGCCCGAATCTCGCTGAGCCGCAACGAGAATGTGCCCCGGCCGGTATAGAACTGCGGCTTGCCGCAGACCACCACCTGGGTGCCCTCGGCCAGCTTCACCGGCGCCCTGAGCACCAGCTCTCGCGAACACGTCACGCTCATCGACATGTCCGCGGCCGGGTCGCGCAACACCATGAACACGGTACTGGTACCCGGGCGCTGGGAAATTTGGGTGATCTGTCCTTCCACCCACACGCTGCCGAGCCGGTCGATCCAGCCGGCAACCCGGATGGCGACGGCGCGGACCGGGAACGGATTGTCCGCCGAAGAACCGGGGGCGCCGCTCACTTGGCGGTCGCGCGGGTGATCCTGTTAGCCAGCAGCGTTTGATACGGGGCGCGTGCCCGGCCGGCCTCCTCGTAGGCCAGCAGCGCCCGCAGGTCCGGCACGCTCAGCGATTGAATGCGGGCCCGCAGCTGAGCCAGCGTCAGCGAGTCGTAATCCAGTTCCCCGGCGACCGGCGGAGCCTCGACGGCCCGGGGCGGATTCTCGCTCCCGTCGCCCGAGGTGCCCTGCTTCGCCTTCTCGCCGGCGGCCTTGGCGCCGGCCTCCGGAACGGAGTACAACGCGAAGCGGCCCTCGGTCGGGCGGTCGCCGTTGGGCGAGGGCGCTTCGTCCCCGGCGTTCTCGTCCTCGTCGAAGGTAGCCCAGTCGGGTTTCTCATCCTTGGGCGGGAAGACCATCTCCAGCGCGGCGTCGCCCTTGATGGCGAACCCCGCCAGGTCCTGCTGCAACTTCATCACCAGCTGCGCCAGCGTGCTCGCGACGGTCATCGGGTACATGACGATCGTTTGCGGCAGCTTGCGGGTCTCTTCGATGGCGGTGACGGCCACGCCGACCAGCAGGCGGATCCCGTACGGTGCTGTTGCCATGGCCACCAGCGTACGGCTGGCCTGCCCGGGCCGGTGAAACGTACCCTGAATCCATGCCGACAACCGTCAACATGGGGATCCCGGGTGCCACCAGCACCGTCGCGCACGATGGCGGCAAACGGGTGCTGCTTGCCGAGCCGCGCGGTTACTGCGCCGGCGTGGATCGGGCCGTCGAGACTGTCGAGCGGGCTTTGGAGAAGCACGGCGCGCCGGTCTACGTGCGCCATGAGATCGTGCACAACCGCCACGTCGTGGACACTCTGGCCGCACGGGGTGCGGTGTTCGTCGCCGAGACCGACGAGGTGCCCGAGGGCGCGATCGTGGTGTTCTCCGCCCACGGTGTGGCCCCGACCGTCCACGAGTCGGCCGCGCAGCGCAATCTTCAGGTCATCGACGCCACCTGCCCGCTGGTCACCAAAGTTCACAACGAGGCCAAGCGGTTCGCCCGCGAGGATTACGACATCCTGCTGATCGGGCACGAGGGCCACGAGGAGGTCGTCGGAACCGCGGGGGAGGCGCCCGACCACGTCCAGTTGGTCGACGGAGTCGAGTCGGTGGACCGCGTCACCGTCCGCGACGAGAGCAAAGTCATCTGGCTCTCGCAGACCACCCTCAGCGTGGACGAGACGATGGAGATCGTCGCCCGGCTGCGTGAGCGGTTCCCGACGCTGCAGGACCCGCCCAGCGACGATATCTGCTACGCCACCCAGAACCGCCAGGGCGCGGTCAAGGCGATGGCCCCGGAGTGCGAATTGGTCATCGTCGTCGGTTCGCCGAACTCGTCGAACTCGGTGCGGCTGGTCGAGGTGGCTCTCGGCGCCGGAGCCGACGCGGCCTACCTGGTGGACTACGCCGACGACGTCGTTCCGGCCTGGCTGGACGGCGTGACGACGGTCGGGGTGACTTCCGGTGCATCGGTGCCGGAGATCCTGGTCCGCGGCGTTCTGGACAAGTTGGCCGAATTCGGATACGGCACAGTGCAAACCGTGACGACGGCTAACGAGACGCTGGTGTTCGCGCTGCCCCGCGAGATCCGGCCGGCGCGGTCCTGACCGGGAGTCGGCGGGCTCAGCGGGAGCGGTAGTCGGCGTCGCTGGGCCCGGAGTCCCGGTACCGGACCCGCGACACCGGATGGTGGCTTGCGCTGGGCCCGTTGGGCGTCGGCTTCCGCCGCGGCGCCTGGCGCGGATCCTGCGGCGGGTAGGGCGGGTAGCCGGGGCTCGGCGGATACGCCTGTTGGGATTGGTATCCGCGGCTGGACTCGTAGGGTTCGTAGCGGCTGCCGCGGGCCGTACGGGGCAGCGGATAGGGCTCGCGGCGGTCCCGCGGCTCCCGGCGCGGGGCCGGTGAACCCCGCCGCGGATCGCGCGACTCGCCCGATCCGCGCCGCGGCGGTTCGGCTCCCCGCTCAGTGTCCCGGCGGCGAGTCGGGTCGCGACGTTGTCGCGGTGCCGACTCGCCGGCCGGCCGCGGCCGGCGGGACCGATGCGATGTCCGCTCCTGCGGTTTGCGCGGGCGCTTGCCGCCCTCGGGACGGTCCGCCACATGCCGCGGGCGGGCAGCCCGCTGGCCGGGCCGTTCGTCCACCGAGCCATTGCCGGCGAACGCCGACGACAGTTTGGTCGACAGGCCCGCGAACAGCCCGTCGCTGCGTGGCGCCTGGGCGGCTGCAGCCCGCCCGGCCGGCCGGGACATCGCCAGATACCACCGCACGAGCCCGATCAGCAGCACCGCCGATGTCGTGAACAGCATCAGCGGGAACCGCTCGATCAGCGGGTAGCCGCAGGTGATGGCGATCTCCTTCAACCCGCTGAACGCCGAGTTGTGGAACAGGTAGTAGGCCAGCGGCACAGCGACGAACAACAGCAGCGGCGGCTGGATGACGGCTGTGAATACCCCGGACTGACGCACCGCCAGGACGGCGAGGACACATCCCAGCGAATAGCAGATCGCGAACAGGCTGCCCAGCTCCTGATGGCCCAGACCGGCTTCGATCCCGATCCCCGCCAGCGTCATGGTGACCGCGATAAGGACCGCACCCCACCACCGCACCCCCGGCTGGCGGGCGAACGCGGAGCACTGATCTGCCCCGATCGTCGGCTGAGCTGGCACTCCTAGACCGTACCGGGTGGGTCCGCGTCCGGGCTGGCAGTCCGGCCTGGCGTGCCCTGTGCCGCACGGGCCTTGTGGGGCGGCTCTGGCAGACTAGTGACCCCGTGAGCCTCAGCCTCGGAATCGTTGGTCTGCCCAACGTCGGCAAGTCCACCCTGTTCAACGCGCTGACCCGCAATAACGTGCTGGCGGCCAACTATCCGTTCGCGACGATCGAGCCCAACGAGGGTGTGGTGCCGCTTCCGGATCCGCGGCTGGCCAGGCTTGCCGAGATATTCGGCTCCGAGCGCATCCTCCCCGCGCCGGTCACCTTCGTCGACATCGCCGGCATCGTCAAAGGCGCCTCGGAGGGGGCCGGGCTGGGCAACAAGTTCCTCGCCAACATCCGCGAGTGCGACGCCATCTGCCAGGTGGTCCGGGTCTTCGCCGACGACGACGTCGTGCACGTCGACGGCAAGGTCGACCCGCGCTCCGACATCGAGGTCATCGAGACCGAACTGATCCTGGCTGACATGCAAACCTTGGAGAAGGCGGTGCCGCGGCTGGAGAAGGAGGCCCGAAACAGTAAGGACCGCAAGCCGGTTCACGAAGCGGCCGTCGCGGCGCAGGCCATCCTCGATGGGGGCACCACGCTGTTCGCCGCGGGCAAGAAGGTCGACGCCGCCCCGCTGCACGAGCTCAACCTGTTGACCACCAAGCCTTTTCTGTACGTCTTCAACGCCGATGAATCAGTGCTGGGCGATGCAGCGAAGATGGCCGAACTGCGGGCGATGGTCGCGCCGGCGGACGCGGTGTTCCTCGACGCCAAGATCGAGGCCGAACTCCAGGAACTCGACGACGAGTCCGCCGCTGAACTGCTGGAGTCCATCGGACAGCACGAGCGCGGTCTGGATGCGTTGGCGCGCGCCGGTTTCCACACTCTCAAGCTGCAGACCTACCTGACCGCCGGTCCCAAAGAGTCCCGCGCCTGGGTCATCCACCAGGGCGACACCGCCCCCAAGGCCGCCGGTGTGATCCACTCCGACTTCGAGAAGGGATTCATCAAGGCCGAGGTGGTGTCCTTCGACGACCTCACCGCCGCCGGATCGATGGCGGCGGCCAAGGCTGCCGGCAAGGTCCGGATGGAGGGCAAGGACTACGTGATGGCTGACGGCGACGTGGTGGAGTTCCGGTTCCAAGCAACGTCTGGGCAGCAGAAGAAACAGTGAGGCTGGCGTGTCCGAATTGAACCGCAGGCCGCCTGCTGCCGTCAGGCGACAGCTTCGGCGCGAGGTCTCATTCGGGTGTCCTGTGTCTGGATGCGGTAACCCGTACTTGGAGTGTCACCACTTTGATCCGCAGTGGAGTGAAAAGCCACATCACAACCCGGACGGGATGATCGCCCTATGCGCTACAAACCATGCCAAGGCCGACGCGTGGCCTGTGGAGCATTGCCGAGGATTGAAGGCTCAGCCACATACGGCCGACGTCAGCGGACGGTTTGAATGGATGCGGCGCGAGGTAGTTGCCATCGCAGGTGGGAATTACTACCACGAGACTCCCCAGATCGTCGTTTTCCGGGGCGAACCACTGATCTGGTTCGAACGCGATGAGCTTCGAACGCGATGAGCAAGGGCATCTCCTCTTGAGCATGAGCATGCTCACCGCATCGGGCGAGCCTCGCACCCGGCTTTTAGCGAACGACTGGGAGATTCTTGGAGAGCCCTCTGACGTTGAGATTCCACCGAACGGCACTTTCCTAAGGGTGACGTACGCGAACGGGGATGACGTGCAGGTGCAGTTCAGGGAATGGGACTCCGCCGAGCAACTCGGCCAAGTGCACCCCGCGATCCTGCTGCTCGGTGATTCTCTGACTTTTCCACTGGTTACAGCCGAGATCAGAATGATATTGGGAGGCACGGATTTTCGGTTCGACGCCAAGACGAGCCAGATCGGTTGCGTGACCTTGACTGGCAACGTGGGGAGCAGGTGCGGAGCGGGGCTGGTCATTGAATAGGGCGGACGTATCCGATAACGAGGCCCCTGGCAACCGTTCTTCGACATGTCGACGGGGACGTGGCGGAGTTCCGCTTCAACGTCTAAGTCGAGCCCGTAATTCATCGGTGATTGCTGGCGAGGGAGTCGGCCGCCTCCGCAAAGCCGGCTCTTCGTCAGCCGGTGGAGGCTTCCAAGGTCACGCTCATGCCCTTGATCGTGCGGTGGGCATCCACCACTGCGGCGAGGGGGGTAGCCACCGAGTCCACGTCGGCTTCAACATTGTCGCGCATCCACTCCAGCAACCGTGCGGTCTGGAGAAGTCGCATATCAATGAGTGATTTAGCAAATTCAAGGGACATGTTTACTCGCATTTCCACCAGTAAAAATGGCCGACCTCGGTGGTCTTGGCAACGCAGTGAGTCTGGTATTACGTGACTCGTAGCCGTCGCTGGCGGGCCATTGCGCGGCTACCTCCCGGCGACACCAACCCATTGACGTGGTCCTGCGCCGTCGACCGACATCTCGGAAGCCGAAAGGGGTCCGCAAGCAGTCGATCCCGACAACGGTAAGATTCCGGGCATGAGCCGAATGGGTAAGGGTGTTCGAGGGCGTTGGCATGTGGGCACGGCGGCAGGCCTCGCCTGTGTTGCAGTTGCGGTAGCAGGACCGGCCTATGCTGATGATTTGAACACCACTACGTGCTCTGACCAGCAGATCATGTCGTCGATCCAGCAGAACGACCCCCTCATCTGGGGGCGGATCAGCAGGGATCCGAAGTTGGAGCAGGAGTTGCGGGTCGGGCTTGCCGTGGTCTTGGCGGCTCCGGCGGGTCAGCGTCAGCAGCAGGTGACGACGTTGGAGCAGACCCTGGGCTATGGACAGTGGTCGGGTGTCAGCGAAGACATCATGGACTCTTCCAACGGTCCGATCGGCAGAGCCGTCAACAACTGCCACAACTTCTGAACCGGCGATTTCCTGTCCCCGCGGTACGGATTGGCGGCGAATCGTCCTTCGGACACGACGGGTAATTCCGCTGGTCCGCACGGCGCTGGGCCTGCTCGAATACCGGCGCGCCAAGGACGTCAACCTCTGGACGCTGGTGAGCGAGCTCTTCTAAAGACTGGGCCGCCGGATTGAACCATCGAGTTTCGTTGTCGGTCATGACGTTTCGGTCTCGCCACGTCGAATGCCGTGCCACCTGCGTCGCTATACTCGGCAAACCGCCACAACGCGACGCGGGTGATCGGCAGCTAAGGAGACCGAAATGAACCGCACGATGCGGGAACTGATGTGCATCGGCGCCGCGTCTGTTGCGCTGGCCGGCGTCGGGGCAGTAGTCCAGACAATCACCGGGAGCGGCTCCGCGAGCGCCGACACGTGCGTCCAAGTGGGAAACAGGGCCAACGTCAGCACCTGTGCCGACCTGACCGATGTGGTCGGCGAGATCGTCACACCGGGCCGACCCGACCGCGGACCCGGTGACTGGACGCCCAACCTCTACAGCTGCCTGGGCTGGGATGGGCAGTGGGTCAACGCCGACAGCTGCACGTAGCAACGCCGAACCGCGCGCGTCGGCGCCGTTGTGGCGAAGTGCCCGGTCAGACGTGCTATCTGAGCAGGGGTAAAGGCGATACCGTCGCCGCATGCGCATTCGAGCGATCCTCCTGACCGCCGCCGTCGGGGTTGCCCTGCTCGCCTGTACCCGTCCGGCACCCCCGACGGCCCCGGTGGCCACCGCTCCGGCGGAGATCGCATCAACCAGCCCGGCCGCGCCCTCCGGTCCGAAAACCGCGCAGTCCGGAGCCGCGCTCGATATCGACACCGCGGACGGCTCGGCGACCTACACCGTCGGCAATTGGCGCGCGGTTCCTGTTGACGCACAGATCATTCCGGCGAAGGGCGTCATGTACGCGGTGGATGTGCGCATCGTCGCCGCAAGCGGAACCGTACCCGTCAACGGTTTCTACTTCGCCGCCCGGACGGCCGACGGGTCGACGGTCGCCCCGGCCGTCGGCGCGGTGCGGCCCGGCATCACCTACGGCCAGCTGACCGCCGGCCAATCGGCCGAGGGGCATGTGGCGTTCGACTTCGCGCCCGGCACCGCGGTCACCGGGGTGGTGCTGCGCGACCCCGCCGGCCAGCAGCTGGCCTTCTGGACGGTGAACTGAATCCGTTTGCGCCGCAGCGATTCAGCGGATGACGAAGGCGACGACCGCGTCGCTGAATGCGTCGTTGTCGTCCCCGGCGGCCGTGTGTCCGGCGTCGGACAGTTCGATGAATTCCGCTTGCGGCACGGTGGCCAGGAAATGCTCCACCCCCGCTGGGCTGACCACGTCGGAGAGCTTGCCGCGGATCAGCAGGATCGGGATGGAAAGCCCCACGGTGACGCGTTCGAGTTCATCCGCATCGACGAACGGCGCGTCCCCGGCTGCGGTCACGAACGCCGGATCCCAGTGCCAGTGCCAGCGTCCGCCGCGGTGCCGCAGGTTCTTACTCAGGCCGTCGAGGTTGCTCGGGCGGCGACGGTGCGGCAGGTACTCGGAGATGGCGTCGGCGGCCTGTTCAAGGGTGTCGAAACCGTGGACGTGGCGCGTCATGAAGTCGCGTATGCGCGCCGAGCCCTCGTGTTCGAATCGCGGCACCACGTCGACGAGGACGAGCTTGGTCACCACCTGAGGTCCGGCCCGGTGGGCCGCGAGGATCCCGGTCAGCCCGCCCATGCTTGCCCCGATGATCACCACCGGGCGGCCGATCTCCTCCAGCACCGCGGCGACGTCACGCGCGAGGGCGTCGACGGTGTAATTGCCGGCGGGCCCCCGATCGCTGTCACCGTGCCCTCGGGCATCGAGGGCCACCACATGAAATCCATGATCGGCGAGCACCCGACCGGTGTTCTTCCAGGAGTACCGGTTCTGGCCGCCGCCGTGCAGCATCAGGATGGTCGGTGCATCCGCCGGGCCGCCGCGGTTCCACTCGTCACCGACCAATCCCACCCCGTCGGCGCGGAATCGCACGGTGCTCGGTCCGGCGCTCACGGTGTCTCCCTTCGGGGTGTGCTCTGCACGTTACCGGCGGGGCTTGGCGGTACCGTCGACCCGGTGAGCGACGCAGTGGCAGCCGAACCGCCGGCCCGGCGTGGGAGAATGCGCCGGGCGCTTGCCGGCGGGCTCGTCGTGCTCGCCGGTGTGACCGGCTGGGCCTGGTGGAGCCACGCGCAGGCCGTGCGGGAGGAGGCGACCCGCGCGCAGATGGTCGCGGCCGGCCGCGCGGGTGTTTTGGCCTTGACGTCCATCGACCACAACGACGTCGACCGCGACGTGCAACGCATCCTGGACTCCTCGACCGGCGCTTTTCGCGACGACTTCGCCCAGCGAGCCGACTCGCTGAAGGCGGCGGCCCGCGCGGCGCAGTCGACCTCGGTCGGCACCGTCCGGGAGGCCGGTCTGGAGTCGGTCGAAGGCGACACCGCCCAGGTGCTGGTGGCGCTCACGGTGATGACGTCCAACCGGGGAGCCGCTGAGCGGCAGCCGAAGTCGTGGCGGACTCGCGTTACCGTCGCCAGGACCGATGACGGCTTTAAAGTCGCGGGCGTGGAGTTCGTGCCGTGACCGATTCGGCGAGGCCGGTGGGCCGATTACGACGGCGGCCGCGTGCTCTCACCGTGGTGCTGCTGGTGGCGGCGGTACTGCTGGCGGCCGGCGCATCATGGTTGTTCTGGGATGCCTCCACACGCCGCGGCGCGGTGCGCTCCGGCGCCGACGCCGCCCAGGCCGCGCGTGATTCGGTCGTGGCAATCTCCAGTTACCAGCCCGCGACCGCCGCGCAGACTCTCGACGCTGCCGCCCGTGACCGGCTCACCGGCAGGTTCTTCGACGACTACACCCAGTTGATCAAGACCGTCGTGGTGCCCGAGGCGGTCGCCCGGAAGATCAGCGCTACCGCCACGGTGCCCGCGGTCGCGGTGGTGTCGGCCCAACGCCGCCATGTCGTGGTGTTGGCCTACGTCGACCAGACGCGGGCCGTCGGGTCGGCTGCCCCGGAAGAGAACGCCTCCACGGTGCGGGTGACGATGGACAACGTCGAAGGCCGGTGGCTGATCTCCGGCTTCGAGCCGATGTAAGGAGGACGCGGGGTGGCAACCAATCCGATGATCGAACCGCGCTGGATCGACGTCAACACACCGGCGGTGCAGCTGCGGGCACTGAGCTGGGGTCCCGACGACGGCCCGATCGCGTTGTGTCTGCACGGCTTTCCCGACACTGCTTACGGGTTCCGCCGGCTGGCACCGCAGCTGGTGGCGGCCGGCTACCGGGTGATCGCACCGTTCATGCGCGGCTACGTGCCCTCGTCGGTGCCCACCGACCGGGCTTACCACATCGGTGCACTGATGGACGACGCCCTGCGAGTGCGGGAGGCCAGCAATCCCACCGACGCCGACGTGGTGATCGGTCACGACTGGGGCGCCGTGACTGCGACCGGTCTGGCGGCCCTGCCGGACAGTCCTTTCCGCAAGGCGGTGGTGATGTCGGTGCCGCCGGCGGCGACGCTGCGAGCGGCACGCAGCCCGGCGCTGATGGCGCTGCTGCCCGGCCAACTGCTGCGTAGTTGGTACATCAGTTACTTTCAGCTGCCCTTCGCCCCGGAGCGGTCCGGTTCATGGATAATTCCGCTGCTCTGGCGGCGGTGGTCGCCCGGTTACGGCGCCGCCGAGGATCTGCGCCACGTCGACGCCGCGATCGGGGCCCCCGACCGCTGGCGCGCCGCGCTGGGGCCCTACCGCGCAACGATCCGCAACTACGCGCCGCCGGACCGCTATGCCGATGCGCACCGGTGGTGGACCGCCGCGCCGCTGCTGCCGACGCTCTATCTGCACGGAGCCGACGACGGCTGTATGACAGCGCGTTTCACGCGTTTCGTCTCGGCGGCCCTGCCGGCTGGCAGCGACGTCGCCGTCGTCGAAGGAGCCGGGCATTTTCTGCAACTCGAACGGCCCGACGAGGTCGGCCGCCGCATAATCGAGTTTCTCGACGGGTGACGCGTGTCGAGCGCGCTATCCTCCCTGCCGGCTCTTGAGATCACGCGGGCCGTGGTGGAATCACGACACCATGTCGGGCATGTCTTCAGAACGCCTCGCCGCGGCGGACGCGCAATTCCTGTGGTTGTCGGCGAAGGTGCCCAACGACCAGTTCCTGGTGTATGTATTCGACGGAAAGGCAGATATACCAAGCGCTCTCGCGCAGGTGCGTCGAAACGCCGAGGGGTGCGGGGATCTGCGGTTGCGCATTCGCGACGACACACCTTGGCGTTACCCGAGGTGGGAGGCCGGCGACGTCGGCGACGAGCAGTTCATCGTTCACGACGGGGCCGGCGACTGGACCTATTGCCTGGATCGTCTGGCCGATCTGGATCAACTGGACGCTCGCCGAATGGCATGGCGGCTGCACGTCTTCCCGCCGAACGTGGTCGTGGTCCAGATCGCCCACGCTCTGGCGGACGGAACGCGGTCGGCGGCGCTGGCCGCCACGGTGTTCGGACGGCGGGTATCGATTCCCCCCGTGACGCCGGATGGGGGAAATCTGTTGTGGCGGGGAGTGATCGCCGCTCGCCAACACCGGAATATGGTCCGCGCCAGCGAGGCCGGCGTGCTGGCTGCGCCGGCCCAACCGCGACCGGCGCTCAGCGTCAACGCCCGCTCGACCGCACGGCCGGTCTTACGCGCCCTTGTGGTGGATCGGCAGCGATTGGCCCACCCGACCGTGACGGCGGCCGCCCTTGCACTGATCTCGGAAGCCCTCGGCGGGTATCTCGCCGAACGGGGCGAGGACGTCAGCCGGCTCGGTGCCGAAGTGCCGATGTCCGTCCCTCGGGGAAACAAGGCGCGGAACAACTTTCGCAACGTCAGTGTCGGATTGCATCCGGAGGTCAAGCCGCATCAGCGGGCCGATCGAATCAACGATGAACTGCGCACGCAGCGCCGCCGGGCCGAGCACCCGGCGGCAGAGGCGTCGGCGGCCGCATTCGCGGCGGTGCCCGCCCCGCTGCTGCGCTGGGGGATGAGCCAGTTCGATCCGGATGCCCGGTCGGACACAGTCGCCGGTCACACCGTCGTCTCCAGCGTCAACCGGGGACCGGCCGATCTGACCTTCGGCGGCCGTAGGGTGCTGTTCACGGCCGGCTTCCCCGCGCTGTCACCGATGATGGGGCTGACCCACGGGGTACACGGCATCGGCGACCGCGTCGCGGTGAGCGTGCACGCCGACCCGGCCGTGGTCGACGTCGACGACTACCTCGACCGCCTTACCCGTGCTTTAGACTAAACAGGATTCGCGGAGCGATCGCACACCCGTGTTCGGTCAGGGTGCGGCAGATCGGAACGACTCCGAAACGAGCTCTGTGCTCGTTGATGAACCGGCAGGCCACCTGTGTCGCGGGTCGTTCTCCCGCATGACGAAACTCCCAGGCCTGGCGGAACCACTTGCGTGTGTCTCCGGACCGACACCGATGCGCCCAGCCACCACCGGATGCAGACGTACTCGGTGTCGTACTCATCACGGTGTTCAACGACCAGACGAACAGCCCTGGCCTTCACAGATTCGTCGCATTTCCTCGGCATGATGGGCCCTGCCTTCCCTCCATAGAGGTGTGCATCAACCCGGGCCGGTTCATCCCCATCGAGCGGCGGGGTTCAGGCTGTCGTGGTAGGTGAGTAGCTCTGCTTCTTGGGTCGGTGAGAGGATCCCGGCGGCCAGCAGCCGGTCCAGTGGGGTCTTGGGCTGGTCGTAGAGAGGGCGGCGCTGACCGTCGCGACCAGAGCTGTAGCCGATGGGTTTGATGGTGGGGGTCAGGTAGTTGAGCCGGCCGTTGACCAGCTTCCAGAGCCGGTTGAGTACCGCGCATTCGGCGTCGGTGTCGTAGCGGTACTAGAACCCGTACTTGCGCACGAGGTGGTTGTTCTTGGACTCGATCGTGGCCCGGTCGTGCTTCTTGTACGGCCGGGACCGGGTGAAGAAGATCTCCATCTCCGCGGCCCATTTGATGACAGCCTTGTTGAGGAACTCGGTGCCGTTGTCGAAATCCAAACGAGTTACCTCATAAGGTATTTCATGCACTCCCGCCTTCAGTGCGCCCAGGATGTGGGTGTGGGCGTTGTTGCGCACGGTTCGGGTGAAGATCCAGCCGATACGCATATCGGTGAGGTTGAGGGTGCGGCTGAACTCGCCTTTGAGGGTGGGTCCGCAGTGCGCGACGGTGTCGCCTTCGAAGAACCCCGGCGATGCCTCGATCTCGTCAGTTGCTTTACGGATTTTGATCGAGGACCGCAGCAACGGGGAGGCCTTGGTGGTCGATTTCCCCTTGATCTGGTCGCGGGCCTTGGCGCCGCGCAGGTAACGGTCGATCGTCGCGCTGCTCATCGCCAACAGCTCGGATCGCACCTGGGGGCTGTAGCGGTCCTGGCCGTCCACGAGTTCACCGTGGTGCTCCAGAGCCGCCAGTTGCAGGGCCATCGAAGCGGCCAGGTGCTGACCGCACTGCCCACCCGAGGCCGCCCAGACTTTCTGCATCACCTTCAACGAGTCGTAGGAGTACTTCGGATTGCGCTGCCGGCGAAGCCGTTTGGCGACTTGTCGGCCCGCTCCCGGCGGCCGGGCCGCGGCCGTCAAACGCCGCCGGGCATTGTCACGCGACCAGCCGGTGATCTCCACCACCTGATCCAGAATCCGGCACTTGTCCGCTTTCGAGGCCGTCACATACCCCTTGGCGAACCTCGCGGTGATCTCGGCACGAGACGACATCGACAGCCCACTCTCCATGCCTGGCGAGCATCGCCGTTTCGCGGGCATTCTTGCGTGATGCACCGAGGGCGTCTCGCGGGCAGTTTTCGTGATGCTTGCCGACCTTTGCCGGAATGCCGGAATGGGTCTGCCGGGCATATCCTCGATTTCGCGCGGAATCGTTTGCGCCCAGCCGGAGGGGAACCCAAGTGTCCGCAGATTCGTCCCAGCCCACTTGC
>CAZVST010000007.1:0-24103 GCA_964629725.1 uncultured Mycobacterium sp.
CCGGACCCACTTCGGTGCCGGTGGCGGACGCGGTCATGTACCCAGCATCGCACCGAGGTGTGACAAATTTGATCGCTCACCGCCGCGCTGGCCGAGTTCGAGGAGGTGGCCGCGGCGCTGGAGGCAAGCCCCGATTCGGTCGGCGGCTCATGACACAATCGGCGCCATGAAGGCAGTGTTGTTCGACATGGACGGCACGCTGGTGGACTCCGAGAAGCTCTGGGACATCTCGATTCATCGGCTCTACGACCAGTTCGGGTCGTCGATGAGCCCGGAGGTCCGGGATTTGACCGTGGGCGGCGCCGCCGAGGACGTCATCCGGATCGTCTACGACGACCTCGGGCTGCCGCCCGATCCGGAGGATATGGCGCAGACGGCGGACTGGCTGCACGAGATCACCGGGGAGTTGTTCGACGCCGGACTGCCCTGGTGTGACGGTGCCCGCAATCTGCTGGATTCCCTTGCCGCCGAGGGGGTTCCGATGGCCTTGGTGACCAACACTCGCCGGGAGCTGACTGAGCGCGCGCTGAACAGCATCGGCCGGCACTACTTCGTGGCCAGTGTGTGCGGTGACGAGGTTCCCCGCGGCAAGCCCGCCCCGGACGCCTATCAGCAGGCCGCGTCGCTGCTGGGCCTGGAGCCCGCGTACTGCCTGGCCATCGAGGATTCGGTCAACGGGGCTACCGCGGCCGAAGAGGCGGGCTGCCCGGTGTTGGTGGTGCCCAACGACGTCGTGGTGCCGTCCAGCCCGCGGCGCCACCACGTCGAGTCGCTGATCGACGTCGACCTGGCCCGCCTGCGGGCCATCTACGGCGAACTGCAGCCCGACCCTCGGGCTACTCTCTGAGCGACGTGCGCGCCGCCGAACACGAACCTATCGCGCGGGTGCTGCCGATGCTGTCGGTGCCGCACCTGGATCGCGAGTTCGACTATCTGGTGAGCGAGGAGCAGTCCGACGACGCCCAGCCGGGGGTGCGGGTGCGGGTGCGCTTCCACGGCAGGCTGGTGGATGCCTTTGTGCTGGAACGGCTTTCGAGCACCGAACATGTCGGCCAGTTAGGCTGGCTGGACCGGGTGATCTCGGCCGAGCCGGTGCTCACACCTGAGGTGCGCCGGCTGGTCGACGCCGTCGCCGCCCGCTATGCCGGCACCCGACCCGATGTGCTGCGGCTGGCCATCCCGCCGCGGCATGCCGGCGCGGAGAAGGCCCAGCGGCCCGCGCCGCTGCTGCCCGTGATCGACCCGGTCGACCCGGCCGGGTGGGCCCGCTACACGGGGGGCGCGGCGTTCCTCGATGCGCTGCGCGACGGCCGTGCGGCCCGCGCGGTCTGGCAGGCGCTGCCGGGCGAGGACTGGTGCGAGCGGCTGGCCGAGGCGGCGGCGGTCGCGGTCAGCGCCGGCCAGGGCGTGCTGGCGGTGGTGCCCGACCAGCGCGACATCGACGCCCTCTGCAAGGCCGCGACCGCCCGCATCGATGAGTCGGCGGTGGCGGCGCTGTCCGCGGGGCTGGGGCCGTCGGCGCGCTACCGGCGCTGGCTGTCGGTGCTGCGCGGCGAGGCCCGCCTGGTCATCGGGACCCGCAGCGCGGTGTTCGCCCCGGTGGACCGGCTAGGGCTGGTGATGGTGTGGGACGACGGCGACGACAGCCTCGCCGAACCCCGCGCGCCCTACTCCCATGCCCGCGAGGTCGCCATGCTGCGTGCCCACCAACTGCGCTGCGCGGCGATCGTCGGCGGCTACGCCCGCACCGCGGAGGCCCAGGCGCTGGTGACCAGCGGCTGGGCCCACAACCTGGTGGCGGCCCGGCCGGTGGTGCGCGCCGCCGCCCCGCGGGTGGTCGCGATCGACGACGACGGCTATGCCGAGGAACGCGACGCGGCCGCGCGCAGCGCCCGGCTGCCGTCGATGGCGCTGAGAGCGGCCCGCGCCGCCCTGGAGCGCGGTGCCCCGGTGCTGGTTCAGGTGCCGCGGCGCGGCTACGTGCCGACGGTGGCCTGCGGCCGGTGCCGCACGGTCGCGCGGTGCCGGCACTGCATGGGGCCGCTATCGCTGTCCGACCGCGACGCCGAGGGAGTGGTGTGTCGGTGGTGCGGCCGGATCGACACCGCGCTGCGGTGCCGGCGCTGCGGCGCAGATGCCATCCGGGCGGTGGTGGTGGGCGCCCGGCGTACCGCGGAGGAACTCGGCCGGGCCTTCGCCGGGACGCCGGTGATCACCTCCGCCGGCGACGCCGTGCACACCGAGATCGGCGCCGGTCCGGCCCTGGTGGTCGCCACCCCGGGCGCCGAACCCCGGGCCCCGCAGGGCTACGGTGCGGCGCTGCTGCTGGACACCTGGTCGCTGCTGGGCCGCCCGGATCTGCGGGCCGCCGAGGACACCCTGCGCCGCTGGATGTCCGCCGCGGCCCAGGTGCACTCCCGCGCCGATGGCGGCGTCGTCGCGGTGGTGGCCGATTCCGCCATCCCGACGGTCCAGGCGCTCACCCGTTGGGATCCGGTGGGCCACGCCGACGCCGAGTTGGCCGGTCGAACCGCTGTGGGCCTGCCGCCCGCGGTCCACCTGGCCGCCGTCGACGGCGCCGGGGAGGCCGTTGCCGCGCTCATCGACGCCGCCCGTCTGCCGCCGGACGCCGAAGTCCTTGGGCCGGTGGACCTTCCGGCCGGGGTGCGACGGCCGCCGGGCTCGGGCGAGGAGGCCGTCATCCGGATGCTGATCCGGGTCCGCCGCGACGAAGGACTGGCGTTGGCGGCGGCACTGCGCCAGGCCAGCGCGGTGCGCAGCTCGCGCCACGACAACGAGGCGGTGCGGGTCCAGATCGACCCGCTGCACGTCGGCTGACCGGCGCGATCATGTTGGGTAATGGCCTCGGACGCTGTGTGGCAATCGGTGTGGCCGAGGTTTCGCCACCGGATGCCGTCATCGTTTCCCAAAGGGTTAAGCACGAACGACGATCCATTTAGGATGCCTTCGAGATTTCGGCCGAATCAATCGGGAGGGAACCGGATGGGATCGCCCGAGGCGGACGACTCTGTGTTCGATGCGGAGTGGGGAGAGCTCTCGGCGGTACTGAAGGCGGTCGGGCGGCCGCCGGCGATTGATCGGCGCAGCGCGAATCCCATGCCGGCAGCGCCCGAAAGTTCCGCCTGCGTAGTCCATTTGGGCTTGACTGAGGGGCGCTGGGCGATGCCCATCACTGGTACTCAGGTCTTCGAACCTGGGGCGGTCATCTGGGCCTTATCCGCCGACTGGCTCAGTCGCAGCGGAGATGATCTGTACTGCCGGCGTGGCGTGTGGGCGGACCGGTCGGGCCAGTTGTTTTTGGACGACTTCTCCCCGCCCCGACGGGTGACGTATTTCGCGAATTTCCTGACTCCGGCCACCACCTACGGTAAGAGCGCGGCCGGACAGGCGCTGGAAGCTGGGATCGCTTGTCCGCAATCGAGTTGCACCGAGATTCTGACGTTCACGGGCTGCAAAGTGACCACCCGCGTGTTGGCGCGCAGTGCAGGTGTCCGCGTGCCGCCGAGCCTGGCGTTGATCAGCCTCGCAAAGTCAGATTTGTTGGTCCGCAATAGTTGCCCCGACGTCACGGTAGTCGAGGCCGGCCAACTCTTCGAGGGGCTTCGCCTCGGCGCCGTGGATGCCCGGGTAAGCCTGGAACGCATCATCGACTCGTATCTTCGCCGGTGGCCGAACTGGGTTGATCGTGTCGTGGTGAAGCCATCGGGTGTGATGCACATGGGGGGGGCAAGGGTGTTGGGGTGGTGCCCCGGGATGATCTTCCGGCCATCGTCGACGCGGTGATCGCTGTGGCCTTGGGCCACGACGGCATTTCCTTCCAGCCGGGCGACAGCGTGCTCATCGATGGCTTTGTGGGAGGCCGTGTTTCGTCGGTCCGGGTCCGTGCACTGGCTTCGCGCATCGATGACGACCGAACCATGGCGTTGGGATTTATCTGCAGCGCTGCGAGCTCAGATCGCTTGATCGGCGGCACAAGTGCCTGGCCGCAGTCGCTTGCCGCGATGCTGCGCAACGCTGGCGTCCCGGATGCCGACCAGCGGGCCCAAGAGTTGGAAGCGGAGTTGCGCCGATCCACCGAGGCGACTCTGGAGGCGATATGTCGAGCGGAACAGCCGGTGGATTGCAAGCCGGGAGCCCGAACAGATCTCCTGGGGTTAGATTTTCTCTTCGCCTTGCCCGGCGATACGGGTCCGGGCCAGAAGGCCCTTGCCCCGACCCTGATCGAAATCAACGATCACGACTGCACCGACATCTGCCAGATCCACGGCTACGCCCGTCAGCGGCCGATGGAAGGGCCGGTCGTCTCCCCCCATGACCACCTGCTTGACACGCACATACGTGCGATGCTGGCCCGCTCCCAGCGCTCTCAACTGAATGGAAAGCAACTACTTCTGGTTGGCGGCATGGTGTGGACCAAGCGGCGGATGTGGGAACGTGCCCGAGCCTGTGGTGTGCGATTGGTTGTGGTCGCATCGCGTCCCCTCCCAACTGAATTGGGCTTCGGGTCCGAAGTCGCATCGGTCATCCTGATTCCGAACCTGGATACCGACCACAGCGAATCCGCCGAGCGAGCGATATGCGAAACGATCCTGGCTACTCTGACTGACCGCCAGCTCCAGATCGACGGCGTGCTTTGTGTCTGGGAAGATCTGACGATGTTGGCGGCCCGTCTGGCCGAGTTGTTGGGCCTGCCCGGTCATGGGGTCGACGCGCAGCTACGCGCCAAGGACAAGCTGAAGACACAGGAGGCGCTGTGCACCGGGCTTTCAGACACCGAACTCTCAGCGCAGCCCAACCCATCGACATTGTCCTTGCAGAGCATCCCCATTCGCTCAGTGACAGACCTTGAAAGCCCTGCAGCCCAAACGATGGGATTTCCCGCCGTGCTGCGCACGACCTACGGATCCTCGGCGGTGGGAACGCGCATCGTCGGGACGCTCGACGAGGCCCGAGAGTGCGCCGGCAACCTGCTCAACTTGCTGAGCAATCCGCAAGCGGCTGAAACCCTTTATCCTGGAGACGGTTTCGCTTTTGGCGACGACCGGGCACAGCTCCTTTTGTGCGAGTACGTCGATGGCAATGAACATGATGTCGATTTGATCATTTTCGACGGGGAGTTGGTCGATGCGTGGGTCACTGACAACGGCATCACCGATTTGCCGAGCTGCGCTGAAGTCTGCGAGATCTTTCCCAGCGCGTTGGGCGAGGAACGGCAGCAGCAGTTGATCCGCGCCGCCTGGCTCACCTGCCAGCGACTCGGCTTGCGCAACGGCGTGGTCAATATCGAATTCAAATTCTCCCGCTTCGGCCCCAAGGTGCTGGAAGCCAACGGCCGAATGGCCGGCTTCTACACCCCCGACTGGGTACGGGAGGTCTGGGATCTGGAGCTCGTTGAGCAAGTCATGCTGATCGCCTGCGGCATCAGGCCGGTCGGGCGTGTGCGTCGAACACCGCGGACCTATCTGGCAGGTGTGCAGATCTTCGCCGAACAGACCGTCGACCTCGTTCTCGATGACGCGCTGGTGACTCGCTTCGGCGATCATCCCTTTGACCCACGCTACCCAGAACCGATCGCTAACGTCGCCTACCGCGGACCTTCACCGCACCATGCCGTCGCCGCCGCCCAGGAGGGTCTTCCCCGCGTCTTCCCCGCAAACCCGCACCGAGCCGCCACCCTGGCCGACCGATTGACCTACCTGTTGGCTCATTGCCGGGGGTAAGCCAACGCCTGGGCGTTGCCTCAGTGCCTTCAGCGGGACATTCCAGACTGAAGGTTATTTCACGGCGTCGAGGACCACCCGGACCATGTCCAGCGTCGTCGACGGGTGCAGCAGCGCGAATCGGCCGATCACCTCGCCCTCCCACACCGTCGGCGTGGCGAAGGCGACCTGCTCGGCGAGCAGCTGATCCTGCAGCCGCAGGTAGTCGTCCTTGGTCCAGCCGGGGCGACGCCACAGCACGATCGACAGACCCGGTTCGCGGACCAACTCCACGTGCGGTGTCGCGTCGACGAGTTCGGCCACCTCCTGGGTCAGGTCGAGCACATGTTGCACGGCGATTCGGTAGGCGTCGGTGCCGTGCACCGCCAGCGAGAACCACAGCGGCAGCCCGCGGGCTCGCCGGCTCAGGTGGTGCGCCAGGTCGGTCGGGTTCCAGAACTCCGGATGGTCGGACTGGTGCAACGGGTCGAGGTAGGACGCATGCTGGGTGTGCACCGAGGCCGCCTGGTCGGGGTCGCGGTAGATCACCGCCGCGCAGTCGAACGGCGCGAACCACCACTTGTGCGGGTCGGTGATGAACGAATCGGCGTGCTCCAGGCCGTTGAAGCGCCACTTCTGGTCACTCAGCAGCGCCGCGCCGCCGTACGCACCGTCGACGTGCATCCATAGATTACGTTCCCGGCATACCGCGGCGATGCCGTCGAGATCGTCGACGATCCCGGCGTTCGTCGTCCCCGAGGTCGCCACCACCGCCACCACTGGGGGGCCGTCATAGCCGTCCAGGGCGGCGGCCAGAGCCGCCCCGGTGAACCGGTGGTCGTCGGTCTTCACCACGAACGGTTCGACGTCGAGGATCCGGCAGGCATTGGCCACCGACGAGTGCGCCTCGTCGCTGCAGGCGATCCGCACCTCCCGCACCCCGAACCGCTGCCGGCCGATCTCGCGCGCGACGGCCAGCGCGGACAGGTTCGCCGCCGAACCACCGGAGACGAACGTCCCGCCGGCTTCGGCCGGCATCCCGGCCAGGTCGGCGATCCAGCGCAGCACCTGGTTCTCGGCGACCAGGGCTCCGGACGCCTCCAGCCACGAACAGCCCTGCAGGGAGGCGATCGAGACCACCGTGTCGAACAGCAGCGCCGCTTTGGTCGGCGCGGCCGGGATGAAGCCGAAGAACCGCGGGCTGTCCGTCGAGAGCACGTTGGAGGCGATGTGGTCGACGTAGGCGTCGAGCACCTCGCGCGGATCGCGGCCGTACACGTCGGGGACGAACCCGTCGAGCGCAGCCATGATCGGCTCCGGCGGCGCCGGGTTGTCCAGCGGGGTGTCGGTGAAGGTCAGCCGCGTCCGTACGTACTCGAACACCAGGCCCGCCAGGTGCGGGTCATAGCGGTGCATGCGATCCGGCGGACGTGTCTCGCGCACGAGGTAGTGGGTGAGATACGGATCATCGGCAAGCATGGGTTCTCCCCTTGGGTGGGTGCGGCAGATGCCACCGTAGTGCGGGACACGTCTGTGGGGGAGAATCAGGGGGTCCACCGCGACGACGAAAGGGGCTCGGCGATGCGCCGATGGCTCGGCTTGCTGATCCCGCTGCTGCTCGCCGCCGTCGGACTGTTGTGGCCGCTGGTGCTGACCGGTATTTCCGCTCAGGGCGCTGCGACGAGCGACCCGGTCGTTTTCTCTTCGTATCGCGCCGATTTCAGCGTCGACGACGCCGGGCTGATGCAGGCCACCGAAACCATCACTGCGGAATTTCCCAGCGGCCGGCACGGGATCTTCCGGTACTTCGACGTGACCAACCAGAACGACTCCCACGTGCGGCAGGTCCCCGAGATCGACGCGATCACGATGGACGGCCGGTCGGTGCCCTACGAGATGCTGTGGAAGAACGGCGAACGGATCCTGGTCGCCAAAATCGGCGACCCCGGCAGCTTCGTCGGGTACGGCACCCACGTCTACCGGATCAGCTACCGCATCCCCGGCGTGCTCGATCCCGGAACCACCGGTCAGAACAAGCAGTTCGCGTCAACGGTCGGTGCCCCGGGCGGGCGGTCGACGTTCTTCTGGAACGTCATCGCGCCGGGTTGGTCCAACGTCATCCAGGACGCCGAGATCACCGTCCGGCTGCCCGGCCCGGTGCCCGGCGCGCAGTGCTCGGTCGGAACCGGGCTGGGCAGTCCGTGTCCGGGTCTGGCCGTCAACGGCGACACCATCGCCATCCGGGCGGCCGACCTCGATCCCCGCACTCCGGTCACCGTGCGCGCCGGCGTCGACGTGCCCACCCCGCCGCAAATCACTCTGCCGTGGACCGCTCGGTGGGATCCAGTACTGGGCCGATCCCTGCCCAAGGCGCTGTGGCTGTTCGGGCTGACGGCGGCGAGCGGACTCGGCGCGGTTCTGCTCTGGCGCACCACCGTGGAACCGGTGCCCGGTTTCCCGCTGCGGTACGCACCGCCGAAGGGCTTGGGACCCGTGCAGTGCGAGTACATCCGCACCGAGAAGGTTCCGGACCACGGCATTACGGCCACCCTGTTCTATCTGGCCGACCGGGGTCTGCTGACGCTCGACGAGGTCGGCAAAAAGAAGTGGTCGGTGCGGTCCACCGGCGCGCCCGGGGGCTGGGCGGATGTCGATCCGGTCAGCGTTGCGGTCGGTTCGGCTCTCGGTCTTACTTCGCCGGGCCATCGCTTCGATGCCAACGGGACGGTGAGCGCTGGCACCAAACTCACCATCGCCAAGACGGACATGGCCACTGCCGTCCGGGCCTGGGCACTCGACGGCGGTCTCATGGTCAAGCGGCGTGCGGAGCTGTGGCTGCGGGTGGCCAACGTGCTGTCTCTGGTGCTGGCCTTCTGTGGCTTCCTGCGCTGGTTCGGCTTCCCGATGACGTTGTGGGGCTTACCTTTCGCGGTGTTCTTCCTGCTGTCGTCGCCGGCCTGGCGCTCGGGGGTGGGGATGCGCCGCAGTGCTACCGGCCGGCAGCTGTGGTCGGAGGCCGGCGGCTTCCACCGCATGCTGGCCACCGATTCGGCGGAGTCGCGGTTCGACTTCTCCGCCCGTAAGGACCTGTACACGGCCTACATCCCGTTCGCGGTCGCCGGCGGGGCGGCGGCGATGTGGGCCGCCAAATACCAGGCCGCCACCGGGCAGCCCCCGCCCGATCCGGGCTGGTACCACTCGACGTCGCAGAGCCACTTCAGCAGCTCATCGGGTTCGGGGGGTGCTAGTTTCGACAGCTTCGAGTCGGCTTTGTCGTCGTCGATCGGCGCCTACACCGCATCGCAGTCCTCGTCGTCGAGCAGCAGCGGTGGCGGCGGGTCCAGCGGAGGCGGCGGTGGTGGCGGCGGTGGCGGCGGAGGAGGAGGAGGTTCGTGGTGACCGTGTATCTGGCGATCGCTTTGGTGCTTGTCGTGGCCGTGCTGATCGGATTCGTCCTGGGTTATAACAAACTGCGCACCGCCGACGTCGCGGCCGACGAAGCACTCGGCGGCATCGACGTGCAGTTGACCCGGCGGGCGTCGCTGATTCCCGGTCTGGTCAACGTCGTCCAGGGCTTCGCATCCCATGAGAAGGCCGTCCTGGGGCATATCGCGGACGCCCAGATAGCGCTGACAGCGGCCACCGCCGGAAAGTCGGTGGCGCAACGCAGTTCAGCGGAAGGGCAGTTCGACTCCGCGGTCGGGCAGGTGCTGGCGCTGGGTCAGACCTATCCGCGGCTCAGTTCGTCGGCGAACTTCCTGGACCTGCAGCGCAACCTCGCCGACACCGAGGACAAGCTCGCCTTCGCCCGGCAGTACTACAACGACGCCGCCGCCACGGTGAACCGGTTGCGCAGCACCATCCCGTGGATGTTCGTCGCCGGCATGGCCGGGGTCGGCGAGCGCGAGTTCTACCAGGCGCCGAAATGACCTGCCGAGCAACCGGATCCACGGCCTAGATGCGCATCGTTTTCGCCGGCACCCCGCAGCCGGCTCTGCCGTCGTTGCAGCGGCTGATCGACTCCCCGCACCACGACGTGGTCGCCGTACTGACCCGGCCTGACGCCGCTGCGGGCCGGCGCGGTAAACCGGCCCCCTCGCCGGTGGCGCAACTGGCCATCGAGGCCGGCATTCCACTGTTGCGCACAGCGCGGCCCAATACCGGTGAGTTCGTCGCGGAACTGCGGGACTTCGCGCCGGAGTGCGCCGCGGTGGTGGCCTACGGTGCGCTGCTCGGGCCGGAACTGCTCGCCGTTCCCCCGCACGGCTGGATCAATCTGCACTTCTCGCTGCTGCCCGCCTGGCGGGGCGCTGCGCCGGTGCAGGGCGCGATCGCCGCCGGCGACACTGTCACCGGCGCGACGACGTTCCGGCTCGACACCGGACTGGACACCGGCCCGGTCTACGGGGTCCTGACCGAGACGATCCGGCCTCGCGACACCGCCGGCGAGTTGCTCGACCGGCTGGCCGTGGCCGGGGCCGGGCTGCTGGCCACGACTCTGGACGGCATCGCCGACGGTGCGCTGTCGCCGGTGCCGCAGCCCGCGGAGGGGGTCAGCCTGGCCCCCAAGATCACCGTCGAGCAGGCCCGGGTCCGCTGGGATCTGCCCGCCCACGTCGTCGACCGCCGGATCCGGGCGGTCACCCCCGCGCCGGGCGCCTGGACAATGGTCGGGGATCTGCGGGTCAAGGTCGGTCCGGTCACCGTCGACGACGCGGGAGAAGCGTTACCGCCAGGGGAGTTTCGCATCAAGCGCTCCGGGGTCCGGGTGGGCACCGCCACCGCGCCGGTGTTGCTCGGTCAGGTTCAGCCGCCGGGCAAGAAGGCGATGGCCGCGCTGGACTGGGTGCGGGGCGCCCGCCTGGGCGATCAGGTGGTGGCGTCGTGAGCCAGGGGGATCGGCGCGGCGGTCAGCGGGGACGTCCGCGTGGCGACCGGCCCGCGCCCCCGCGCCGTCCCCGCCGCGCGGAACTCGACCCGGCCCGCCGCGCCGCCTTCGACGTGCTGCGGGCGGTGTCCGACCGGGACGCCTACGCCAACCTGGCGCTTCCCGCCCTGCTGTCGGAACGCGGCATCCACGGCCGCGACGCCGCGTTCGCCACCGAGCTGACCTACGGCGCCTGTCGCACCCGCGGTCTGCTCGACGCGATCATCGCCGCGGCGGCCGACCGGCCGATCGACCAGATCGACCCGGTGCTGCTCGACCTGCTGCGGCTCGGTGCCTACCAGCTGCTGCGCACCAACGTCGCCCAGCACGCCGCGGTGGCGACCACCGTCGAGCAGGCCGGTGTCGAATTCGACTCGGCTCGTGCGGGTTTCGTCAACGCGGTGCTCCGCAAGATCGCCGGCCGCGACGAGGCGTCCTGGCTGGCCGAACTGGCTCCTTCGGCGGCCACCGACCCGATCGGCCACGCCGCGCTGGTGCATGCGCATCCGCGCTGGATCGCCCAGGCCTTCGCCGACGCGCTGGGGGCGGACGCCGGAGAACTTGACGCGGCCCTGGCCGCCGACGACGCCCGCCCGGCCGTGCATCTGGCCGCCCGGCCCGGGGTGCTGACCGCAGCCGACCTGGCCGCGGCGGTCGACGGCGAGGTCGGCCGCTATTCGCCGTACGCCGTGTACCTGCCCGGCGGTGATCCGGGTCGGCTCGCGGCGCTGCGCGACGGCACCGCGTTGGTCCAGGACGAGGGCAGTCAGTTGGTGGCCCGCGCGTTGACCTTGGCGCCGTGTGACGGCACCGATGAGGGCCGCTGGCTGGATCTGTGTGCCGGGCCGGGCGGCAAGACGGCGCTGCTGGCCGCGATCGCCGCCCAGCAGGGTGCAACGGTCACCGCCGTGGAGCCCAACGAACGCCGCGCCGACATGGTCGAACAGAACACCCGTGGCCTGTCGGTGGAGGTGGTGCGCGCCGACGGCCGCGAACCTGCGCTTGCCGCAGGCACTTTCGACCGGGTGCTGGTCGACGCGCCGTGCACCGGGCTGGGCGCGTTGCGCCGCCGCCCGGAGGCCCGCTGGCGGCGCACCCCCGGCGATGTCGCGCCGCTGGCCAAGCTGCAGCGTGAACTGCTGGCTTCGGCCATCCGGCTGGCCCGCCCAGGCGGGGTGGTGCTGTACGCGACGTGTTCGCCGCACCTGGCCGAGACCGTCGGGGTGGTCTCCGAAGCTCTAAGGCCGCCGTCGAGGCGGGGAGGGGGTGAGCGCCGCCAGCCGGTGACGGCGCTGGACGCCCGCGAATTCTTCGCTCCGGCAAACGATCTGGGTCCCGGCCCGTATGTGCAGCTTTGGCCGCACCGGCACGGCACCGACGCGATGTTCGCTGCCGTGCTGCGTAAGGACAGGTGAGCGTTGTCCACAATCGCTCGAGTCAATTCAGGATCGATACGAGATCCTCACGCGGCACGCTGACCTCGATCGGTCCTTGCTCGTGCGGCAGAAGTCCGTCCTGGTTGAAGAAGAAGATGATCGCGTCATCGGTGATCGCGAACTGTTCATACGACCGCGCGGTGAGATCGTCTACCGCTTTGCCGGCCCTCCGATCCCGTGCCAACACTTGTCGAGCGACACATGGTTTCAGTGTCGCCACGGGGTTGGAGCCGGGCTTGAACAGTGTTTCGAAGCTGATCGGTGCGTGGTCGGACATGTTGACATTGAGTGCTTTGTAGACCGTGACCGGATGCACGCCGGTGTCGGAACCGATCGTGAGAACCAGACTTTCGGTTTCCGGCTGTCCGATCGCCCGAGTGATAGGCCGTGCCGGTCACATCGAGTTCATGGTGGGCCGCGCGATCCGGTGACGTCTCGACCCAGTCGATGAAAGTTCTTGCGGCTCTGCTTCAGGTATTCGGCGACCGCCTCCTGGTCCGGGTACCCGGACGGGTATCGGATGGCGATGTCGTATGTCGTCGTGGTGTCGTGGACGTCGCAGAATCCGTCCGAGGCGACCGCGCCGCCCAGGTCCAGGCAGGCCGAGATCTCAGGAGCGGACTTCGGGCCATTCGAGGTGTGGCAGCCGGACCCGATCACCGCGATCGCCAACCCGGCGAGGAAGGCACGCATGTCCTTGTCAGCCAAGCGTATTGGCTTCCCTCGACATGGAGAAGAAGTGTCCGGTGCTCGTGTCGGTGCACGCGAGACCGGTCGTTTCACTGTCGCAGGTGATGGTGCCGGTGGACTGGGTCTGGCCGTACTCAAGAACCGGCGCCTGGGCTTGGTTGGAGCGGATGGTGTCGGTGTGGCAGTGCGATTCCGGCGCCTGTCCCTGAACCATCGAGAAGCGATCCCCCCACTGCATATGCTCCGCGCAGTCGGGCTCCGGTCCCGCCTGGGAACCGCCGCCTTCACATCCCACCGCGGCAAGGCCGTCGTTACCGACCCACATCTTGCAGTAGATGTTCCCACTGGGCGTCTTGAAGTCGTCTGCGATATCGGCCTGTGCCACCGGCATGCTCACCGCCGCCAGGACCGCTGCGGCGGAGGCGATACCAGCCATTGTCACCGCGCGCGCGGCGATGTCAGCACTGGTCACGTCGAACCCCTTTCGCGAACCGCGACCGTGTGCCGGTAAGCGGCGTATCAATGAGACGGCCGGTCCGTAACGGCGACGCAAATACCGGCGTTGGACCACGCGCAGCCGAATCTAGCGACTCGCCTCGGCCGGCTGCTGCTCACCTGTAGCGGCCGCGCCAGGCGTTCTTGCGGACCCGCCAGATATCGCCCAGGAACGGCGTGAGGTGGTTGGAGACGTCGAACGTCGACGCGCCGCGGTACTCGACCTCGACCGGCATCTCGACGATACGTGCGCCCAATCGCCCTGCCAGATAGAGGATTTCGATGTCAAAGGCGAACCCGTCGACCGTGGCCTTGGCGAAGATGCGCTTCGCCCACGGTGCCGTGAAACCCTTGAAGCCGGCCTGGGTGTCCCGGATTCCCGGCAGCAGCAGCCCCCGCCGGGTGGCCTGCACCGCCGCGCCCGCCGCCAGTCGGGAGAAGCTGCGCTCGGTCTCGGCGTAGGCCGCCAGACTGCGCTTGCCGGTCACCACGTCCGCCACCCCGGCGCGCAGCAGGGCCAGCGCGGGGTCGATGTGCGACGGCGCGATGTTCATGTCGGCGTCGACGTAGAACCGGTAGTCGCCGGTGGCGGCGAGGATGCCCGAGCGCACGGCCGCGCCCTTGCCGCGGTTCTCCGGTAGCCGGTTCAGCCGGATACGCGGGTCCCGCGCTGCGGCGGCCTCGACCAGTTCCGGGGTGCCGTCGCGGCTGCCGTCGTCGGATACCAACAGTTCCACCGAGCCGTCGAAGCCGTCCATCCACGCCGCCCAGCCCTGCAGGGTGGGCGTCAGGCGCTTCTCCTCGTTGTAGGCCGGAATCACGATGGACAGGTCCATGCCGTGGATGTTTGCAGAACCGGCGGCTGCGCATGGGGCGAATCGTCGCCAGGCTTTACAGTGTCAGCCATGCTCACACCCACCAGGCCGATGATCGCCCCGTCGATCCTGTCGGCGGACTTCGCCCGGCTGGCCTGTGAGGCTGCGGCTGTCGAGGGCGCGGACTGGCTTCACGTCGACGTGATGGACGCCCACTTCGTGCCGAACCTCACCCTCGGCCTGCCGGTGGTGGAGAGTCTGCTCAAGGCGACGGACATCCCGATGGACTGCCATCTGATGATCGACGACCCGGACCGCTGGGCGCCGGGCTACGCCGAGGCCGGCGCCTACAACGTCACTTTCCACGCCGAAGCCACCGACAATCCCGTCGCGGTGGCCCGCGATATTCGGGCCGCCGGCGCCAAAGCCGGCTTGTCCATCAAGCCGGGCACGCCACTGGACCCGTACCTGGACATCCTGCGCGACTTCGACACCCTGCTGGTGATGTCGGTGGAGCCGGGCTTCGGCGGACAGAGCTTCATTCCCGAGGTGCTCGACAAGGTGGCCAGGGTGCGCCGGCTGGTCGACTCCGGAGAGCTGACGATCCTCATCGAGATCGACGGCGGCATCAACGCCGACACCATCGAGCAGGCCGCCGAAGCCGGTGTGGACTGCTTCGTGGCCGGTTCGGCGGTCTACGGCGCGGATGATCCGGCAGCCGCCGTCGAGGCGCTGCGCCGTCAGGCCGGCAGCGCGTCGCCGCATCTGCGGCTGTGACCGCCCCGGCGCACATCGCCGCGGCGATGCGTCTGGCCGTCGGGCAGGCGCAGGACGTCAAGGGCTCCACCTACCCGAATCCTCCGGTGGGAGCGGTGATTCTCGACCCTGCGGGTGAGGTCGCCGGCGTCGGCGCCACCCAGCCGGCCGGGGGAGCGCACGCCGAGGTGATGGCGCTGCGCGCCGCCGGGGAACGGGCGCGCGGTGGCACCGCGGTGGTGACGCTGGAGCCCTGTAACCACCACGGCCGGACCCCGCCCTGCACCGACGCCCTGCTCGCCGCCGGGGTGGCCGCGGTGGTCTACGCCGTGGCCGACCCGAATCCGTTCGCCGCCGGCGGGGCCCGCCGGCTGTACGACGCCGGGGTAGCGGTGACCGGTGGTGTGGCCGCCGAGGAGGTGGCCGCCGGGCCGCTGCGCGAGTGGATTCACAAGCAGCGCACCGGCTTTCCGCACGTCACCTGGAAGTTCGCCACCAGCGTCGACGGTCGTAGTGCCGCCGCCGACGGATCGTCGCAGTGGATCACCAGCCCCGCCGCCCGTGCCGATCTGCACCGGCGCCGCGCTGCCGCGGACGCGATCGTCGTCGGCACCGGAACCGTCGTCGCCGACGACCCCAGCCTGACCGCCCGTCTGCCCGACGGATCCCTGGCCCCTCAGCAACCGCTGCGGGTGGTCGTCGGAGTGCGCGACATCCCACCGGAATCGGCTGTCCTGAATCATGATTCGCCGACCGTGCATCTGCGGACCCGCGATCCGCACGAGGTGGTGCGGGCGCTGGCCGACCGCACCGACGTGCTGCTGGAGGGCGGCCCGACTTTGGCCGGGGCGTTCCTGCGCGCCGGCGTGGTGCACCGAATCCTGGCCTACATGGCGCCGATATTGCTCGGCGGTCCGGTCACTGCCGTCGACGACGTCGGGGTGGCCACCATCGCCAGTGCGTTGCGGTGGCGCTACGACGGCGTCGAGCAGATCGGCCCGGACGTGTTGCTCAGCCTGACCCCGGGCTGACGGCTAGCGGTCCGACCCGCCCAGCGACTTGTGCTCGATGATGTCGCGGGAGCCGCCGGCACCGAGCATGCCCCGGAACGCCTGCACGGTGTAGCTGACCACCGTCGTGTCGGTGCCGGCACGGGCGGTGGCCGAACGGGGCAGCGCGAACAGCGGGCCCATCTCGCCGAAGTAGTCGCCGGGCTGGGCGGTCTTGAGGAGTTCCTCCTCGCCGGTTTCCAGCTCGCGGACCAGTTCGATCTGTCCCTGGGACACGATGTAGATCGAGTCGCCCATGGTGCCCTGTTCGAAGAGCACCTCGCCGGCGGCCAGTTCGACGGTCTGCGGCTCGTGGTTGGTGGCCGACACGTGTGGAACCAGTTCGACGACCCGGTCGGCCAGCGGCAGCATCCGGGTGTCGTGGGTGGCCACCACGACCACCCGTTCGCCCGAGGCCAGCTCGCGAATCAGCCGCAGCACCTCTTCGACCTGGATGTAGTCCAGGTGGGCGGTCGGCTCGTCGGCGATCAGCAGCGGCGGGTCCAGCGCGATGGCGCGTGCGACGGCGACGCGCTGTTGCTGCCCGCCACTCATGTCGCCCGGGCGATGGTGCATCCGGGCGGCCAGCCCGACTCGCGCCAGTAGGCCCTCGGCCCGTTCCCGGGATTCCTCGCGGCTGATCTTGGCCGCCCGCAGCGGCACCATCACGTTCTCCAGCGCGGTGAGGCTGGGCACCAGGTTGAACGCCTGGAAGACGATGCCGACGGTGTTGCGGCGGTATGTCGAGAGGGCCTGGGCGTCCAGCGTGGTCAGGTCGATGTCGCCGAACTCGATGCGGCCCTTGGTGGGCTTGAGAATCCCGCCCAGGCAGGACAGCAGCGTCGTCTTCCCGCACCCGCTGGGGCCCAGCAGGATGGCCAGCGAGCCTTCAGCGACGTCCAGGCTGAGCCCGTCGATGGGGCGCACAGTGTCCTGCCCGCTCGCGTACTCCACCACTAGGTCTTTGATTCGCAGATCGGCCATGGCTCTACGGTCCTCCGAAGTCGGACATGGGTCTACGGTCCTCCGAACGCGACGGCCGGGTCGACGACGACAGCGCGTCGCAGCCCGGCGAGGCTGGCGAGAACCCCGATGGTAACCGCGACGATCGGAAGCAGCACGAACGCGATCAAGGGAATGTCCACCCGCATCGGGAAGAGCGGCCCGAGCAGCACCGACAGCACCCCGCCGAGCAGGGCCGAGAGCACCGCCACGATGATCGCCTGCATCGCCAGACCGGCCAGGATGGAACGAGTCGGGACGCCGACGGCCTTGAACACCGCGAAGTCGCGGGTCCGCTCCAGAGCCGACATGTAGATCATCGAGCCGACGATCATCCCGGCGACCACCCACAGCAGTCCGGCCATCAGGCTCATGGCCTGCCGCGCCCCGGTCAGCGCCCGCAGCAGGTCGTCGATGGCGCCGGAGCGGCTGACCACCTTGAACCCGCTCGGCGCCCGCTCAGGGCCGCCCACCACGCCGATCGAGGAGATCAGCTGCTGGCCGGAGAACAGCAGCTTCTGCGCTCCCGCGACGGTGAGGAAGACGTTGGCCTGCCCGGCCAGCGCCGTGGAGTCGTCCACCAGGCCGACGATCTGCAGGTTTCGCGAGCCGATCTCGACGGTGGCGCCGATCGGCCGCTTCATGGTGTCCGACACCGCGGCCTCGTGCTCGGCCGTCGGCGGCCGGCCCTCTTTCATCGGCGGCATGCCCGGTCCGCGCTCGGGAGCGCCGAAGATATTGACGCTGCGCGCTGAGTTGCCCGACGGCATCGACGCGCTGCCGTAGACCAGCGGCACGGCGGTCTGGACGCCGGGGATCTGCAGTTTGGACGCCGGAAACGCCGAAGAGCCCAGAAAGGGGCCGGTGGCCCCGGACTTCACCAGGAAGGCTTCGACGCCCAGCGAATCCACCGTCCGGGTGGCCTCCACCCGGAAACCGTTGGCCAGTCCGGTGAGCACCAGCGTCATCGCGAACACCAGTCCGGTGCCGACGATGGCGATGACGAACCGGCGTTTGCGCCACTGGAGATCCCGCAGCGCGGCGGTCAGCACGTCATACCCAGCATGGGGGCAGGTTACCGACTGGTATGGCGAAACGGCGAAGCGTTGGTCCGAATGTCACGCTGAATGCTCAGCCCTCGCGGGTGATGGGATGCGTCTCGCCCATATTGACCCGGAGCGGCCGCCGGAAGAACCGGGTGATCCACAGCAGCACGAGGATTCCGATGCCGAACCAGAAAGTGCCGTAGCGGGCCGAGTCAGCTGACAGATGCAGCCACAGCAGGACCGTGAGCGCGACGCCGATCAGGGGCACCACGACATTCCGGAAAATCTCCGCGGGGGTGCGGATCTCCCGGCGCCGGTAGGCGAAGTACACGATCACCGTCAGGTTGACGAAGGTGAAGGCGATCAGGGCGCCGAAGTTGATCAGCGAGGCGATGAAGTCCAGGTTGAACTCGATCGCGAGCAGAGAAACCAGGCCGACGAAGATGATCGCGTACGCGGGGGTCTGGAAGCTCGGATGCAGGTAGCCGAAGAACCGGCCGACCGGGCCGCGGCCGTTTCTGCCCATGACGTAGAGCAGTCGTGACACCGAGGCGTGCGAGGCGAGGCTGGACGCCATAGTGGCGGCGAACGCCGCGGAGGTCAGCGCGATCATGAACAGGTGCCCGCCCACCATGAAGGCAATCTGGGGAAGTGCGCTGTTCTCCAGCGACTCCTCGTTGAAGTCTTCGATGTTCGGGAAAAGCGACTGGGTGAACCACGCCGAGATCAGGAAGATGGCG
The DNA here is from genome assembly GCA_964629725.1 of uncultured Mycobacterium sp. Taxonomy (GTDB): domain Bacteria; phylum Actinomycetota; class Actinomycetes; order Mycobacteriales; family Mycobacteriaceae; genus Mycobacterium. Next base: position 18,677 of record CAZVST010000007.1, read on the forward strand.
CCGCCGATCAGCAGCGCCAGCACGATGGCCTTTGGCACCGTGGAGGCGTCCTTGGCCTCCTCGGTGTACATGGTGATCGCGTCGAATCCGATGAAGGAGAACGCGACGATGGTGGCCCCGGTGATGACCAGATGCGAGTGGACGCCGTCGTGCCAGGCCGGCGTGGTGGAGAAGATGGTCCCGTTGCCCATTCCGTCCATCAGGGACTTCCCGGCCAGGATCAGGAAGACCGCGATCAGCACCACCTCGAACACCACCAGCAGCATGTTCACCCGGGAGGTGTTGGTCATGCTGAACAGGCACATCGCCGTGATCGCGGCGACGTAGACGACGACCCAGATCCACTGCGGCGCGTCGGGGAAGAACGAGTACATGTAACTGCGGATGATCAGTGCGTTGACCAGCGGCAACAGCAGATAGTCCAGCAGCGCCGCCCAGCCGATCAGGAAGCCCAGGTTGGGGCTGATGGTCTCCGAGGTATAGGTGTACGCCGAACCGGCCGACGGAAAGATCCGCGTCATCCGGCCGTAGCTGATGGCGGTGAACACCATGACCACCAGGGCCAGCGCATAGGCGGTCGGAACGACGCCGCCGGTCTCGCCCGAGACGATCCCGAAGGTGTCGAACACGACGGTCGGCGTCATGTAGCCCAGACCCAGTCCGACGATCGCCCACAGGCCGAGCGTGCGCGCGAGCTGAGGATTACCGGCTGTCGTGCCGGTCGCTTGCGTCATGGTTCCGTCATCCGAGAAGCCTCCCAATGCCTCACCGTGGCTTACCACACCACAGCTCAGGCGCGGTCCCGTTTGGGCGAGGTCCTCCAATTCCGTCAGCAAGTCCGGTCGTCACTGTTAGCGTGACACACCATGCGCTACGTCGTCGGTTATGGACCGCGTCAACGTGGTGTTGACGGGGTCAATCTCGCCGCCACCCTGGCACGCTCGTCCGGAGCGACGCTGGATCTGGTCGCGGTGCTGCCCAGCGCGGCCCCGACATTCCACATGTACTCGCCCGACCACGCTTTCAACCAGGAGGTTGAGGAGCAGGGCCGCGAATGGCTGGACGACGGGGTTGCCCGTGTGCCCGACGGGGTGCCCTCGGAAAGTCAGCTACGGCATGCGGAGTCCATCACGAACGGGCTGCTCGACGCCGCGAACGATCCGGACCGCGGCGAGGCCGCCCTTATCGTCATCGGCACCCACCATCGCGTCCGGGCCAAGCGCTTCGGCGTCGGCAGTCTGACCGACACGCTGCTGCACGCGTCGCCGGTCCCGGTGGCACTGGCCCCCAAGGGCTACCAGTTCCATCCGGGCGTCTCCGGGATCACCTGCGCCGTCGGCATGGCGCCCGGCGCCGAGGATGTGCTGGCCAACGCGATCCGGCTGGCCGGTGAATGGAAGGTGCCGCTGCGGGTGATGTCACTGGTCGCCGTCGGCGAGGAGAGCCGTCAGCAGTGGACCGAGTTGGCCACCAGTCACGCGGCCACCCTGGCTACTCAGGCCGAGTCCACGTTGGGTTCAACGGTGACCAGCGTTGTGGGGCAAGGGGATTCACTGGGCGATGCGGTGCGGGCCCTGGACTTCGCCGCCGACGAGGTCGTCGTGATCGGCTCCAGCCGGCTGGCCGCGCCCAAGCGGCTGTTCGTCGGTCACTCGGCGAGCAAGATCATCCGGGCGCTGAAAGTCCCGTTGATCGTCTTCCCACGCGACTGACCCCGGCCGTTGCCTGGTGGGGAGAGGCAGACATGGCTAACCTGATCGCGCCACTCGATCTCAGTTGGCTGCTCATGGAGTCGCCGAGTGGCACAACGCATGTCGGGGCCATGCTGCTCTTCAAGAAACCCCCCGGCCGGGGAGACTTGGTGCGCGAGGTCGTGGGCGCCTACCGTGCACAACGTCCGCTTCCGCCGTTCAACTTCGTGCCGGAACTGATCGGGGCGCGCGCGCCGCACTTCAGGGAGGTCGACGCCTGGGATCCGCACTACCACGTCCAGCACCTCGCCCTGCCCGAGGGCAGCTCCTACGAGGACCTGCTTCGACTGGTCTCTGACCTGCATGAGCCGATGCTCGACCGGGACCGGCCGCTGTTCCGCTGCTGGGTGATCGAAGGTGTGCCGGACGACCGGTTTGCGATCTACACCAAGACCCACCACAGCATCATCGACGGGGTGTCCGGGTTGAAGCGGCTCTATGACGGTCTGGACGTGACCGACGAGCCGATCATCCTTCCGCCGGCCTTCGCCCAGCCGCGAACGGCATCGAAGCCGCCGAAGAGCCCGCCCGCTCTGCGCCGCCTCACCGACACCGTCCGCGAAGCCATCACGCAAGTGGGCGCCGTGAACCAGATCTCGCTGAGGGCGCTGCGGAAGGGTCTCAGCGCGGCATTGGGTTCCCATCTGGAGGGCAGCCTGCCGTTCGTGGCCCGGCACGCACCGACCAATGTGCCCCTCAAACAGGCCCGCGGCTTCGCCACCGCGTCACTGCCGCTGGAAGAGATGCACCAGATCGGGCATCAGTTCGGTGCCACCCTCAACGACGTCGCGGCGACCATCATCGACCACGGGCTGCATGCCTATCTCCGCGAGCGGGACCGGGACTACGCGCACGAGTTCATCGCGATGGTTCCGGTGTCGCTGCGCGGCAAGGGAGACGAGGCGATCGGCACGCGGGTGTCGGCGATGTTCGTCCGCCTCGGCACACCCGAAGCGGAGGTCGCGGAGCGCCTGCGCCAGGTCGTGCATTCCGTCGCGGCCGCCAAGAAGGAACTCAGCGCGATGTCAGCCGATGCCGCCATGACCTACGCCGTCGCCATCATCGCGATCGCGGGGGCGGGTGCCACTACCCACCTCGACCGGGTCGGGCGACCCGCCTGCAACCTCGTCATCTCGAATGTGTCTGGCGCCAGGGAGATTCGCTATCTCAACGGAGCCGAGCTGGTCGGGATATTCCCCGTCTCCGCGCTGGCGGCGGCCATCGGTTTGAACGTGACCCTGAGTTCTTACCGCGACCACATGGACTTCGGCTTCGTCACCAACGCGGCGGCGATCGACGACGCCCACGCACTGGCCCGGCACACCAGGCAGGCGTATGCGGACCTGAAGGCCGCGGCAACCGCCTAGTGGACCTCGGCGGGCTCGTCGACCGCCTGGGCGTTGCGTCCGCCGATCAACAGCGCGATCGCCGCGCCCACCAGGCAGACGATGGTGGTGATGAAGAAGATCGAGCCGTACTGCATCGCGAACGCCGTGCGGTAGCGCTGTGCCTCGGCGGCCACCTTGGCGGCCAGGTTGTCCCCGGTCGACGGCGGCAGGCTCGCCAGGATCTGGTTGAACCGGTACAGACCCCACGCGCTCAGCGCGGCGACCCCGATCAGCATGCCGGTCATCCGCGCCACCACCACCAGCGACGACGCGATGCCGTGCTGGGCGGCCGGGACCACCCGCAGTGCCGCGGAGGTCAGCGGCCCGATCACCAGGCCGAGCCCGAACCCGGCCAGCGCCAGGTCGGTGCTGAACACCGGCAGCGACACCGGGCCGACGGTGTGGCGAGCCGAGAGCACGTCCAGACCCCAGTGGGACACCAGCCAGTAAGCGAAGGAGGCGATCAGCATGCCGACCACGGCCACCGGCCGGTCACCGAGCCGGGTGGCCAGCCAGCCGCCGATCAGCGCGCCGATGGGCAGGGCGATGAGAAAGTGCAGCAACAGCAACGCCGCGCCGTTCTGATCTTTGTGGAGCACACCCTGACCGAATAGTTCGACGTTGACCAAGGTGACCATCAGGGCCGCACCGGCGCACATCGAGGTGCCCAGCGACCCGAGGAACGGCACGAAGCGCACCCCGTGCGGTTCGATCAGCCGGGTCCTGGCGAACCGCTCCCAGACGCCGAAGGCGACGGCCGCGACGACCGCCCCGATGATCAGCGGAACGCCGTAGCTGGGCAGCACCGTCTTGCCGTCCGGCGCCGGGTTGTACAGGCCCCACACGGCCAGACCCAGCGCCACCGCCAGCAGCGCACCGCCGACGACGTCGACCCGTTCCGGCACTGCGCTGCGCTCATGGGAGGGCAGGCTGAAGTGGATGAGCAGCATGGCGATCAGGGTCAGCGGCACGTTGATCCAGAACACGTCGCGCCAGGTGTTGAGCAGCCACACCACGCCGATGCCGTACAGCGGACCCAGCACGCTGCCCAGTTCCTGCGCGGCGCCGATCCCGCCGAGCACCGCCGCCCTGCTGCGGGCGGACCACAGGTCGGCGGCCAGCGCCAGCGTCACCGGCAGCAGCGCCCCGCTGGCGATGCCCTGGATCAGCCGGCCGATCACCAGCATGGTCAGGTCGTTGGAGAGTGCGGTCACCACCGAGCCGGCGGCGAATCCCAGCAGGCTCACCTGCAGGACCAGCTTGCGGCCGAACCGGTCGGACAGCCGGCCCAGCAGCGGCATGGCCGCGATGTAGCCCAGCAGGTACCAGGTGATGATCGGTGTGACCTGCTGGATCTTGTTGATCGGGATGCCGACCGACCGCATGATGTCGACCATGATCGTGACGACGACATAGGTGTCGAGCGCGCCGAGCAGAACGGCCAGGCTGCCGGCGCCGATCGCAACCCGCCGGCTGCGGCCGGTGTCTTGCTTGCGGTGACGGGTGTGGGTGGCCAGCCGCGGTGAGGACGCAGCCGGCTGATCCGGCCCCGGCATCACACCGCCGGTTTGGTGACGGTAACCGGCTTGTCCCATTCGGACAGCGTGAGCAGCACGCTGTTACCGGCGCTCTGCTCGACCTGGGCCTGAACCATCTGGTTCGGGGCGTCCTTCTCGATCCAGATGGTGGCCGGCAGCGGGCCGGTGGCCTTCAGCCGGGGGATCAACTTGTTGACGGCGTCGGCGTTGACCTTGCCGGTGATTTTCACAGCGGGCACCCCGCCGATGGTCTCGAAGGAGTCGGCCTTGGTCTCGGTGAGGTTGGCCAGCATGTTGGCCAGGCCGGTGCTCGCGTTGAGGATGACCGACGGGTCGTAGACCTCGGCGGCCGGGCCCATGTCGAGCCAGTTGTTCGGCGTGAGAGCGGCGAACAACGTCCCGTCCACGACCACCAGGTCGGCGTCGATGTCCGAGCCGCCCATGACGACCTTGGCGCTGGCCTTCACCGCGGTGGCCGGGACGTTGGTCAGATCGCCGGAGAGCGTCTTGAGCGGCAGCCCCTCGACCTTCCCGGTGACGGCGATCTCCAGGTGCGCGCTCTTGAGGGCTTTGGTGGTTTGGATCGACTGCTGGATCAGGCCGGCGGCGTCGGGCAGCGGCTCGGCCGCCTTCTTCGACGAGCAACCCGACAGGAACAGGGTCGCCGCCAGTATCGCGGTCAGGACGGCAAGGATTCTGCGGCACGTCTGCATAGCAGCATCGTAGAGGGTCGCCGAGGCCGGGTTGGCT
>CAZVST010000007.1:24203-48645 GCA_964629725.1 uncultured Mycobacterium sp.
GAGCTGGCGAAGCCAAGCCCGGCTACTGGGCACGGCCGGGTTGGCTGAGCTGGCGAAGCCAAGCCCGGCTACTGGGCACGGCCGGGTTGGCTGAGCTGGCGGCTACTGGGCACGGCATGCCGCGGCAGCGAGCCCCCGATGGTGTGTACTGAGCCTCGACGCGAGGAGTGCGGTAATGGCAGATGACCTGGAGTTTCGCCCGGTGATGGCCGGTACCGGCGATGCGGCCGAACTGGTGGCGTCGATGGTCGCCGAGATGGCCGAACTCTACGACGGCCTGGATCTGGAAGCGCCGGGCATGCCCAAGGCGGGCCCGGCCGAACTCGGCCCGCCCGGCGGGGTGTACCTGGTCGGCTACCGCGACGGGGTGCCGGTCTGCGGCGGTGGTCTCAAACGCCTGCCCGACGGCACCTGCGAGATCAAGCGCATGTACGTAGTCCCGGCGGCCCGTCGATCCGGGGTTGCCCGCGCGCTGCTGGCGGCGTTGGAGGACGCCGCCCGCGGCCTGGGCTACCGGATCGTCCGGTTGGACACCGGCGACCGACAGCCCCACGCCCAGGCGTTCTACGAGGCCTCCGGATACCGCCTGGTGGGCAACTTCAACAACAATCCGGCCGCCGCGTTCCACGGCGAGAAGCAGTTAGAGAGAAGCAGTTAGATTAGGCGCGTGTTCACCGGAATCGTGGAGGAGTTGGGCGAGGTCGTCGGCAAGGAGGACCTCGGCGATTCGGCGCGGTTCACGCTGCGTGGTCCGACGGTGACGTCTGACGCCCGGCACGGCGATTCCATCGCCGTCAACGGGGTGTGCCTGACGGTCGTCGACGTTCTGCCCGGCGGCAGCTTCACCGCCGACGTGATGGCCGAGACGCTGAACCGCTCGTCGTTGGCCGCGCTGGCGGTGGGGTCGCCGGTCAACCTGGAACGCGCCGCGGCGGTCAACAGCCGGTTGGGCGGCCACATCGTGCAGGGCCACGTCGACGGCACCGGCACGGTGATCGCCCGCACGCCGTCGCCGCACTGGGAGGTGGTGCGGATCGCGCTGCCGCCGCAGCTGTCCCGCTATGTGGTCGAGAAGGGCTCGATCACCGTCGACGGGGTGTCGCTGACGGTGTCGGCCATCAGTGGTGACTGGTTCGAGGTGTCGCTGATTCCCACCACGCTGAGCCTGACCACGCTGGGCCGGGCGGAGATCGGCACGCCGGTCAACCTGGAGGTGGACGTCATCGCCAAATATGTGGAAAGGCTTATCGCGCACCGGGATTGACGTCCGGCGGCGCTACACCCGCTTGCTGACGCCGTACCAGGACCCACCTCCGGAGCGCCGCCCTTGAAGGATTTCTTGGTGACCGGGACGGTATTGATGATGCCGGCACCGACCTCGGACTCCCGGGTGGAAATCGCGGTTGTGAGGGGAGCGAGGGCGGACTGGAAGCCACCGCCCCGTCGTCCATCGTGTTCGGCGCGGCTGGTTCGGCGGAACCCGGGTCGGCCAGGGCCGGCGACGGCGAGGAAAGCAAAGCCCCAGACAAGATCGGCGCCATAAATAGCCGTACCATTCCGCGCAACCTCCGACTTGTGGCAACCGTTGGGCGGTAACTACACGGGGCGGTCATGCCCGATGTCCGGATTACGTCCAAACTTCGCGGAAAATCTGTCGAGCCGTTCAAAACGTCGGGGTTCTGCAGGGTAATGCCGGTACGGATCGCGGGGGCAATGTGGTTCATACTGTGTGCACCACCATGATCAGGACGGGCAGGCGGCACACGTGACGAGATTGGACACGGTCGAACGGGCGGTCGCCGACATCGCGGCGGGCAAGGCCATCGTCGTCATCGACGACGAAGACCGTGAGAACGAAGGCGATCTGATCTTCGCCGCGGAGAAGGCCACCCCGGAGTTGGTGGCCTTCATGGTGCGCTACACCTCCGGTTACCTGTGTGTGCCGCTGGACAGCGCGATCTGCGACCGACTCGGGCTGCTGCCCATGTACGCCGTGAATCAGGACAAGCACGGCACCGCCTACACCGTCACCGTCGATGCTAAAGCTGGTGTGGGGACCGGCATTTCGGCGTCCGACCGATCCACCACCATGCGGCTGCTGGCCGATCCGTCCAGCGTGCCGGACGATTTCACCAAGCCGGGGCACGTGGTTCCGCTGCGCGCCAAGGACGGCGGGGTGCTGCGCCGTCCCGGTCACACCGAAGCCGCCGTGGATCTGGCCCGGATGGCGGGTTTGCAGCCGGCCGGGGCCATCTGCGAGATCGTCAGCCAGAAGGACGAGGGCGCGATGGCCCAGACCGACGAGCTGCGGATCTTCGCCGACGAACACGGCCTGGCGCTGATCTCGATCGCCGATCTGATCGAGTACCGGCGCAAACACGAGAAGCACATCGAGCGAGTCGCCGAGGCGCGAATCCCCACCCGCTACGGCGAGTTTCGGGCCGTCGGCTACATGAGCATCTACGACCAGGTGGAGCACGTCGCGCTGGTTCGCGGCGATATCTCCGGCCCGGAGAACGACGGCTGCGATGTCCTGGTCCGGGTGCACTCGGAATGCCTGACCGGTGACGTGTTCGGCTCGCGGCGCTGCGATTGCGGTCCGCAACTGGACGCCGCCATGGAGATGGTGGCCGCCGAGGGTCGCGGCATCGTGCTGTACATGCGGGGGCACGAGGGCCGCGGTATCGGCCTCATGCACAAACTGCAGGCCTACCAGTTGCAGGACGCCGGTGCCGACACCGTGGACGCCAACCTGGAACTGGGCCTGCCCGCCGACGCCCGCGACTACGGCATCGGCGCACAGATCCTGGTGGATCTCGGGGTGCGGACGATGCGGCTGCTGACCAACAATCCGGCCAAGCGGGTCGGGCTGGACGGCTACGGCCTGCAGGTGGTCGAGCGGGTGCCGTTGCCGGTGCGCGCCACGTCCGAGAACATTCGTTACCTGCGCACCAAACGGGACCGGATGGGCCACGAACTCGGCGGTCTGGAGGATCTGGAAGACCTCGACGACGCTGCGGTGTCGGGCGACCTCGGGGGTGTGCTGTGAGCGGCACGGGCGTTCCCGACGTTCCGGAGATGGACGCTTCCGACGTTCGCCTTGCGATCGTGACCAGTACCTGGCACGCGACGATCTGCAATGCCCTGCTGGACGGGGCGCGCCGGGTGGCCGAAGGCTGCGGCGTGACCAATCCGACGGTGGTGCGGGTGCACGGCGCCATCGAGATTCCCGTCGTCGCACAGGAACTCACCCGCAACCACGATGCCGTAGTCGCACTGGGTGTCGTGATCCGCGGTGCCACACCGCATTTCGATTATGTCTGCGACGCCGTCACTCAGGGCCTGACTCGGGTGTCTCTGGACGCTGCGACGCCCGTCGCCAACGGTGTGCTGACCACCGACAACGAGGAGCAGGCGATCGACCGCGCCGGTCTGCCCGGCTCGGCCGAGGACAAGGGCGCCCAGGCCACCGCCGCGGCCCTGTCGACCGCGCTGACGTTGCGGCATCTGCGGGCATGAACGAGACCACCGACACCGGCTGGGAGGCCGAGTTCCGTCCCCGCACCATGCGCCGGGCCGCGGTCGTGACGGCGGCGGTCATCGCGGTGGCCGGGGTCGTAGTAGCGGCCCTGGACAACCGGTCCTCCGGGGCGTACATGCGGGTGTGGGACCAGGTCGCCTGGGGCGGGCTGGCGCTGCTCATCGCCGCTGGGGTACTGATTCTCACCCGACCGCGGGTGCGGGTCGGACCGGCCGGCCTGCTGGTTCGCAATGTCTTGGAGGACAAGCTCATTCCCTGGGAGGACGTCGTCGGCGTCTCCTTTCCGCCGAAGAAGCGCTGGGCCCGGGTGGACCTCGATTCCAACGAGTACGTGCCGGTGGTGGCCATCCAGTCCGTCGACCGGGAGTATGCCGTGACGGCGATGGACACCGTGCGTGAATCGATGGCCCGCTACCGGGCTTAGCGAGCTTGGGCCGTGGCTGATCTCCGGCGGCCGATCTCGTACGCGACGGCGCTGACCAGGGTCAGAATCAGCAGTGGCGCGACGAACCACATCATCACCGTGGTGAAGCCTCGCAACTCCGGGCGTTCTCCGGTGGCGAGCACGGTGTAGATCAGGTAGGCGATGTACAGCCCGAGCAGCAGTGCACCCTCCCAGCGGCGGATCACCGAACCGGTGAAGGCAAGCGGAAGCAACACCATCGAAGCGGCGATCATCAGCGGTATGTCCAGGGCCAACGCGGATTCCGGCACCGGCAGCCCGGTCGGGGAGATGATGCCGGCCAGACCCGCGACCGCACCGATGTTGAAGATGTTGCTGCCGACCACGTTGCCGACCGCCAGGTCCCGCTGTCCGCGGCGCACCGCCACGATGGAAGTGGCCAACTCCGGCAACGAGGTTCCGACCGCGACCACCGTGAGGCCCACGATCAAGTCACTGACCCCGAACGCCGTCGCGATGCCGGTGGCACCACGGACCAGGATGTTGGCGCCGACGATCAGCAGCGCGACCCCGATGAGCAGGAACAGCAGATCGCGGCCGATGGAGCCGCCTTTGGCGTTCACCTCCTGCACTGCCTCGGTCATCGTGTCCGTGTCATTCCCGACGGTCCGGCCCACCCGGCCGGCCGACGCCGTCGCGATCGAGGCACCCGGGCCGTGCAGGTCATCGGCCTGGCCTTCCCGCTTGCTGAGGATGATGGCGACGCTGATGTAGAGCAACAGCAGGACGAACAGGATCAGGCCGTCCACTCTGGAAAAACCGCCGTCGCTGGCGAGCAGGAGGAAGAGAACCGAGAACGCGGCCATGAAGGGAATGTCGACCCGAACCAGTTGCACCTTGACCAGCAGCGGCAGGATCACGGCCGAGGACCCCAGGATCATGAGGACGTTGGCGATGTTGCTGCCCACCACGTTGCCGACCGCGAGACCTGGCTCGCCGCCCAGCACCGCGCCGAGCGTCACCGCCAGTTCCGGCGCCGAGGTCGCGAAGGCGACGACCGTCAGACCCACGACCAACGGCGACATACCGATGCGTGCGGCCAGGCCGGAGGCACCCCTGACGAGCAGTTCGCCACCCGCGACCAGCAGAACGAGGCCGAGGAGGATTCTCCCGATGTCCAATAGGTTCATCCGCCGCAGTGTAGGAGAATCGGGCGGTCGCGAGGAGCTGATCGGCGCGCGTCGAAGCCCCCGGCCGGGGTCCGGCGGGCCCGACTAACGTAGGCAGGCGTGGCCGATCCCGCGACCTACCGACCGGCACCCGGGTCCATCCCGGTCGAGCCGGGCGTCTACCGGTTCTCGGATTGTCACGGCCGCGTCATTTACGTCGGCAAGGCCAAGAGCCTGCGCAGTCGGCTGACGTCGTACTTCGCCGACCTGGCGAGCCTGCACCCGCGAACCCGCCAGATGGTCACCACCGCCGCCAAAGTGGAGTGGACCGTGGTCACCACCGAGGTCGAGGCGCTGCAGCTCGAATACAACTGGATCAAGGAGTTCGATCCCCGGTTCAACGTCCGCTACCGCGACGACAAGTCCTACCCGGTGCTCGCCGTCACCCTGAACGAGGAGTATCCGCGGCTGATGGTCTACCGGGGCCCGCGCCGCAAGGGGGTGCGCTACTTCGGCCCGTACTCGCACGCCTGGGCCATCCGCGAGACCCTGGACCTGCTGACCCGGGTGTTCCCGGCCCGTACCTGTTCGGCGGGAGTGTTCAAGCGGCACAGTCAGATTGAACGACCCTGCCTTCTCGGCTACATCGACAAGTGCTCGGCGCCGTGCGTCGGGCGGGTCACCGCCGAAGAGCACCGGCGGATCGTCCTCGATTTCTGCGATTTCCTGTCCGGCAAGACCGACCGGTTCGCCCGTGATCTCGAACGACAGATGAATGCGGCGGCCGCCGACCTCGACTTCGAGCGGGCCGCCCGACTGCGCGACGACCTCGGCGCGCTCAAGCGTGCGCTGGAGAAGCAGGCCGTGGTGCTCGGCGACGGTACCGACGCCGACGTGGTCGCCTTCGCCGACGACGACCTCGAGTCGGCCGTGCAGGTGTTCCACGTCCGCGGCGGCCGGGTCCGCGGTCAGCGCGGCTGGATCGTCGAGAAACCCGGCGATCCGGGTGACTCCACCGAGGCGGCACTGGTCGAGCAGTTCCTTACTCAGTTCTACGGCGCTGAAGCTGAATTGGGCGGCCCGCCCGGGGCTGAATTGGGCGGCCCGCCCGGGGCCGAATTGGGCGGTGCGGCTGACGAATCCATCAACCCGGTACCCAGAGAGGTGCTGGTGCCCCACCTGCCGCCGAACGCCGAGGAGCTGACCATCTGGCTGTCCGGGTTGCGCGGTTCGCGGGTGGCGCTGCGGGTTCCGCACCGCGGCGACAAGCGCGCACTGGCCGAGACCGTGCACCGCAACGCCGTCGAGGCGCTGCAGCAACATAAGCTGCGCCGGGCCGGGGACTTCACCGCGAGATCGGCTGCCCTGCAGAACATTCAGGATGCCCTCGGCCTGGCCGACGCGCCGCTGCGCATCGAGTGCGTCGACATCAGCCACGTTCAGGGCACCGACGTAGTGGGCTCGCTGGTGGTCTTCGAGGACGCCCTGCCGCGCAAGGCGGACTACCGACACTTCGCCATCCGGGAGGCGGCCGGCGACGGGCGCTCCGACGACGTCGCCTCCATCGCGGAGGTCACCCGTCGTCGCTTCCTGCGTCATCTCCAGGACAGCGCCCCCGACGGCGACGACGGCGCCAAACCGCGCCGGTTCGCTTATCCGCCAAACCTTTTCGTCGTCGACGGCGGCGCCCCGCAGGTGAACGCCGCCCAGGCGGTCCTCGACGATCTCGGGGTCGGCGACATCGCCGTGATCGGGCTGGCCAAGCGTCTGGAGGAGGTCTGGGTACCCGGCGAGCCGGACCCGCTCATCCTGCCCCGCAACAGCGAGGGTCTGTATCTGTTGCAGCGGGTGCGTGACGAGGCGCATCGCTTCGCCATCGCCTATCACCGCAGCAAGCGATCCAAGCGCATGACGGCCTCCGCCCTGGATGCGGTGCGCGGCCTGGGGGAGTCCCGGCGCAAGGCCCTGGTCACCCATTTCGGGTCGTTGGCGAGGTTGCGCCAGGCCACCGTGGAGGAAATCACCGCCGTTCCGGGTATCGGGGCGGCGACCGCGGCGGCGGTACTCGAAGCGCTCAGGGGCCCAACGGATTCCCCCGGTCCTGATGCGCCCGCCGAGCCGGTGGGCAATGATGCTCAGCAACCGCTATGACTGATATCCCGATGACACCGTCCACCCCGTCCGGGGCAGCCACCGCCGGCCACCCCGCGGCCGCGCCGGCCGCCGACGTCGCCGTGCCCGCCGACGTCGCCTCCGACATCGACGTCGTGCTGGTGACCGGCCTGTCCGGCGCCGGTCGGGACACCGCGGCCAAGGTGCTCGAGGACCTTGGCTGGTACGTCGCCGACAACATCCCGCCGGAACTTATCGCCCGGATGGTCGACCTGGGCCTGGCGGCCGGTTCGCGGATCACCCGGCTGGCCGTCGTCATGGACGCGCGCTCCCGGGGCTTCACCGGCGATCTCGATCTGGTGCGCGCCGACCTCGGCGCCCGTGGCATCACCCCCCGGGTGCTGTTCATGGACGCCTCCGACGAGATCCTGGTGCGCCGCTACGAGAACAACCGTCGCAGTCATCCGTTGCAGGGCAATCAGACCCTGGCCGAGGGCATCGCCGCCGAGCGGACCATGCTGGCCTCGGTTCGAGCGGCCGCCGACTTGGTGATCGACACCTCCGCGCTGTCGGTGCCGGCGCTGCGGCTCAGCATCGAAAGCGCGTTCGGCGGCGAAACGGTCGCCCAGACCGCCGTCACGGTGGAATCGTTCGGCTTCAAATACGGCCTTCCGATGGACGCCGACATGGTGATGGACGTCCGGTTCCTGCCCAACCCGCACTGGGTGGACGAGTTGCGCCCGCAGACCGGGCAGTCGCCCGCGGTGCGGGACTACGTCCTGGCTCAACCGGGCGCTACGGAGTTCCTGCAGACCTACCATCAGCTGTTGAAACTGGTGGCCGACGGCTACCTGCGGGAGGGAAAGCGGTACATGACGGTGGCAATCGGGTGCACCGGCGGCAAGCACCGCAGTGTCGCCATCGCCGAAGCGCTGGCCGGGCTACTCGGGGGAAACCGGCAGTTGTCGGTGCGGGTGCTGCACCGCGACCTGGGGCGCGAATGAATCCGGCGGGCAGGAGCGAAGCGACCGGGGGAATGACTGGAGACCCACGCATCGTCGCGCTGGGCGGCGGTCACGGCCTCTACGCCACGTTGTCGGCGGCCCGCCGCATCACCCCGCATGTGACGGCGGTGGTCACCGTCGCCGACGACGGCGGGTCCTCGGGCCGGTTGCGTTCCGAGATCGACATCGTGCCGCCGGGCGATCTGCGAATGGCGTTGGCGGCGTTGGCATCTGACAGTCCGCACGGCCGGCTGTGGGCTACCATCATCCAGCACCGCTTCGGTGGCAGCGGGGCGCTGGCCGGTCACCCGATCGGCAATCTGCTGCTGGCCGGCCTCAACGAGGTGCTCGCTGATCCGGTGGCTGCCCTCGACGAGGTCGGCCGCATCCTGGGGGTTAAGGGCCGGGTGCTGCCGATGTGCCCGATCGGCCTGCAGATCGAGGCCGACGTCGCGGGCCTGGAGAGCGATCCGCGGATGAGCCGGGTGATCCGCGGCCAGGTGGCGGTGGCCACCACTCCGGGAAAGGTCCGCCGGGTACGGCTGCTACCCGGCGACCCGCCGGCCACCCGGCAGGCCGTCGACGCGGTGATGGGCGCCGATCTGGTGGTGCTCGGCCCGGGGTCCTGGTTCACCAGCGTCATCCCGCACGTCCTGGTGCCGGGCCTTGCTGCTGCGCTCAAGGCCACCCCGGCCCGCCGGGCGCTGGTGCTGAACCTGGCCGCCGAACCGGGCGAGACGGCCGGGTTCTCGGCGGAGCGGCACCTGCACTTTCTGGCCCAGCATGCCCCCGGATTCACCGTGCATGACATCATCGTCGACGCGTCGCATGTGCCATCACAGCGCGAACGTGACCAACTTCGCCGGACAGCGACCCTCTTGGAGGCGGTAGTGATGTTTGCTGACGTCTCCCGACCTGGTACACCTTTACATGATCCGGCCAAGCTGGCGGCAGCGTTGGAGGCGGTTCGGTCCAACGGCAACGCGCCGACGGCTACCGTTCCGACTGTCGCCCCGGCTGGCGACGCGGGGCGCCGCTGGCCGACTCCTAGAAAGACCGAGAGGTGAACACGCTGTGGCGATGACAGCTGAGGTGAAGGACGAGCTGAGCCGTCTCGTCGTCAACTCGGTGAGTGCGCGGCGGGCGGAGGTGGCCGCTCTGCTGCGGTTCGCCGGCGGGTTGCACATCGTCTCCGGCCGGGTGGTCGTCGAGGCCGAGGTGGATCTCGGCAGCATCGCCCGCCGGCTGCGCAAGGACATCCACGACCTGTACGGCTACAACTCCGTCGTGCATATGGTGTCCGCCAGCGGAATTCGCAAGAGCACCCGCTACGTGGTGCGGGTGGCCAAAGACGGGGAAGCGTTGGCCAGGCAGACGGGTCTGCTCGACATGCGCGGCCGGCCGGTGCGCGGGCTGCCCGCCCAGGTGGTGGGCGGCAGCGTCGGCGACGCCGAGGCCGCCTGGCGCGGCGCCTTCCTGGCCCACGGATCGCTGACCGAACCGGGCCGGTCGTCGGCTCTTGAGGTCAGCTGCCCCGGCCCGGAGGCGGCGCTGGCCCTCGTCGGAGCGGCGCGCCGGCTCGGCGTGAGCGCCAAAGCCCGCGAGGTGCGCGGCACCGACCGGGTGGTGGTGCGCGACGGCGAGGCGATCGGCACACTGCTCACCCGGATGGGCGCCCAGGATACCCGGCTGGTCTGGGAGGAGCGCCGGATGCGCCGCGAGGTCCGGGCCACCGCCAACCGGCTGGCTAACTTCGACGACGCCAATCTGCGCCGCTCGGCCCGCGCCGCGGTGGCGGCGGCGGCCAGAGTCGAACGGGCCTTGGATATCCTGGGCGAGGGCGTGCCCGAACACCTGGCCGCGGCGGGGCGGCTGCGGGTGGAGCACCGGCAGGCGTCGCTGGAGGAACTGGGCCGGCTGGCCGAGCCGCAGATGACCAAAGACGCTGTGGCAGGCCGGATTCGGCGGTTGCTGTCGATGGCTGACCGCAAAGCTAAGCAGGACGGCATCCCCGACACCGAGTCGGCGGTCACCCCCGACTTGCTCGACGACGCCTGACGTCGACTCTGCCGAGTCGACGATGCCGCCGAGGTACGAGGCGGAGGAGAAGCGAGGCAATCGGACACTGCGCCCAGAGCGCCGATGCGGCCGGAAGTTCGCTCTCAGTGCAGAGTAGACGGCATCGGCTCGGCCGCCATCGCCCAGCGGATGCCCCCGACCAGTACCCGCCCGGCGGCCCGGATCGCGGTGTCCTCGACCGGCGGCAGGTAGGGCAGCCGCAGCGGCAGCCTGGCCCACGCCGGCAGCATCGACACCGACGTCGCCGCGACCACCCCGTAGGGCGCCCGCGCCAGCAACGGCAGCGGGGGAGTGACCAGAAGGAAGCGGGCGGCCTCGCGGGCCTCCGCGGTGCCGCGCAATTCCGGCCGGAAGCCCGCAAGACGCTGACGCAGTTCGGCCTCGGTGCGCGGCGGGTCGATAACCCCCAGCGCGGAGGCCACCCGGGCGGTGTCGGCGACGTAGCCGTCGCGACCGGCCTGGTCGAGCGGGCTGGCGCCGTAACGCTGGTGTGCCAGAAGGAAACTGTCGATCTCGGCGATGTGCACCCACTCCAGCAGGTGCGGGTCGTCGGCGCGGTAGGGCCGGCCTTCTCCTGATCGGGGATCTGTGGCCACTCCTTTTACCCGGCGGTGGATGCCGCGGACCTTGTCGACGGCACGCTGGGCGTCCGGGGCGGCGCCGAACGTGGTGACCGCCAGAAACTCGCTGGTCCGTTGCAGCCGACCCCACGGGTCGCCGCGATAGTCGGAATGCTGCGCCACCCCGGCCATCGCCAGCGGGTGCAGCGACTGCAGCAGCAGCGCGCGCAGGCCGCCGACGAACATCGACGCATCGGCGTGCACCTGGCGGATCGGGCGGTCGGCGGCGAACCAGCGCGGACCCGGGGTGCCGTTGATGCGTTCCCGGCGGGCCGGCCCCTCCGGTCCAGCCACCATGGCGAACAGACCTTTGCCGAGCCGCTCCCGAACTTTGCCTAAGTCCAGGTCCAGGGGAAGCGACAGCGTCATTTCCCGACCGTACGCCGCGTTAACCAAACCTTCGCTTCGTTCTGCTCCGCCTCGCTGACAGCCCCGTTACGCTGACCCCTGGGTATTGGGAGCACGGGCTTCCAGACAATCATGAGGTGAGGGAGACGAACGTGACGATCCGCGTTGGCGTCAACGGTTTTGGCCGCATCGGCCGTAACTTCTACCGGGCGCTGGAGACTCTTCAGGCGGAGGGCAAGGCCACCGACATCGAGATCGTGGCGGTCAACGACCTGACCGACATCAACACGCTGGCCCACCTGCTGAAGTTCGACTCCATCCTGGGCCGTCTGAACAAGGACGTCTCAGTCGACGGCGACAACATCGTCATCGGCGGCGAGAAGGTCAAGGCCATGGCCAACCGCGAAGGCCCGGCCGCGCTGGGCTGGGGCGACCTCGGCGTTGACGTCGTCGTCGAGTCCACCGGTCTGTTCACCGCCGCCGAGAAGGCCAAGGGCCACCTGGAGGCGGGCGCCAAGAAGGTCATCATCTCCGCCCCGGCCAGCGGCGAGGACATCACCATCGTCATGGGTGTCAACGACAACCTGTACGACGGCAGCCAGAACATCATCTCCAACGCCTCGTGCACCACGAACTGCCTTGGCCCCCTTGCCAAAGTGGTCAACGACGAGTTCGGCATCATCCAGGGTCTGATGACCACCATCCACGCCTACACCCAGGACCAGAACCTGCAGGACGCCCCGCACAAGGATCTGCGTCGCGCCCGGGCCGCCGCGCTGAACATCGTCCCCACCTCCACCGGCGCCGCCAAGGCCATCGGCCTGGTGCTGCCGGAGCTCAAGGGCAAGCTGGACGGCTACGCGCTGCGTGTGCCGATCCCGACCGGCTCGGTCACCGACCTCACCGTGGAGCTGAAGAAGGGCGCCACCGCCGACGAGATCAACGCCGCGCTCAAGGCCGCCGCCGAGGGCCCGATGAAGGGCATCCTGAAGTACTACGACGTGCCGATCGTCTCCAGCGACATCGTCACCGACCCGCACAGCTCGATCTTCGACTCGCTGCTGACCAAGGTGCTCGGCAACCAGGCCAAGGTCGTTTCCTGGTACGACAACGAGTGGGGCTACTCCAACCGCCTCGTCGACCTCATCAGTCTGGTCGGCAAGTCGCTGTAACCGCCACAACGCGGTAAAGACCAGACGCGGTAAGACAACAGGGGAGACATGGCAGTCAAGACACTGGCCGATCTGCTCGCCGAGGGCGTGAAAGGTCGTGGCGTACTCGTGCGCTGCGACCTCAACGTCCCGCTGGACGAAAACGGCGCCGTGACCGACACCGGGCGCATCGACGCGTCGTTGCCGACGCTGAAGGCGCTGACCGACGCCGGCGCCAAGGTGGTGGTGACCGCGCACCTCGGCCGGCCCAAGGGTGGCCCGGAGCCCAAGTACTCGCTGGGTCCGGTCGCTAAGGTGCTGGGCGAGAAGCTGGGCCGCCACGTCCAACTCGCTGGTGACGTGGTGGGCACCGACGCGCTGGCCCGCGCCGAGGGGCTCACCGACGGTGACATCCTGCTGCTGGAGAACATCCGGTTCGACCCGCGCGAGACCAGCAAGGACGAGGCCGAGCGTCAGGCGCTGGCCACCGCGCTGGTCGAACTGGTCGGCGAAGACGGCGCCTTCGTCTCCGACGGCTTCGGTGTGGTGCACCGCAAGCAGGCCTCGGTGTACGACGTCGCCAAGCTGCTGCCCTGCTACGCCGGCACCCTGGTCGGTGCCGAGGTCAAGGTTCTCGATCAGCTGGCCAACGCCGGCGAGCGCCCTTACGCGGTGGTGCTGGGCGGGTCGAAGGTCTCCGACAAGCTGGCCGTCATCGAGAACCTGGCCGGCAAGGCCGACAGCGTCCTGATCGGCGGCGGGATGTGCTACACATTTCTTGCCGCGCAAGGACTTCCGGTGGGCAAATCGCTGCTGCAGGAAGAGATGATCGAGACCTGCAAGCGTCTGCTCGAGGAGTACGGCGACGTGATCCACCTGCCGGTGGACGTCGTCGTCGCCGCGGAGTTCGCTGCGGACTCGCCGGCGGAAGTCGTTGACGTCAAGGACATTCCGGCCGACAAGATGGGTCTGGACATCGGACCCAAGTCGGTGGAGCGGTTTGCGACGCTGCTGTCCAACGCCCGGACCATCTTCTGGAACGGCCCGGTCGGCGTGTTCGAGTTCCCGGCCTTCTCGGCCGGCACCAAGGGGGTCGCCGAGGCGATCATCGCTGCGACGTCCAAGGGCGCGTTCAGCGTTGTCGGCGGCGGCGATTCAGCGGCCGCCGTGCGTCAGTTGGGCTTGCGCGAAGACGGCTTCTCCCACATCTCCACCGGCGGCGGCGCGTCGCTGGAATTCCTTGAGGGCAAGACCTTGCCCGGAATCGAAATCCTCAGTTAGAGAGGCGAATTCGCCATGGCTCGTACGCCGCTGATCGCGGGCAACTGGAAGATGAACCTGAACCACTTCGAGGCGATCGCCTTGGTTCAGAAAATCGCTTTCGCGTTGCCCGAGAAGTACTTCGACAAGGTCGACGTCACCGTCATCCCGCCGTTCACAGATCTGCGCAGCGTGCAAACCCTGGTGGACGGGGACAAGCTGCGCCTCACCTACGGGGCGCAGGATCTGTCCCAGCACGACTCCGGGGCCTACACCGGTGAGATCAGCGGAGCCTTCCTGTCCAAACTGGGATGCACCTACGTCGTCGTCGGCCACTCCGAGCGGCGCACCTACCACAACGAGGACGACGCCACGGTGGCCGCGAAGGCGGCCGCGGCGTTCCGGCACGGGCTGATCCCGATCATCTGCATTGGCGAGCACCTCGACGTCCGGGAGGCCGGCAACCACGTCGACTACAACATCACCCAGCTGCGCGGGTCGGTGGCGGGCCTGACTCCCGACCAGCTGGCCAACGCGGTGATCGCCTACGAGCCCGTGTGGGCTATCGGCACCGGGCGGGTGGCCAGTTCCGCCGACGCCCAGGAGGTCTGCGGAGCGATCCGCGGCGAGTTGGCGGCGATGGTGACGTTGGAGGTCGCCGACGGTATCCGGGTGCTCTACGGCGGGTCGATGAACGCCAAGAACGCCGCGGAACTGGTGGGGCAGCCGGACGTCGACGGCGGCCTGGTCGGTGGCGCCTCGCTGGACGGCGAACAGTTCGCCCAACTGGCGGCGAGCGCTGCCGGCGGACCGCTGCTCTGACGCGCACGGCAACCCGGCACCGGGCCCGGCACCGGGATATGGCCTTGCACCAGGTAGTCTGTCGCCCATGATCTTCGGCCTGCAGATCCTTTTGGTGATCACCAGCATCCTGGTGGTCCTGCTGGTGCTCCTGCACCGCGCCAAAGGCGGCGGCCTGTCGACGCTGTTCGGCGGCGGCGTGCAGTCCAGCCTGTCCGGGTCGACGGTGGTTGAGAAGAACCTCGACCGGTTGACGCTGTTCGTCACCGGCATCTGGCTGGTCTCGATCATCGGCGTCGGCCTGGCGATCAAGTTCGCCTGATCCATCCTGCGCGCGGATTTCTCCGCGATTCCCGCAATCTCTACGCACTCGCGGTGTTTGTTGTCTGAAGCGGCTCTCTGTCTGACGCCCCAAGTTTTCTTTGCCGCGGCGTCTTCGTGCGCCGCCCCTGACGTATCGCCGATGAGTTGCCATCGATCTGAGAACCGTCTGTGCCTTCCGGCGTTGTCCTCAGTGAAGACGTAACAAATTAATAATGATCCAGGCGTCGGTAAGTGTTGTTCTTGCGCTGACAGATGTGTCACGATGCCGTAGCTGGGCAGATTCCGGGCTGCCCACCTTACCGGCGGGGAATCGACAGATGAATCCGAACTCTTTCTTTGACTCCACTCAGCCTTCAGTCGCTGGCAAGGGCCGCCATCGTGCCGCGCAGGGCCGGCATCGACTGCCCCGTCAGATCGAGGTGGAGCAGCGCGCGTCGTTGCTGACCGGTGTGTCGGGGTACGTCGGCCGGGTGGGCGCACTGGCTGTCGCATTCGGCGTCGGCGCCGGCATGCTGGTGATGCCCGGTGTGGCCCAGGCCGACAACTCCGGTTCGGGTGGGTCGGCCGGATCCTCGGACACCGCCGGCCGTGGCTCCTCGAATTCCACGTCGTCGTCCTCGACCAGTCATCGCGGCCCGCGCGCCACCCAGGCCCCGTCGAGTGACACCGACGCCGCCCCAGCACGCGGATCGAACGAGACTGCGCCGGAGGTGGAGGTTCCCGACGTTCCCGTCGAGACCTCCCGCGGCGGCGGCTCCGCAGGCGTCGACGCCCCCGCCGTCGAAGCGCCGAAGAACGAAGCGCCGGAGAACAACTCTGCCCCCGCGGTGACCCCGAGCCGCGAGGTCCAGGCCCCCAGCGTCGTCAACGATGCCCCTGCCGCCGTCGTCAATGACACCCCGAACGTCATCGTCAACGACATCCCCAGCATCGTCCGCCAGGCTCCTGCCGCGTCCGCACCGGCCCCGCAGGTCATCGAGGTGGCCCCCGCCCGCGGCAAGTCCACCGAGGCGGAGTCCGCCGGCGGTTCCGCCGCGGCTCCCGCGAAGTCCGAGACCCCGGTCATGACGGCGGCTCCCGAATCCGCCCCGGCGAAGGGCCTCAGCGGCGGCGTGCTCGCCTGGCTCGGCGCGGGCGCGGACGGCGGCGCCCCGGCGGCGGCCCCGCTGCTGTGGACCGTCGCGGCCTACACCCGTCGTGAGACCCCCGGCGCTGCGGCGACCACCAAGCCGGCAGCGTCCACCACCACCGGCGAACCCGGCGTGGCCACCTCTCCGACGTTGCTTGCCCCGGTCGGCAAGGCCACGGCGAAGGCGACCGACCCGCTGGGCGATTTCATCCGCATCTTCATCGGCAACGGCGATGCCGCAAACCCGAACGCCGGCATCCTGATCGGCACCGGCTTCACCTACGACGGCACCACCTGCACCGGCACCGCCACCTGCAACGGCGGCAACGCCGGCCTGCTGTGGGGCACCGCCGGCAGCGGCTGGAACGGCGGCACCGGCGGCAATGCCGGCCTGTTCGGCAACGGCAGCAAGGGTGCTGCCGGGATCGCCGGCGTCAACGGCGGCAAGGGCGGCAACGGCGGCAACGGCGGCCTGCTTTGGGGTGACGGTGGCGCGGGCGGCGACGGCGCGTCGTCGACCACAGGACCCGGCAGTGATGGCGGCAACGGCGGCAACGCCGGCCTAGTCGCGATCTGGGGTAAGGGCGGCGCCGGCGGTAACGGCGGCAACGGCACGACCGCCGGCGGCACGGGCGGCACTGGCGGAACCGGTGCCCTGATCTTCGGCGCCGGTGGTGTGGGCGGCAACGGCGGCACGGCCAGCGCCGACGGTGGTGTCGGTGGTGTCGGCGGTGTCGGCGGCAACAGCGGTTTCCTGGCGCTGGCCGGCTTCCCGCCCAACCCCGGATTCGGTTTCGCCGGCAATGGCGGTAACGGCGGCGACGCCACCGGCGTCAGCGGCGTGGGCGGTGCAGGCGGAAAGGGCGGCAACACCGGCGTCCTGTCCTACGTGAACAACGCCGGCAACGGCGGCAACGGCGGATCGGCGACCAACGTCGGCGGCATCGGCGGTAACGGCGGTGACGGCGGTGTGACCGGCAGCCTGTCCAACTTCGGTGACGGCGGCGCCGGTGGCAACGGCGGCACTGGGTATGTCACGGGTGGTGATGGCGGCAACGGCGGTCAGGGCGCGATCTGGGCGGACGGCGGCGGTAACGGTGGTGACGGCGGTAACGCGGTCGGTTCCGGCGGAAACGGCGGTAACGGCGGTGACGGCGGAGGCATCACCGAGGTGGCCGGTATCACTCTCAACTACTGGGCCTCGGGCGGCGACGGCGGTACCGGTGGCAGTGCCCTCGGGCCGACCACCGACGGCATTGCGGGCGGTAACGGCGGTAACGGCGGAGACGGCGGCAAGAACTCCTGGTTGATCCCGATCTCCCCGGACAACGCGTGGGGCGGCCCCTCTGAGGACAACGGCACCGGCCGGGGCGGCAAGGGCGGCAACGGCGCCGACGGCGGTTTGGGCGCGGTCGGCGGCAACGGCGGCAACGGCGGCAACGGCAGCAACGGCAGCCTTCTCTTCGGCGACTTGTTCGGCGGCGGTCCCGCCGGCGGTGACGGCGGCCTCGGCGGCAACGGCGGCGGCGGTCTGGCCGGCGGCAACGGCGCAGATTCCACCGGTTTCAACGACAACAATGGCAACGGTTACGACGGCGGCACCGGCGGTGACGGCGCGGCCGGCGGCAACGGCGGCAAGGGCGGCAACGCCGGCACCGGCATGAACTTCTTCATCACGCCCACCATCGGCCCGGCCGGCAATGGTGGCAACGCGGGCAAGGGCGGCTTCGCCGGCGCCGCCGGCAACGGGGGTAACGGCTTCGCCGGCACGGCTGCTCATCCCGACGGCGGCAACGGCGGCAACGGCGGCGACCCGGGCAAGGGTGGCTCCGGCGGCAAGGGCGGCCAGCCCGGCACGGGCACCGGCGGGACCACGGGCCTCGACGGCAATGTCGGCCCGGTGGCGACCTCCGGCGGCAACGGCGGCAACGGCGCGGCCGGCTTCAACGCCACTACCGCGGGTGCAGCCGGCGGTAAGGGCGGCTACGGCGGTAACGGTGGCGCGCTCGGTAATGGCGGTAGTGGCGGTGTCGGCGGTAATGGTGCGGCGGGTACCAGTGGCACGGATGGTGCTGCGGGCGTCGCGCCGGGTGGCAACGGTGGGGACGGCACAGCCGGCCAGACCGGTGGCGCCGGTGGCGCCGGTGGTGCGGGCGGCAAGGGTGGCTCGACCTCGGGCAACGGCGGTGCGGGCGGCAAGGGTGGTGTCGGTGCCCTGGGCGGCAACGGCGGTTCCGGTGGTGTCGGCGCGGTCGGCGCGGATGCGACCGACGCGACCGCGGCCGGTAAGGGCGGCAACGGCGGCAGTGGCGCTAACGCGGGTGCCGGCGGCGCTGGTGGCGCGGGCGGCAACGGTGGTACCGCGGCCAAGGGCACGGCGGGTGCCAACGGCAACGGCGGTAATGCCGGTAACGGTGGTAATGCCGGCGGTGCGGGCAACGGCGGCAATGGCGGCGCGGCTAGCGCGGCGTTCCCCGACGGTGGTGCCGGCGGTAACGGCGGTAATCCGGGTGCGTTCGGTGCCGGTGGCACCGGGGGTGCGGCGGGCACCGGCGGCAAGGCCGGAACCGGTACGGCGGGCGCCAACGGCGCCGCGGGCACGGGTGTGAGCGGTCCGGCCGGTAACGGCGGTAACGGTGCGGCGGGCTTCAACGCGACGGTGAATTTCGACGGCGGTAACGGCGGGGCCGGCGGCAACGGCGGCGCGATCGGCAACGGCGGTAACGGCGGCAAGGGCGGTAACGCCGCGTCGGGTCCTGATGGCGCTAAGGGTGTCAACCCCGGCGATTCCGGCGGTAATGGCACCGTTGGCGGCAAGGGTGGCAACGGCGGTGCCGGTGGCCTGGGTGGTTCGACTTCGGGTGATGGCGGCAACGGCGGTGCCGGTGGTGCCGGCGGCGACGGCGGCTACGGCGGCGACGGTGTGACCGGCGCCAACGGTCTGGACGCGACGGCTACTGAGGCGGCCACGGACGGCCAGGCCGGCGGTTCCGGCGGCAGGGGCGCTGCCGGTGGCGCCGGTGGTGCCGGTGGCGCGGGTGGCAAGGCCACCAACGGCAAGGCCGGCGCCAACGGCAACGGTGGTGACGGTGGTATCGGCGGCGGCGCCGGGACTGCGGGCAACGGCGGCAATGGTGGTCTGTCCAACGCGACGTTCGTCAACGGCGGCAACGGCGGTAAGGGTGGCGATCCGGGCACAGTCGGTACCGGTGGCACCGGTGGTGCGGCGGGCACGGGCGGTACCGGCGGCACGGCGGGTGCGAACGGCGCCAACGGCACGCCGGTGACCTCCGGCGGCAACGGCGGCAACGGCGCGGCGGGCTTCAACGGGACCGCTGCCGGCCAGGCCGGCGGTAAGGGCGGTTTCGGCGGCGACGGCGGCGCGGTCGGTAACGGCGGCGTTGGTGGTGCTGGCGGTGACGGCGCGGCGGGCACCAGCGGTGTCGACGGCACCAACCCGGGTGATTCCGGCACCAACGGCAGCGCGGGTGGCGCCGGTGGCTCGGGCGGCGCGGGCGGTAAGGGCGGCTCGACCTCGGGTAACGGCGGCGCCGGCGGCAAGGGTGGTATCGGCGCGACGGGCGGCAACGGCGGCACGGGTGTGACCGGCGCCAACGGTGTGGATGCGACCGACGTGACGGCGGCCACCGATGGTCAGGCCGGCGGTAACGGCGGCAACGCCGGCGCTGGTGGTAACGGTGGCGCCGGTGGCGCGGGTGGAACCGCGACCAACGGCACGGCGGGCGTGAACGGCGACGGCGGCGTTGGCGGCAAGGGCGGCAACGCCGGCCAGCCACGCGACGGCGGTAACGGCGGCGCGGCCAGCGCCCAGTTCCCTGATGGCGGCAACGGCGGCAAGGGTGGCGACGCGGGCACAGCCGGTGCCGGCGGCACCGGTGGTGCGGCCGGTGTCGGCGGCACCGGCGGTGCTGCGGGCGCCAACGGCGCCGCGGGCGAGTTCGTCCTGGCCCCGGCCGGTAACGGCGGCAACGGCGCGGCGGGCTTCGACGCCAATACGCCGGGTGGCGTGGGCGGCAAGGGCGGCGCTGGCGGTGATGGCGGCGCGATCGGTAACGGCGGTAACGGCGGCAAGGGCGGTTTCGGCGCGAACGGTCTTGATGGCGTCGACGGCCCGAATCCTGGTGACTCGGGCGGCGATGCGCAGGCTGGTGGTGCCGGTGGTGCTGGTGGCGCGGGCGGCAAGGGTGGCTCGACGTCGGGTAACGGCGGCGCGGGCGGTGTTGGTGGCGGCGCGGGTTCCGGTGGGGTCGGCGGTGCCGGTGCCAAGGGTGCGGATGCCACGACCGCGGGCGCAGCGGGGCAGGCCGGCGGGAGCGGCGGCGCTGGCGGTGCCGGTGGCGCCGGCGGCGCCGGTGGCGCGGGTGGTTCGGTGACTAACGGCACTGTCGGTGCCAACGGCAACGGTGGCGACGCCGGGGACGGCGGGAAGGCCGGTACCCCGGGTGATGGCGGCAACGGTGGGGCCGGAACCTTGGCGAATCCCGATGGCGGGGCTGGCGGCAAGGGCGGCGATCCGGGTGTTGCCGGTATCGCCGGCGTCGGCGGTGCGGCCGGTACCGGTGGTTCGGGTGGCGCGGCGGGTGCTGATGGTGTCGGCGGTGATCCGGTCACGGGCCCGGCCGGTAACGGCGGTAACGGCGGCGCCGGTTTCAACGCGACGGTGAACTTCGACGGCGGTAACGGTGGTGCCGGTGGTGCCGGCGGCGCGGTCGGTAACGGCGGTAACGGCGGTAAGGGCGGCGCCGCCGCGTCGGGCCCGAATGGCAAGAACGGCGTCAACCCGGGTGATTCCGGCGGTAATGCCGGTGCTGGCGGCAAGGGTGGTTTCGGCGGTGCCGGCGGTGCCGGTGGCTCGACCTCGGGTAACGGCGGTAACGGTGGTGCCGGTGGTGCCGGTGGTGACGGCGGCTACGGCGGCGACGGTGTGAACGGAGCCAACGGCACCGACGCCACGGCTAACGATGCGGCCACCGACGGCCAGGCCGGCGGTTCCGGCGGTAACGCCGGTGCCGGTGGCGCCGGTGGCGCCGGTGGTGCGGGTGGTTCGGCCACCAACGGCACCGCCGGCAACAACGGCGACGGTGGTGTCGGCGGTATCGGCGGCAATGCCGGCGCGGCGGGCAACGGCGGTAATGGCGGTGCGGCCAACGCGACGTTCGTCGATGGCGGTAATGGCGGCAAGGGTGGTGATCCGGGCACGCTGGGTACCGGTGGCACCGGTGGCGCGGCGGGCACCGGCGGCAAGGCCGGAACCGGCACAGCGGGCGCCAAGGGCGCTGACGGCACGGCGGTGACCTCAGGCGGTGACGGCGGTAATGGTGCTGTGGGCTTCGACGGGACCGCTCCGGGCCAGGCTGGCGGCAAGGGCGGCAACGGCGGTGACGGCGGCGCTGTCGGTAATGGCGGCGCCGGTGGTTACGGTGGTTGGGGCGCTGCGGGCACCAACGGCGGGGCGGGCACCAATGGCGTGAACCCGGGTGACAACGGGACCAGTGGCGGTGCCGGTGTGGCAGGCGGTGCCGGTGGTACTGGTGGTGCGGGCGGTAAGGGTGGCTCGACGTCGGGTAACGGCGGTGCCGGTGGCTTCGGCGGCCAGGGTGCGCTGGGTGGTAACGGCGGTGTCGGCGGCAACGGCGCCGACGGTGCTGCTGCGAACGCGGCGACGGCGGCCGGTAACGGCGGTAACGGCGGCTCGGGCGGTAGTGCGGGTGCTGGCGGTAACGGCGGCGCCGGTGGTGCCGGTGGCACGGCCACCAACGGCACGACGGGCACCAACGGCAACGGCGGTAATGCCGGTAACGGTGGTAATGCCGGTGGTGCCGGTAACGGCGGCAACGGTGGCGCGGCGAGCGCGACGTTCCCCGACGGTGGCGCCGGCGGCAACGGTGGCGATCCGGGCACCCTGGGCGCCGGTGGCACTGGTGGTGCTGCGGGTACCGGTGGGACCGGAGGCAAGGCGGGCGCTGACGGCGCTGCCGGCACGGCGGCCACCACTGGCGGTAACGGCGGCAACGGTGCGGACGGCTACCAGCCGCTGACCGTCATCCCTGGCGCTAACGGTGGCAACGGCGGCGCTGGTGGTGACGGTGGAGCTGTCGGCAACGGCGGTAACGGCGGCAACGGCGGTTTCGGCATCGCCGGCACCCCCGGCATCAACGGTCTCGACGGCGGACTGCCGGGTGCGAATGGCGGCAACGGTGGGGCCGGCCAGGCCGGCGGTACCGGCGGCAATGGCGGCGCGGGCGGCAAGGGCGGCTCGACCTCCGGTGACGGCGGCAACGGCGGTAACGCGGGTACTGGCGGCGCAGGCGGCAACGGCGGTAACGGCGGCAACGGCGCGACCGGCGCGGCCGCAAACTCCATCCAGGCAGCAGGGGCCGGCGGCAGCGGCGGTAACGGAGCCGCGGCTGGTGTCGGCGGCGCAGGTGGCGCTGGCGGTGCGGGTGGCACGGCCACCAGCGGCAAGGCCGGCACCAACGGCAACGGCGCGGACGGCGGCGCCGGCGGCAACGCCGGCATCGGCGGTAGCGGCGGCAACGGCGGCGCGTCCAACGCGTTCTTCCCCGACGGCGGTAACGGCGGCAAGGGCGGCGATCCGGGCACGGCAGCAAACGGCGGCGCCGGTGGCGCGGCGGGCACCGGTGGCACCGGCGGCACGGCCGGCAACGCGGGCGCCAACGGCACTGCGGCGACCTCCGGCGGTAACGGCGGTAACGGCGCGGCCGGCTTCGACGCCACCATCGCCGGCGCGGCTGGCGGCAAGGGCGGCGCCGGTGGCGACGGCGGTGCTGTCGGCAACGGCGGCGCGGGCGGCCTCGGTGGTAACGGCGCGGCCGGCACCAACGGCGGGGACGGTGCCAACGGCCTGTTCCCGTCCGGCAACGGCGGCAACGGCGGCAAGGGCACGGCCGGTGGCGCGGGTGGCGCCGGTGGCGCGGGCGGTGCCGGTGGCACCACATCCGGCAACGGCGGCGCCGGCGGCTTCGGCGGCCAGGGTGCCGGCGGCGGCAATGGCGGCAATGGCGGCCTCGGCGCTGACGGCGCCGATGCCGGTGCATCGGCGGCCACCGCAGGCGGCAACGGTGGCAACGGTGGCAACGGTGGTAACGGCGGTAACGGCGGCGCCGGTGGAGCCGGCGGCCAGGCCAGCAAGGGCACCGTCGGCGTCAATGGCAACGGCGGCAACGCGGGGACGGGCGGCAACGCCGGCACTCCGAGTGACGGCGGCGCCGGTGGCGCGGGCAACGCCCAGTTCCCCAGCGGCGGTGCGGGCGGCGACGGTGGTAACGCGGGCAGCGCCGGCAACGGCGGGATCGGCGGTGCGGCGGGTAACGGCGGTAGCGGCGGCACCAGCGGCAACAACGGTGCTAACGGCCAGAGCGTCCTCGGTATCGCCGGTAACGGCGGCCGCGGCGGCGACGGTGGCAACGCGCTCGTCGCGGGCCAGGCCGGCGGCACGGGTGGCGTCGGCGGTAACGGTGGCGACATCGGTAACGGCGGCAACGGCGGTAACGGCGGCATCGGAGCGTTCGGCGCCGATGGCCAGACCGGCCTGAACCCTGGTGACTCCGGCGGCAACGGCTTCGCAGGCGGCAATGGCGGCGCCGGTGGCGCCGGTGGCCTCGGCGGCGCGGTCCGTGGCGACGGCGGTAACGGTGGCGTCGGTGGCGCGGCCGGTAACGGCGGCACCGGCGGTGACGGCCTGGTCGGCGCTCAGGGTGCGACAGCGGGCGCTAATGGCCAGGCCGGTGGCAATGCCGGTAACGGCGGCGCCGGTGGCACAGGCGGTGCGGGTGGCGCCTCGGGCAAGGCCCAGGGCGTCGGCACCGACGGCACCGCCGGTAACGGCGGCCTCGGCGGTAACGGCGGCCTCGCCGGCGTGGCGGCGGTCGGCGGCAGCGGCGCTCAGGGAGCCGATGGCACCCTCGCCAGCCGTAATGGCACGGACGGTGGCAACGGTGGCGCCGGCGGTAAGGGCGGTAACGGCGGTGCCAAGGGCACCGGCGGCGCCGCGGGTGCGGGTACCGGCGGCACTGCCGGCGGCAATGGCACCGACGGCCAGGCCACCAACGGTGCGGCCGCCGGTAACGGCGGTAACGGCGGCATCGGCTTCGATGCCAGTGCACTGAACGACGGCAGCGCAGGCGGCAACGGCGGGTCCGGCGGCGTGGGTGGCTTCGGTGGTAGCGGGGGCATCGGCCCGAACGCGACCAACGGCGGCGCCGCGGGCAACGGCGGCACAGCAGGTGCGGCCGGCGCCGGCGCCGACGGCACCGCGGGTGGCAATGGCACGATCGGCAGCCGTAACGGCACGGCCGGCGGCGAGGGCGGTGCCGGCGGCAGTGGCGGCAACGGCGGCTCGGCGGGCATCGCGGGTAGCGGGGTCAACGGCGGTAAAGCCGGTGCAGCGGGCACTGACGGCCAGGCCACCGACGGTGCCAAGGGCGGCAGTGGCGGCCTTGGCGGCAGCGGCTTCGATG
>CAZVST010000007.1:48745-104180 GCA_964629725.1 uncultured Mycobacterium sp.
CGGCACCTCGACCTTCGGGTCGGCCGGCGCCAACGGTGACGGCGGCGCGGGTGGCGACGGCGGCAGTGCCGGCGCTCCGGGTGACGGCGGCAACGGCGCCGATGGCGACGCGATCATCACGACCGGCGGCAAGGGCGGTAACGGCGGCGATCCGGGCACGGCCGGCGGCAAGGGCCTCGGTGGTGCGGCGGGCACCGGTGGCACCGGCGGCCTCAACGGCGCCGACGGCAGCGCTGGAACCGCGGTGACGGCTCCGGCCGGTAACGGCGGTAACGGCGGCAACGGCTACCAGCCGCTGATCGTCGTCCCGGGCGTCTCTGGTGGCGCCGGTGGCGCGGGCGGCGATGGCGGCGCGATCGGTAACGGCGGTAACGGCGGTAATGGCGGTAACGGCATTGCCGGCCTGCTCGGCAATAGCGGCGTGAATCCGGGTGATTCCGGGACCGATGGCGGCACCGGCGGCGCCGGCGGCGTCGGCGGTGCGGGCGGTAAGGGCGGCTCGACCTCCGGTAACGGCGGTAGCGGCGGTTCCGGCGGTGCGGCTGGTTCCGGTGGCGACGGTGGCAGTGGCGTCAGCGGCGCCAGCCCCGCCATCTCCGGTGCGGCGGGCGGCAGTGGCGGCAACGCGGGCAACGGTGGTAACGCCGGTGCCGCGGGTGTCGGTGGCGCCGCGGGCACGGCTCAGGGTGTGGGCGCTGACGGCAAGGCCGGCGACGGCGGTAAGGGCGGTGACGGCGGTAAGGCCGGCGCGGCGGGTGTGGGCGGCAACGGCGCCGCGGGCGCCGGCGGCGATGCCGGCGTCCGAGACGGACAAGCCGGTGGCGCTGGCGGTGCGGGTGGTGCCGGTGGCAATGCCGGAGCTTCCAGTTCCGGCGGCCTTGCCGGCGCGGGTACCGGCGGCAACAACGGGGCGAACGGCCTGGCAGGTGTTGCCACCGACGGTGCCAAGGGCGGCAGTGGCGGCCTTGGCGGCAGCGGCTTCGATGCTGCGGCTCTCGGCGACGGCAGCGCGGGCGGCAACGCCGGCGCCGGTGGCGCCGGTGGTAGCGGTGGCAAGGGCGGCGTCGGCACCAACCCGACCAAGGGCGGCGACGGCGGCAACGCTGGCAGCGCGGGCGCGGCCGGTAACGGCGCGGCCGGCGTGAACGGCGTCGACGGCACTCTGGGCAGCCGCGACGGCACGGCCGGCAAGGCCGGCGGCCTCGGCGGCAACGGGGCCGACGCCGGGTCGATTGGTATCGGCGGCACTGGCGGCAACGGCGGCTCCAACGGCGCCAACGGCGCCCTCGGCGCCAACAGCAACGGCGGTAACGGCGGTGCTGGTGGTGTCGGCGGCAACGGCTTCGATGCGAGCGCACTGAACGACGGCAGCGCCGGCGGTAACGGTGGTGCCGGTGGTGCGGGCGGTGCGGGCGGCAAGGCCGTGAGTGGTAATGGCGGTAATGGTGGTGTCGGTGGTGCGGCCGGTGACGGCGGCGGCGGCGGCTTCGGTCTCGATGGCGCCAACGGCGTCAACCCGGGCGACAACGGCCAGAACGGCAATAACGGCGGCAACGGCGGAGCCGGCGGTGCCGGCGGCGTCGGTGGCGCCGGCGGCACCTCGACCTTCGGGTCGGCCGGCGCCAACGGTGACGGCGGCGCGGGTGGCAATGGCGGCAATGCCGGAACCCCGGGCAACGGCGGCAACGGCGCGGCCGGTGACGCCGGGACGCCCAAGGGCGGTGACGGCGGCAACGGCGGCAATCCGGGCACGGCCGGTACGGCCGGCGCCGGGGGTGCTGCGGGCACCGGCGGTAAGGCGGGAACCGGTACCAACGGAGGCAACGGCACCAACGGGTCCGTGGTCGTCGGCCCGTTGGGCAACGGCGGCGACGGCGGCGACGGCTTCAACCCGGTCGACCCGGGTGCCAGCGGCGGCGCCGGCGGCAACGGCGGTGACGCCGGTTCCATCGGCAGCGGCGGCAGCGGTGGCAACGGCGGCAACGGCGTGGCCGGTGATCCCGGCACCCCCACCGGTGTCGCAGGCCTGGCCGGTGGCGACGGACAGAACGGCGGATCCGGCGGCAACGGTGGTAACGGCGGCAAGGCCAGCACGGTCGGCGTCAACGGCAACGGCGGCATCGGCGGCACCGGCGCCTCCGGCGGCACCGGCGGCCAGGGCGGCCAGGGCACACTGGCCTCCGGCGGGCCCGGCCTGCCCGGCGGCAAGGGTGGCAACGGTGGTGACGGCGGCCTCGGCGGCAATGCGGGCACCGGCGGCAGCGGTGGCGTGGCCGGCAGTTCTGGCGACGCCGGCGCCGGCGGTTCCGGCGGCTCGGGTGGCCCTGGCCTCACGGGCACCGGCGGCGCGGCCGGCGGCGGCGCGGGCGGAAACGGCTTCGCCGGTGGTGCCGGTGGTGCCGGTGGCACCGGCGGCAGCGCCGGCAGCGGCGCCCAGAACGGCGACGGCGGCCTCGGTGGCGTCGGTGGCCTGGGTGGCTCCGGCGGCAAGGGCGGTAACGGCAACAACGTCACCATCACCGGCGGCGCCGGCGGCCTCGGCGCGGGCGGCGGTGCCGGTGGTGCCGGCGGTGCGGCTGGCACCGGGGCTGGTGACCCGGCCGCCGCGGGCTCGGGCGGGCAGGGTGGTTCCGGCGGCACCGGTGGTGGCGGTGGCGTCGGCGCAGCCAACCTGGGCGGCTCCGGCGGAGCGGGCGGCCTGGCCGGCGACGGTGGCAACGGCGGTAACGCCGGCGGCACCGGCGGCACCAACGGTTCCGGCGGCCAGGGCGGCCAGGGTGGCGCCGGTGGCGGTGGCGGCAGCGGCAAGAATGCCGCCGGGGTCCAGCCGGCCGGTGCCGGCGGCTCCGGCGGTATCGGCGGCGGCGGCGGCCAGGGCGGTGACCCCGGTAGCAACGCGGCCGGTTTCGACCAATTCGGTGGTCTCGGTGGTCGCGGCGGTTCCGGCGGTGCCGGTGGTATCGGCGGCTCCGGAGTCGCGGCCGGCCTGGCCGGCGGTACCGGCGGCAACGGCGCTGTCGGCGGCACCGGCGGTGACGGCGGCGGCACGGTTGCCGGCTTCATCGCCGTCGGCGGTGGCGGCGGACAGGGCGGCAACGGAGCCACCGGTGGTGCCGGTTTGGGTGGAGCCGGAACGGCCGGCACCCCCGGTGGCGCCGGCAACCCGGGCACCATCCCGGCAGGCGGCACCGGCGGCACCGCTGGCACCGGCGGAGCGGGCGGCCCGGCCTAACCCCAACGACTCTGCGCCCAGAGTGCGGTTCCCTCGCGGATCGCGCTCTGGGCGCAGAGTCGTTTGCGCCCTCACCCGGCGCGCCCACCCACTGCGAGCACAGACCGCGCAGAAACGATGCCCCGCCTCAGCCCACGGTCGGGTCGGGCGTCGTCGGCAGCGACGTCGCCATATCGCTGACCGTCATCGACCCCAGTGAAGGTTTGGCAGCGTAATCCGCCGACCACGAGAACAATTGCAAAGTCACGGTTTTCCCCGGCGAAAGAGTGTGTGCTACCGGCAGAAGCGCGACGTCGACCGTGTGCGTCGCGCCGTCCAGGGTCACCGGGATCGGGGTGACCTGATTGCCGAGCACCAGGCCGGTGGTGTTGTCGACGAGTTGGGCGTACACGTGGTCGCCGGTCCCGGTGCCCGAGTAGCTGAAACTCAGCCGCGGCGGGCCGACGATGTAGGACGTCGTCGGCGACACGGGGGAGTCGAGGTTGACGGCGTTGAGCGCCTTGGTGCCACCGGTCGGCATCACGAAAAACATGGGGCCGGAACCGAACATGTACGGAATGAGTGGCAGCACGGCGTGCCCGTCGCGGGAGACGGTGATCGGGTTTCCGGCGGGGGCGGGGTAGCTGTCGGTGGACAGGTGCTGCCCGCGTTGGTCGACCCACTCGAATGCCGGACCGGTGGAGACCGCCTCGCCCTTGACGTAGTGGTCCAGCCAAGCGATGGTGCGCTGCTCGATCAGCGGGCCCTGGCTGAAGTCGAAAAGGTTGTTGATGCACGTGCCATGGCCGCCGCAGAACCACAGCATCTTCAGCGGAACACTCTGGGCGAGTAGCGAATTCGCAGTGATGTCGGCCTCCTGCAGGCTGAATGCGGCATCGACGGCGCCCTGCACCAGCATCGTCGGCGCGCTGATCCGGCCGACCAGGTCGGGATAGCCCAGCGCGGGGCCGGGTCCGCGCGACGCCAGCAGATCCTGGCCTGCCGGGGTCAACTCCCCGGTGATCGCGCCGTGGATGATGGCGGGCAGCAGCGACGGGTTCAGCCGCGTCAAGGTGACCACCAGGGTGGCCGCGAGCATGAGCGTGCTGCCGCTCTTGAACGCTGCGCTCGGATAGAACGAGTTGGTCAGTGTATTCCAGTCGATGGTGGGTACGATCGCGTCGACCCGGTGATCGGTTGCGGCGGTGACTAATTGGACCCCGCCGCCGTAGGAGGCGCCGGCCATGCCTATCCGGGGATCGCAGGGGCCGTCCAGTTGGGTCTGCGGCAGTTGGGCGACCCAGTCGATGATCGCCGACGCGTCGCGGGCCTCGAAGTCCGGCGAGTCGATCTCCAGTCGGCCTCCGGAGAAATAGGCACCACGGGTATCCCAGGTAACGACGTTGTAGCCGGCGTTGCGCGGGGCGGCCAGGCTGATCGCTCCGCTGGAACTGGCGAAGACCGGGTCCAACGGTGTGCCGTCGAGGTTCGTCCCGCCCGGCTGCCCGATGGCCGCGCCGACCAGCACGGTCGGGGCGCTCTGCCCGACCAGCAGGCCGTTGGCCGGCAGAAAGTGGGTGTAGATCTCCGTGCCGTCGAACGACACCACTTTCACATCGCGCGGCGCCACCTGGCCGGCGGGCAGCAGCGGATAGCCGAAGATCGGATGCAGTAGGTCGCCGATCACCGGAAGGTGGTTGACGAGTGTCACCACCGGTGTGACCAGCAGCGGTCCGATGACTGGGATCTCCTGCAGTTTCAGCGCGGTGAACAGCGGTGTCTGCGGGATGACGGTGCCCGGTGCCGACGCCGCGGCAACCGCCGCTGCGGTGACGGTCTCGCGGCGGGCCGCCGCCAGCATGGTCCACCCCAACGGCGTGTCGGCGGGAATGCCCGGATCACGCCCGGTCGCATCCGAGGTCGTGGGCACGGGCAGGTCGCCCACCGGCGCGGATGCCGCCGGAGCGGTGTACAGGGTTGTGGCGATGGGTGATTCGGCACGCGGCGTTCTGCGTCCCGGTGAGCCGGCGCTGGCGGCGCCGAGGATCCCCGGGGACGTCCCGCGCACCGCACCCTCCTGTGCGCCGCCGCCCCGGTGCGGGGGCGGCGCCGCGGTGTCCCTGGCTGCCGGACCCCGGCACGGCGTCGCCGACTGGTCGGTTGCACTGTCGGCGCTGGCCACTGCCGCCGAGTGCGGACCGGTCAGCGACAGTCCCAGCGCAAACGCAACGGCCCCCGCGCGTGCCACCGTCCGGACGGTTGTCATACCCACTCCCTCCTCGTAGCGAAACGGCCTCGGCCGCATGTCTACACCGGAAACCAGCGCCCCTCGAACACCGTCCCCAGGACCGGAATATCAGCCAGCCCAACGGGATCGACGGCCAGCGGATCCAAACCCAGCACCGTGAAGTTCGCCACCTTGCCCGGGGTGATGCTGCCCAGCGAATCTTCCAGCCGCCATGAGTACGCCGCCTCGATGGTCACCGCCCGCAGCGCGTCGTACACCGAGATCCGCTGTTCCGGCGCCGCCACCCGCCCGCTCGGGGTGCGGCGGTTCACCGCGAACGACGCCAGCGCCAGCGGCGCGGCCGGGCCCATCGGAAGATCGGAGTGCAGCGACAACGGGATGCCCCGCGCCAGCACCGAGGCGGACCGCACCATCACGTCGGCGCGATCGGCGCCCAGCCCGTGCCGGGCGTACTGGTCGGCGAATCCCACCGGGTAATAGGAATTCGCCGAGACGATGCAACCCAGCGCGGCGATGCGGTCGATCTGCTCCTCGCTTGAGTTGGCGAAGTGCACGATCACCGTGCGGTGGTCGGTGCGCGGATGCTCGTCCATTAGCGCGGCGATGGTGTCTAGCACCAGCTCCAGGCCGGCGTCCCCGTTTACGTGAATATGTAACTGCCAGTTGGCATTCCAGTAGACCCGGGCGAACGCACGGAAGGTGTCCGGCTGCATCATCCACTCGCCGTGGTGGCACAGGTCCGGGTTCCCGGCGTCGTCGAGGTACGGTGAGCTCATCTGCATCAACTGGCTGATGATCGCCCCGTCGGCGAACAATTTGATCGCGTTGGGGAGCAGCCGCACCTTGCCTGTCGGCGCGCGCGCCACCTGCGCCTGCGCGTCGGCCACCGCGTCGGCCGGGTCCATCCCGCTGTCGGCCTGGCTGCGGGCGTCGACGAGAAACGTTGAGCTGAAGGGTGTCTCGGGGTCGCCGAGGATCTTTTCGTAGAGCTCCCACGGCTCGATCGCCCACATGATGCCCGGCTCGTTGATCGCGGTGACGCCGTTGGCGTGTAGATAGGCGGCGAGTAGTCGCAGCCCGTCGGCAAGCCGCTGCGGGGTCATGAACACCGGGGCGAGGGTGGGCAACAGGAGGTTGGTCCCGGACTCCCACCAGTGTCCGGCCGCGAAGTCCACCATGTCCGACGCCGCACCGTGGCCGGCCATCAGATCGGCGGTCAGTCCGAGCGCGTTGATGGCCGCGGTGTTCAGGAAGAACTCGTGGCATGACCGCTGCCACACCATGATCGCCCGGGTGCTGCTGACCGCGTCCAGCGCGGCGCGGTCCAGCGGGCCGTGCCACAGCGCGTGAAACCCCCAGGAGAACAGCCAGTCGCCGGGCGGCAGCGCCTGTTCGGCGTCGGCCAGCCGACGAAGGTAGTCCTCCGGCGTGGCCGCGGCGGGGAAGGTGCGTCCCGGCAGCACCCAGTCCTCGATGGCGATGACCTCGGTGGTCAGCGTGGTGGTACCGAGGATCGGGTGCAGGTGCTGGTCGATGAGCCCCGCAATCAGCACCGCGTCGGCGAAGGTGTCGTCGACCACGCCGGTCTCCCGCAGGTCCTCGGCCGATCCGACGGCGACGATCCGCCCGTCACACACCGCCACCGCGGTGGCGTCGGGCACGTCCGCGTCCATGGTGATGATGCGACGGGCGGTGAATATCGTGGTTTGCGCCATAGCGGGGTCCTATTCGCTGTTCCCGGGCTGCGGATCGGCGCGCTGCGGTGCGCGGGTGTCGGCCTGGGCGGTCAACGGCGCTACCACGGAAAGGGTCAGGCCCATCCCGGCCATCATCAGTGCGGTGCGACGGTCCAACCCCATTACCCCCAGTCAGACGTCATTGAACCATCCCGTCACGTGAAGGCGGCGCTCTGGGCGGAGCACATCCGCGACGTCGCGACGGCCATCATCAGCGCAACATCGCGTCACCCCTGATACTTGACCGCATGACTGAGACCCTGGAGCCGATCGGCGAGGTCCACCGCACCAAAGTAGGTCGTGAAGCCACCGAGCCGATGCGCCAGGACATCCGCCTGCTCGGCGCCATGCTCGGTGACACCGTGCGCGAGCAGAACGGCGAGCAGGTGTTCGACCTGGTCGAGCGTGCCCGTGTCGAGTCCTTCCGGGTGCGCCGTTCGGAGATCGACCGGGCGCAACTGGCCCGTCTCTTCGACGGCATCGACATCGGCCAGGCCATCCCGGTGATCCGCGCGTTCAGCACGTTCGCGCTGCTGGCCAACGTCGCCGAGGACATCCACCGCGAACGCCGCCGGGAGATCCATCTGGCGGCCGGCGAACCGCCGCGCGACAGCACCCTGGCGGCCACCTACCGCAAACTCGACGAGGCCGGCCTGTCCGCCGGCGACGTCGCACACAAGCTCGACGGCGCGCTGGTATCCCCGGTCATCACCGCACACCCCACCGAAACCCGCCGCCGCACCATTTTCGACACCCAGAACCGCATCACCGGGCTGATGCGGCTGCGGCTGCACGGTCGCTCCGAGACCGACGACGGCCGCCCTATCGACGACGAGCTGCGCCGCCAGATCCTGACGCTGTGGCAGACGGCGCTGATCCGGTTGTCCCGCTTGAAGGTTCACGACGAGATCGAGTCCGGGCTGCGGTACTACCCGGCGTCGTTCTTCGAGGTGGTGCCGAAGGTCAACGCGTCGGTGCGCGACGATCTGCGCAGCCGCTGGCCCGACGGCGAACTGCTGGCGCGCCCGATCCTGCGGCCGGGATCCTGGATCGGCGGCGACCGCGACGGCAACCCCAACGTCACCGCCGAGGTGGTGCAGCTTGCCACCACCAGTGCCGCGTACACGGCCATGGCGCACTATTTCGACGAACTGCACCGGCTGGAGCAGGAACTGTCGATGTCGGTGCGACTGGTCCCGTGCGACGACGCCCTGGCCCAACTCGGCGAACCCTGCACCGACGAGGCCCGCGCCGACGAGCCTTACCGCCGGGCCATCCGGGTGGTGCGCGCACGGCTGACGGCCACCGCCCGGGCGGTGCTGGACCGGATGCCCGAGCATGACCTGGATCTCGGCTTACAGCCCTATACTGGCCCGGCGCAGATGCACGCCGACCTCGGCGTCATCGACGCCTCGCTGCGTGCGCACGGCAGCGCGCTGCTCGCCGACGACCGGCTGGCGCGGCTGCGGGATGCGCTGGACGCCTTCGGGTTTCACCTGTGCGGTCTGGACATGAGGCAGAATTCCGAGATGCACGAGCAGGTGGTGGCTGAGTTGCTGGCGTGGGCTGGGGTGCATCCCGACTACGCGTCGCTGGACGAGGAGCAGCGGGTCGCGCTGCTGGTGGCCGAGTTGTCCACCCGCCGGCCGCTGGTCCGCGACGACGCCGAACTGTCCGCGCTGGCCCGTAAGGAACTCGACATCGTCGCCGCGGCCGCCCGAGCGGTGCGCACCCTCGGCGCTGATGCGGTGCCCACCTACATCATCTCGATGTGCAAGTCCGTCTCGGACATGTTGGAGGCGGCGCTGCTACTCAAAGAGTCTGGGCTGCTGGATCTTTCAGGGGGTCAACCCGGCGGGAAAGTCTGGGCCCCGGTAGGGATCGTTCCGCTGTTCGAGACCATCGAAGATCTGCAGCGCGGCTCATCGATCCTGCAGGCGGCGCTGGCGGTCCCGATCTACCGGGCGATGGTGGCCGCCCGCGGAGACACCCAGGAGGTCATGCTGGGTTACTCCGATTCCAACAAGGATGGCGGCTATCTGGCGGCCAACTGGGCGCTGTACCGGGCCGAACTGGATCTGGTCGAGGCGGCGCGCGCCACGGGAATCCGGTTGCGGCTCTTCCACGGTCGCGGTGGCACCATCGGCCGCGGCGGCGGTCCCAGCTACGACGCGATCCTGGCCCAGCCGCCCGGTGCGGTCAACGGTTCGCTGCGCCTCACCGAGCAGGGCGAGGTGATCGCCGCCAAGTACGCCGAGCCGGGCATCGCGCACCGCAACCTGGAGAGCCTGATCGCGGCGACCCTGGAGTCCACGCTGCTCGACGTCGAGGGCCTTGGCGACGCCGCCGGCCCGGCGTATGCGGTGCTTGACGAACTGGCCGCGCTGGCCCAGCGCGCCTACGCCGAATTGGTGCACGAGACAGAGGGTTTCGTCGAGTATTTCGAGCAGTCCACCCCGGTCAGCGAGATCGGGGCGCTTAATATCGGCAGCCGCCCGGCGATGCGCAAGGCGACGACGTCGATCTCGGATCTGCGGGCGATCCCGTGGGTGCTGGCCTGGAGCCAGTGCCGGGTGATGCTGCCCGGCTGGTACGGCACCGGCAGTGCGGTCCAGCAGTGGATCGGCACGGGGGAGGAGGCGCAGGCACGCGTCGCGATCCTGCGCGATCTCTACAACCGTTGGCCGTTTTTCCGCACCGTGCTGTCGAATATGGCTCAGGTGCTGGCCAAGTCGGACATGGGGCTGGCCGCCCGCTACTCCGAGCTGGTGGCCGACGAGGCGCTGCGCAAGCGGGTGTTCGGCAAGATCCACGAGGAGCACGACCGCACCATCGAGATGCACAAACTCATCACCGGCCAGGGGGATCTGCTGGCCGACAACACCGCCCTGGCCCGGTCGGTGTTCAACCGGTTCCCCTACCTCGAACCGCTCAACCACCTGCAGGTGGAGTTGCTGCGGCGCTACCGATCCGGCGAGAACGACGACCGCGTGCAACTCGGGATCCTGCTGACCATGAGCGGGCTGGCCTCGGCGTTGCGCAACAGCGGCTGACGACCCCCCGGACACCCTGGTGCATACGCGGCGCGGAACCGCCCGGCGGCGAGTAGGCTCGCGACGACGATTCTGTGCCGGACGGCACGCTAGGGGAATGACGATGACAGTGAACGACCTCGCCCGCAAAGTGGCTCTGCTCGTCGGCGCCACCGCGGTGATTGGTACGGGCACGCTGACCGCGTGCAGCAGCACCACCAAAGAAACACCGAGCACCACCAGCAATTCGCCGACTTCGGCGAGTGCCCCTGCCTCTGCCACCCCCAATGAGAAGGGGTTGGATCCCAAGTCGCCGAACTCCTTCTCTCCCTCGGTGAAGGCGCCGCCGGCGCCCACGGCGGAGCCGGGCTAACGACCAACGCCGGGCGCGCTCTCGCGGGCAGCGTAGTCGCGCTTCTGCTGGTGCTCTGCCTGCGGCCCGCCGCGGATCGGGCGCCGGCCGCGCAGACCGTCGGTGGCGTTTACAGATCGCTTCTGGCGGCCTCGACCGATCTCGGTTCAGCGGGCAGCACCTCGACAGAAGTGACCGTTGCCCTGCGTGATTCGGCCACGCCGCATCGGCTCATGCAGTGGGCCCGCCGCGACGGCCTCTCGGTGCGCTGGCGGCCCGGGGATACCTGGGCCGTCCTCGGCGGCCCCGCGCACGCGATCGCGACGGCATTCGGTGTGCCGGTGCACACCTATCGCGCCCCGGACGGTTCAACGTTCTACGCCTCGCCACAGCAGCCGGATGCCCCGTCGGCGCTGCGCGCCGAGGTGGCCGGACTCGGGCGCATCTTCAGCTACAGCCCGTACCACGGGGCCAGCCCCTGGCCGATACCGCGGGAAGTACCCGACCAGGGGCTGTCCCCGGACGCCTTGCTGCGCGCCTACAACGCGACGATGCTGCAGCGCAACGGCGACGACGGCCGGGGAGTCACCGTCGTCGTCTTCGCCTTCGACGGCGTCGACCAGGCCGATCTGGACATGTATTCCCGCGCCTTCGGGCTGCCGTTGTTCACTCCCGACGTGGTCGGCGGGATGCCACCCGGCCGTCGCGGCGAGGCGACGATGGATCTGGAGGCGATCCACGCCATCGCTCCCGAGGCGAAAACCGTTCTGGTCAATGCTCTTCCGACCGTCGAGGGCGGGGGCGCCTATCCGAAGATCGCCGCCATGATGGACGACGCGCAGCGCCGGTACCCGGGGGCGGTCTGGAGTTTCTCGATCGGCTGGGGGTGCGACCGGCTCATCACCGCCGCCGACCTCGCCCCGGTCAGGTCGGCGTTGGCGGCCGCGGAGCGCAACGGCACCACGGCATTTGACGCCAGCGGCGACTTGGCGGGATTGGAATGCAAGGTGGGCCGGGATTGGGCCGCGGCCCCGGGTCCCGACGACGTCGGACTCGACGCGGTCGCCTCGCTGCCGGAGATGACATCGGTGGGCGGCACCACGCTGTCGACCGATGCCACGGGAGGCTGGCTGGCCGAGCGAGCCTGGTTCGACCCGGCGCTGTCCCACGGCACCGGCGGGGGCGTCTCCTCGCTCTTCGATCGCCCGGCCTGGCAGCAGGTGGAGCCGACGCCGTCTGTCAGCGGCCGGCTGACGCCCGACATTGCGGCGGTGGCCGACCAATTCACCGGAATGAAAATCGTCTTCGACCAGCAATTCGCGCTTGGCGGCGGCACCTCACTCGCCGCTCCGATCTGGGCGGGACTCACCGCGCTGATCGACGGCGTCCTCACGCGCAACGGGGGCCAGCTACTGGGGGACCTCAATCCGAAGCTCTACCGGATCGCCGCGCACGCCACCAACCCCGCATTCCGGGACGTCGTCGAGGGCGGTAACGCCGTCTGGCGGGCCGGGCCCGGGTATGACCTTGTCACTGGACTGGGAACGCCGAACGCCGGCAACCTCGTCAAGGATCTGTTCCTCGTGCAAAGGCTCGGCTCGTGACGGCGGAGTGGTTGCAGCTCAGGCACTTCGCCGTGGCGCCAGCCGAGCCCGTGCTGCGCCCGGTGATCACCAGCACGCTGTTTCCGCAGATTCCGCCGGCGCGCCGCCGGGTCTTCGGCGTGTGCCTGATCGTGATGCTGGCGGTCCTGCTGATCCTGGCCGCCGCCCGGCTGACCCCGGCGCTGATCGCCGTCGGCGCGCTGGGAGTTCCACTGTTGTTCGCGCTCTACCTCCGGGAATGCCCGGCCTGGCAACGGATTCCGCGTCGTCTGCTGGCTTTGTCGGCGGGGCTGGGTGCCGTGCTCGGCGTCACGGGGATGCTGCTGACGGGCCGGTACGTCGCCGACAGCTACGACATCTCGGTCCTGGCCGGGATGGCGATGAACAGATACCTCCGGCACGGCCTCGTCATTCCCGTGGCTGCGGCGTTGCTGAAGGTGGTACCGGCCGTGGCCGCGCGGCTCGTGAGCACCCCGCCTCGGAAAGCCCTGGACGGCTTCGCCATCGGCGCCGTGGGCGCCCTGGCGTTCGGCGCCGCGACGACGCTGACCCGGCTGGCGCCCCAGTTCGCGGTGGGAATGGTCGCCAGCAGCAGGAGCATCAGCGGGCTCGTGGTCGAGGCCGTCATCGCCGGGTTCACCGTGCCGTTGGCGGCTGCCGCCGCCGGCGCGACGGTGGGCGTGGCGCTGTGGTTCACCCCTGACCCCGCTGCGGCGCCTGCGGATCGCCGTCGCGCCCGCGTCGGCCTCGCTCTACTGGCGCTGGCCGTGGTGGTCATCTTCGTCGGAGTCGTGATGACCGACACCGCCGGGCTCGCGCAATTCATCGTGCTGGCGCTGCATCTCATCCTGGCGCTGGCCGCGCTGGTCGTGACGCGCCTGACGCTGCAGATCGCTCTCCTTCATGGGGCGCCTGATCCGGTCACCGAACCGACGCCGGTGACCGCGCCGACGCCACTGCGCCGGCTGCTGGCCCTGTGGACCGCCGGAAACGCCGTCGCCGCATGCGCATTGATCGCCGTGTCGGCGATGGTGACGACCAAACCGCAGCCCTACCGGTGCCCGCCCGACTGCGGCAGTCCGCCGGTGGGCATCCCCGTGCGGGCCCTGCCCCGCTTCGTCGCACCCGACGGCGCTTTCTCCGTCGCCTATCCCGCCCCCGGCACCGCCTACGACGTCAGCACCGATCCGGCCGGCGTCACCGCCAGACTGACCGTGGGTGACGGCGGGGGGATGCGGTTGTTCGCCGAACCGGCCCGCGGCCGCGAACCACGCACCATCGCCAGGGATCTGCTCAGGAAGAAGTTCCCGGACGCGAAAGTCGCCTACGAGATTCCTAATGCGATGGTCGGCTACCAACCCGGTTACGGCGTGGCTGCCGACCGGTGGCCGCAAGGTTCATCCGGCCGACTTGAGCAGGCGCGCATTCTCGTGCTGGTGGCCGTCAAGAACGATCTGGCCCTCGTCGCCGCCGCCCTCGGTCCGTACCACCCGTACGGGCCGTCGTTCGGACCCGGGCTGCCGTCGGGCGCCGGCCTGCAGGTGGCGCAGGACATGGGCAAGTACGTCAACAGCTTTCGCTGGAAGGGCGATCCGGCGGATTAGCTCTGCCTATTTCGATATCGCCGGCGGTATCACTGTCCGGAACGCATCAGTGATCCTGACGACCACGTGCCGCCCACGTCACTTGGCTTTGGGCGCCTTCTTCCTCGCCGCGCTCGTGGCGCTCGCCGGCTTCACCGGCGGCTTCTCCGGTGACCTGGGGCCCAGCTTCGCCGTGATCGCACCGACCATTCCGCGCACCGCGGAGTCGGCCGCCGTCAACGGGCCGGTGCCCATCTCGGCGAGGTCGATGATGCGCTCCACCCGGGTGACCATTGCCTCCATGCGGTCGACCATGCCGATCAGCCGCGGCGAGAGCTTGTCGATCTCGATCAGGCTCTCGTTGAACTGCTTCAGCGTGTCCTCGGTATAGCGCATCGTGCTCTCCATACCGGTCAGCGCGCTGGTCATGGTCTCCAGCAGCGCCTCCAGCTGGTCGACCTTCTCGTCAGCAGTCAGCGCGGCCGTGGCCAGCGTCCGGATGCGCTTGACGGGGGAGCGGGACGGCGCTTTGTCGGTGCTGTCAGCCATGGCGATCAGTCTGGCAGTCTGCTTGCCGCGGCGGAGTCCAGAAGCCACATCGTCTTCTCGATCCCGATAGCCCCGGCGGCGGGCCAGTCGTCGGGATCCGCGCCGCTGACGCCGGCGGCCACGGCCTCGGCCTTGGCCTCGCCGGAGACGACCAGCCACACCTGCCGGGAGCGGCGCACGGCGGGCAGCGTCAGGGTGATCCGCCGCGGCGGCGGCTTGGGGGAGTCGACGACGCCCACCACCATCCGCTGCGTCTCCCGGACCGCGGCGG
The DNA here is from genome assembly GCA_964629725.1 of uncultured Mycobacterium sp. Classification (GTDB taxonomy): domain Bacteria; phylum Actinomycetota; class Actinomycetes; order Mycobacteriales; family Mycobacteriaceae; genus Mycobacterium. The sequence continues at coordinate 63,332 of CAZVST010000007.1, forward strand.
TGTGCGGGAACAGAGAGTTGACGTGGCCCTCGCCCCCCATGCCGAGCAGATGCACGTCGAATACCGGTGTGGGCGCTCCGGATTCGGCCGCCGCCGCCAGATCGTCGGAGTAGGACCGTGCCGCGGCGGCGATGTCATCGCCGAAAGCGCCGTCGCTGGCCGGCATGGCGTGGATGTTGGCGGAAGGGATGTCGATGTGGTCGAGCAGCGCCTCGCGGGCCTGCTTCTCGTTGCGCTCGTCGTCGTCGTGCGGGACGTAGCGGTCGTCGCCCCAGAACAACTGCACCCGCGCCCAGCCCACCGGGTAGGACCCCAGCCTTGTGAGCAGTGCGGTGCCGGTGCCGCCGCCGGTCAGCACGATCGAGGCGACACCGCGCTCCGCGATCGCCTCCGAAATCGCCTGAGCCAGAAGCTCAGCCGCGTCGGCCACCATCGCATCGGTGTCGGCGAAGGTCTTGACGGTCACGCCAGGACGGTTACCCATGCGCTCAGTGGCTCCCCGGATAGATCACCTTGTCGATGCCGCCCAGCGCCTCGTGGTAGATCTCGTCGGCGTCCAGGCGCCGCAGATCTTCGGCCAGGCACTCCCGGGTCTCCCGCCGCGCCAGCGGAAGTTGCGCGGCGGGCCTGCCGGTGCGGGTCAGGGTGGCGGTGGCGCCGTCCTGCGGCCGGCTCAGCACGATGGTCTGGCTGGGCTGGTCCAATTCGACTTTCAGCTCACCGGTTTCGCGGCGCACCGGCCCGTCGATGCACACGGCCAGCCAGCCGGCCAGGATGTCCAGCGCGGGCTCGTCGGCCAGACCGGAGACGACGGCGCCGGTGACCGGCTCATAGGGCGGCTGTTCCAACGCCGACGCCAGCAGCGCACGCCAGTAGGTGATGCGGCTCCACGCCAGATCGGTGTCGCCCCTGGTGTAGCCGGTGAGCCGGCTGCGCAGCGTCGCCAACGGGTCCGCGGTTCCGGTGGCGTCGGTGATGCGGCGAATCGCCAAGCGCCCCAATGAATCCTTGGCCGGAACTTCGGGAGCCTCGCCCGGCCACCAGGTCACCACTGGGGTGTCGGGCAGCAGGAACGGCAGCACCACGCTGCTGGCATGCTCGCCCAGCGGCCCGGCCGTCTTGAGCACCACCACTTCGCCGGCGCCGGCGTCTCCGCCGACCCGAAGCTGGGCGTCCAGGTGGGGTTCGGTGGCGTCGCGGTCGACCGGGACGACGACGATGATCCGGCAGGGGTGCTCCCGGCTGGCCGAGACCGCCGCGTCGATGGCGTCCTCCAGGATTTCCTTGCAGTGCGGCGCCACCACCAGTGTCAGCACCCGGCCGAGGGTGATCGCCCCGCCCTCCTCGCGCAGGGCGGTGATGCGTTTGTTGATCTCGTTGGTGGTGGTGTTGGGAAGGTCGACGATCACTTCTGCCCACTCCGCTCTTCGCTGGCGCTCATCGCTCTAGGGCCTTCTCCACTCGTGCCCGTTGCGCTCCAGCATCAAGAAGGCCGACTCCGGACCCCACGACCCCGACTCGTACGGATCCGGCTTACCCTGGCCCGCCCAGTACTCCAGCACGGGATCGAGGATCTTCCACGACAATTCGACTTCGGCATTGCTGGGGAACAGTGACGGCTCGCCCAGGAGAACGTCGAGGATCAGCCGCTCGTAGGCTTCAGGGGAGTCCTCGGCGAACGCCGACCCGTAGGAGAAGTCCATGTTGACGTCGCGGACCTCCATCGCCGAGCCCGGGACCTTGGAGCCGAACCGCAGCGTGATGCCTTCGTCGGGCTGGACCCGGATCACCAGTGCGTTCTGGCCGAGTTCCTCGGTCATGGTGGCGTCGAAGGGCAGATGCGGGGCGCGCTTGAACATCAGGGCGATCTCAGTCACCCTGCGGCCCAACCGTTTTCCGGTCCGGAGATAGAACGGCACCCCCGCCCAGCGCCGGGTGTCGACGTCGAGGGTGATCGCCGCGAACGTCTCGGTGGTCGAGGTGTGGGAGAAGCCCTCCTCGTCGAGCAGCCCCACCACGTGCTGGCCGCCCTGCCAGCCGGCCACGTACTGCCCCCTCGCGCTGGTCTGATCCAGCGGCTGGGCCAGCCGGGTCGCCGAGAGCACCTTGATCTTCTCGGCGCGAACCTCGTCGGGGTGAAAGCTCACCGGCTCTTCCAGCGCGGTCAGCGCGAGAAGTTGCAGCAGGTGGTTCTGGATCACGTCGCGGGCGGCGCCGATGCCGTCGTAGTAGCCGGCCCGGCCGCCCAGGCCGATGTCCTCGGCCATCGTGATCTGCACGCTGTCGACGTAGTGACCGCCCCAGATCGGCTCGAACAGTTCGTTGGCGAAGCGCAGCGCCAGGATGTTCTGCACCGTCTCCTTGCCGAGGTAGTGGTCGATCCGGAACACCGACTTCTCCGGGAAGACGCTGTTGACCACTTTGTTCAGTTCGATCGCGCTGGCCAGGTCATGGCCGAACGGCTTCTCGATGACCACCCGGCTCCACCGACCGTCCTTCGGGTCGGCCAGCCCCGACTTCTTGAGTTGTTCGGTGACCAGCGGGAAGGCATTCGGCGGAATCGACAGGTAGAAGGCGTGATTGCCGCCGGTGCCGCGCTCGATGTCGAGCTTCGCCAGTGTCTCGGCGAGCCTCTCGAATGAGGCGTCGTCGTCGAAACCGCCCTGGACGAACCGGATTCCCTCGGCGAGCCGGTCCCAGACCTCCTGGCGGAACTGCGTGCGGGCGTGCTCGCGCACCGCGTCGTGCACCAGTTTGCCGAAATCCTCGTCGGCCCAATCCCGTCGGGCGAAACCGACCAGTGCGAACGACGGCGGCAGCAGGCCCCGGTTGCACAGGTCGTAGATCGCAGGCATGAGTTTCTTGCGCGACAGGTCACCGGTGACGCCGAAGATCACCACCCCGCACGGGCCTGCGATCCGCGGCATCCGCTTGTCGCGCTTGTCACGCAACGGGTTATGCCAACCCTCCGGGATGGGAACGCAGACCTCGTCGGCGGAACTCACTTCTTGGCCCAATTCACTTTTTAGCTAAGTCCAATTGCGCTTGCGTCGCCTCCAGCAGTTCCTGCCAGGACTTCTCGAACTTGGCCACGCCGTCGCGCTCCAGGAAGTCGAAGACGTCCTGCAGATCGATGCCGAGTTCCTCCAGATTGAGGAACACGCCCTGAGATTCGACGATGTGGTTGCTGATGGTGTCCCCGCGGATCGCGCCGTGGTCGGCCACCGCGTCCATCGTTTTCTCCGGCATGGTGTTGACGGTGTGTGCCGCAACGAGTTCGGTGACGTACAAGGTGTCGGGGTAGTCGGGGTTCTTCACCCCGGTCGAGGCCCACAGCGGACGCTGCACCCGGGCGCCCGAAACGGACAGCTTCGCGTAGCGCGGGGTGGTGAACACCTCCTCGTATTCGGCGTAGGCCAGTCGCGCGTTGGCGAGCGCGGCCTCGCCGCGCAGCGACAGCGCTTTGGGAGTGCCGATGGCTTCCAGTCTCTTGTCGATTTCGGTGTCCACCCGGGAGACGAAGAACGAAGCGACGGAATGGATCTTCGAGATGTCATGGCCGGCCTTCTGAGCCCGCTCCAGACCGTCGAGGTAGGCGTCCATCACCTCGACGTAGCGCTCGCTGGAGAAGATCAGCGTCACGTTGACCGAAATGCCTTCGGCCAGAACGGCGCTGATGGCCGGCAGACCGGCCTTGGTGGCCGGGATCTTGATCAGCAGGTTGGGCCGGTCGACGATCTTCCACAGCTCGATGGCTTGCAGGATCGACTTGTCGGTGTCATGGGCCAGCCGCGGGTCGACCTCGATCGACACCCGCCCGTCGACGCCGTCGGAGGCCTCCCACTGCGGGCGAAGCACATCGCAGGCCTCCCGCACGTCGTCGGTGGTGACGGTGCGGATCGTGGCGTCGACGTCGGCGCCACGCTCGGCCAGTTCAGCGACCTGGGCGTCGTACGCGGTGCCCGTCGACAGTGCTGCCTGGAAGATCGACGGGTTGGTCGTGACGCCGACGACGGACTTCGTGTCGATCAGCTCCTGCAGGTTGCCCGACCGCAGCCGATCCCGGGAGAGGTCGTCGAGCCACACCGAGACTCCGGCCGCGGACAGTGCTGCGAGGTTGGGGTTCTGGGCCATGCGCTACTCCTTAAGGTTTTCGGTGCTAGTTGTCGATTGCTCGTTCTGCCGCGGCCACGACCGCCTCGGGGGTGAAGCCGAACTCGCGGAACAGGGTCTTGTCGTCGGCGGACTCGCCGTAGTGCTCGATCGAGACGATCTCTCCGGTGTCGCCGACGTACTTGTACCAACTCTGCGCGACGCCGGCCTCGACGGCGACGCGGGCCGGAACGCTCGGTGGCAGCACGGCATCCCGGTATTCCCGCGGCTGCGCCTCGAACCACTCCACGCACGGCATGGAGACCACGTAGGCGCTGATCTCCCTGTCCGCCAGGATCTTTACCGCTTCGACCGCCAGCTGTACCTCGGACCCGGTGGCGATGATGATGACGTCGCCGCCCGCCACGTCCTCGGCGCTGTGCCCGCCGATCACATACCCGCCGCGGGCCACGCCTTGGCTGCTGGTGCCTTCCAGGACCGGCACGCCCTGGCGGGTCAGGATCAGCCCGACCGGACCGCTGGTGGCCCCGCGCTCCAGGATGGTGCGCCAGGCGTAAGCGGTCTCGTTCGGGTCGGCCGGGCGCACCACCGCCAGCCGGGGGATGGCGCGCAGCGCCGCGAGATGCTCGATCGGCTGGTGGGTGGGACCGTCCTCGCCGAGACCGATCGAGTCATGGGTCCACACGTAGATGGGGTCGATGTCCATCAGCGCGGCCAGTCGCACCGCGCCGCGCATGTAGTCGGCGAACTGCAGGAACGTGCCGCCGTAGGCGCGGGTCGGGCCGTGCAGCACGATCCCGGAAAGGATCGCGCCCATCGCATGCTCGCGAATCCCGAAATGCAGGGTGCGCCCGTACCAGGTGGCCGTCCAGTCCTCGGTGGAGATCGATGGCGGGCCAAAGGACTTGGCGCCCTTCATCGTCGTGTTGTTGCTGCCGGCCAGATCCGCCGAGCCGCCCCACAGCTCCGGCAGCTTCGGCCCGATCGCCGAGAGCACGTCGCCAGAAGCCGCCCGGGTGGCCACCGCCTTGGATCCCGGCTCCCAGTAGGGCAGGTCGGCGTCCCAGCCGTCGGGCAGGGTGCCGGCGATCAGCCGGTCCAGCAGGGCCTTGCGCTCCGGTTCGCGCTGCGCCCAGGCGTCGAAGTCGGCCTGCCAGCTCGAGTGCGCCTCGCGGCCGCGATCCACCAGCTTGCGGGTGTGCGCGATCACCTCGTCGGCGACCTCGAAGCTCTTGTCCGGGTCGAAGCCGAGGATCTTCTTGGTGGCGGCCACCTCATCGGCGCCCAGCGCCGAGCCGTGTACCCCGCCGGTGTTCATCTTGGTCGGCGCCGGGTAGCCGATGATGGTCCGCAGCGCGATGAACGACGGCTTGTCGGTCACGGCCTTGGCCCGTTCGATCGCCTGCTCGATCCCGGTGACGTTCTCGCCGCCCTCGACGACCTGCACATGCCACCCGTATGCCTCGTAGCGCGCGGGAGTGTCCTCGGTGAACGCGATCTTGGTGTTGTGCTCGATGGAGATCTCGTTGTCATCCCAGATGACGATGAGATTGCCCAGCTGCTGGGTGCCGGCCAGCGAGCACGCCTCGCTGGTGACGCCCTCCTCCATGTCGCCGTCGGAGGCGATGACGTAGATGTAGTGGTCGAACGGGCTGGTGCCCGGCGCGGCGTCGGGGTCGAACAGCCCGCGCTCGTAGCGCGACGCCATGGCCATCCCGACGGCCGAGGCCAAGCCCTGGCCCAGGGGACCGGTGGTGATCTCCACGCCCTTGGTGTGCCGGAACTCCGGGTGCCCGGGGGTCTTGGAGCCCCAGGTCCGCAGCGACTCGATGTCGGAGAGTTCCAGGCCGAAGCCGCCCAGATACAACTGGAGGTACAGCGTCAGGCTGGAGTGGCCGCAGGACAGGACGAAGCGGTCCCGGCCGAGCCAGTGCGTGTCGCTGGGATCGTGGCGCATCACCCGCTGGAACAGGGTGTAGGCCACCGGAGCGAGGCTCATCGCGGTGCCGGGGTGCCCGTTGCCGACCTTCTGCACGGCATCTGCCGCGAGGATCCGTGCGGTGTCGACGGCACGGCTGTCCAGTTCGGTCCAGTCGTCGGGGTGATGCGGCTGGGTCAGCGCGGAAATCTGCTCAAGGGTGGTCACGAAATGAAACTCCTGGGAGGTCTATCAGCTGGCAACCCGATACTGCTGCACACCCTAGTGCCGGGAATCTGCCCTGCAGTACCAAATCGCCAGCGTCGAGGTCTACCATCCTCTCTAGTAGAAGCCTGGGCGGCCGGTGGCCGTCGGTGAAGGAGTTGACTGCGTGAGAATGCGCGAAACCAGCCTGGTCGACGAGACCAGCGGTTCGGCCGTCGCGCCGGGCCGCATCCGCACCACGCTGCTCGGCTACCTGGCGCTGATGAAGCCTCGCGTCATCGAACTGCTCCTGGTCACCACCATCCCGGCGATGCTGCTGGCCAGCCGCGGCCACGTCGATCTGGTCCTCATTCTCAACACACTGTTCGGCGGGATGCTCGCGGCCGGCGGCGCCAACACTCTCAACTGCGTGGCCGACGCCGACATCGACAAGGTGATGAAGCGCACCGAACGACGGCCGCTGGCCCGCGCGGTGGTGCCGCGCAGCCATGCCTTCGTGTTCGGCATGGCGCTGTCGATCGGGTCCTTCTTCTGGCTGTGGTGGACCACCAACATGCTCTCGGCGCACCTGGCGGCCGCCACCATCGCGTTCTACGTGCTGGTCTACACCCTGCTACTCAAGCGGCGCACCTCGCAGAACGTGGTGTGGGGCGGTGCTGCGGGCTGCATGCCGGTGATGATCGGCTGGTCGGCGGTCACCGGGACCATCGGCTGGCAGGCGCTGGCCATGTTCGCGATCATTTTCTTCTGGACGCCGCCGCACACCTGGGCGCTGGCCATGAAGTACAAAGAGGATTACCGGGCGGCCGGTGTGCCGATGCTGCCCGTGGTCGCCACCGAGCAACAGGTCACCAAGCAGGTCATCATCTACACCTGGCTGACGGTCGCGGCGACGGTTGCGTTGATTCCCGCCACCGGATGGCTGTACGCGGTGGTTGCTGTTCTGGCGGGGGCGTGGTTCCTGACCCTGGCCTACCGGCTGCACGCCGGCGTCAAGCGCGGCGAGGCCGTCAAGCCGCTGCGGCTTTTCCTGCACTCGAACAACTACCTGGCCGCGGTGTTCGTGGCGCTGGCGGTGGATTCGGTGATTCCGCTGCCGTTGCTTTTTGGGTGACATTGGGTCGGGCCGGGCCGCACAGACTCCAGCCGATCTTCCGGCTACCCCGCGTGCGCGTTGAAGACGCTCGCAAGGGAACCATTTCCGAGCCCTAGTTTTCTTTCGGCGAGCAGATACGTCTGGATCAGACCCCGCGACCTCCACATCCAGGGGAACTCGGCGCTCCTTGGAGTCATTGAGGGCATCCCGAGCGTGGAGGCCGACGACGGCAAGGTGTACTGCTGCGCGATCCTGGACTGCTTCTCGCGCATGATCGTGGCCCGCACCTTCTCGACCACCGCCGACACCGCACTGGTCAACAACGCGGTCAACATGGCCGTCGACAACAGAAACCGAAGTGGCCCAACGATTCTGCACGCCGACCACGGCACCCAGTTCACCTCCTGGAGCTTCGGGGAGAACATGCGACGATGGGGCCTACTCGGCTCGTTCGGCACCGTGGGCGACTGCTTCGACATCGCCGCCATGGAGGCGTTCTGGGCGCGGCTGCAGGTCGAGTTGCTCAACACCCGCAGATGGGCCACCACCATCGAGTTGGCCTCCGCCATGGCCGATTACATCGACAACTTCTATAACGTCGAACGCATCGGCACAGCTACCTCGGTAACATCAGCCCGACAGAGTTCGAAACGCTCTGGACGTCCACCAATTCGATCTCTCAACTCGCATAACCGCGGCTCGAAACGGCGGGACGGATCAACTGGACCACCAGTGAGGATTCGGGGTAGGCGAGCAGGTGTGTACGGCGCCCCCAATTCACAGCAGCTGGCATTTCTGAGACGTCGTTACATCTCCCCGGCACTTGTGCGCCGTGCTGGGAATGCAGTCACTCAATGGCTTGTCCGTCAGCGACTTTGGTTGACCGTCCTAAAACACCTTCGGCACACCGTAATACGCCACAACGTCCTGGGTGTGCGGCGTCGAACTGGTCAGAATCGCATACGACCGCAGGTTCGACTTACCCACGCACCCATCGACGCGGACGTGGATGTCTTTGACCATGACCCGGGTCTTGGCGCCCTTGAACTCTTTCGTCATCACCGGAGCGTTGATGATCGTTCCGGGCCGAATGCGGACATCGATGGCGCCCGACGTCGGAAACGAGATCGCCGACGAGTTGACGTTGGCGCCCTCCGTGCCGCCCAGCCGGATCTGGTTCATCTCGACGCCGCAACCGATCTGGTAGCCCACTTCCAGCGTCCCACCGCTGGCCTCGCCGGTCGTGCTGCCGACGAAGGTGGCCCCGACCAGCCAGTCACGCGAACTGAGCGCAGTGGTCAACGGCGCTACGGGTAACTGTGTCTCGTTCTCCGCCAGCACCGTGAGGGTCCTGTCGTCGGGAGTTTGTGCGATGCCCGGTGGCCCCGATGGGACGAGGCCGGTATCCGGCGGGGGCGGGGCTGCCTCAGCGGCCGGGGCCGTCGAGGCCCACGGCTGGCCGGGCGCCGGTGGCAACACCGGGTCGACCGGGTCGGCCGCGGCCGGACCAGAAACAGCTACTGCCACAAGCAAACCAGCAATTCCACGGAGCAGCACTACACCGCCCTCGTCACGCCGAGATAGGTCACCACGGCGGCGTTGTCGTCGGCGGAACTGGTGAACGTTGCGAAGGACCGGATGAACGCTTGACCGTGGCATCCGTCGACGCGGATCCTCAAGCCGGTGATCGACACCCGGGCCCAGTCGCCCTCGAATTCCTTCCGGGTCACCGAGACGTTGTTCACCCGACCCGGCTCCAGAACGAGGCGGAGTTGCTGTGAGGCGTTGGCGCTGATGAAGACCGGGAACAGCGAGCCGTCGAGGATGGGAATGCCAGTGCCCGGGGTGATGCCCGCCGTCGAGATGGAATGCAGGTCCGTCTGGGTGATTCCGCAGCCGATCTGGTAGCCGGCCTCCAGCACACCGCCCTCCACCGCGCCGTGACCGGGACCCGACACCGTTCCGTTGAAGACCCCCTTGACCACGTACTCCCGCGACCAGGGCGTGTTGTTCAGCGAGGTGACGGGGTCAAGTGACTCCTTGGTCCCGGTCACACTCAGCACCAGGCCCTCCGGGGTGGTCAGCGTCCCGGGCGGACCCGATGAAATCGGCCCGCTCGCCACCCCGGTGGCCGTTTCGGGCGCCGGAGCGGCATCGGCCGCCGGCACGACGGTCGGATCAGAAAGTGGGTCGGCACGCCCGTCCGGAGCCGTCGCCACGACCATGAGGCAAGCCCCGGCCAGCGCGATCCAACGACTCCCGGTGACCCTCACGCAGACGGACCCTAGCAGTTCACCGGAGGTTCAACGATGGTTCATGGCACCAGGACGATCGATCCCGTCGTCCGGCGTCCCTGCAGATCCTCATGGGCGCGCCGCGCCTCGGCCAGCGGATAGTGGCCGCCGACGGTGATCGAAATCGACCCGTCGGCGATGGCGTCGATAAGTTCGCCTGCCCGCCAGGAGAATTCGTCGGGTGTGCGGATGAAGTGCGCCAGGTTCGGCCGGGTGAGATAGACCGACCCGGCCGCATTGAGACGTTGCGGATCCACCGGCGGAACCGGACCGCTCGCCGCGCCGAACAGCGCCAGGGTGCCCCGCACCGCGAGGCTGGCCAGGCTGGCGTCGAACGTGGACTTGCCGACGCCGTCGTACACCGCGGCCACGCCGCGGCCGTCGCTCAGGTCCCGCACCCGTTGGGCGAACTCTGCGGGGTCGTCGGGGTAGTCGAGCACTTCCACCGCCCCGGCCCGCCGGGACAACTCGCTCTTGTCCGGCGTCGAGGCCGTCGTGATGACCCGGGCGCCCAGGCTGGTGGCCCACTGCGTCAGGATCAGCCCGACCCCGCCGGCGCCGGCGTGTACCAGTAGCCAGTCGCCGGGCTGCACCTGGTAGACGGACCTGATCAGATAGTGCGCCGTCATTCCCTTGAGCAATGCCGACGCGATGGCGTCCGACGGCACGGATTCGGGAACGTAGGCGACCAGATCCGAAGGCGCGCAGCTGTATTCGGCGTAGGCGCCGACGGCGTTCGCGGTGACCACCCGGTCGCCGACGGCGATCGCGGCGACGTTGTCGCCGGCCGCCTCGACCGTCCCGCACACCTCGGTGCCGACGATGAACGGCACCTCGCGGGGGTACTGCCCGGAGCGGAAGTAGGTGTCGATGTAATTGACGCCGATGGCGTCGGCCTTGATCAGCACCTCGTCCGGGGCGGGGGAGGGCACCGGCTTCTCGACGTACTGCAGAACCTCGGGACCGCCTGTCTCGGCGACTTCAATAGCGTGCACGTCACTATCATCGCTGCTGTGAGCACCCGATGAAGCTAGCCCGGCCGAACGTGTTCCATCCGCGCATCGTTCTGGCGTCCTGCCCGCAACTCGTCGACGGCGACGGCGACGACGACGGCCTGGTCGCGGCCCTGCGGACCCGCGGCCTGCACGCCCGGTGGATGTCGTGGGACAACCCGGAGACCGAGAACGCCGACCTGGTGATTGTGCGGGCGGCATGGGACTACGCCGAACGCCGCGAGGAGTTCCTGGCCTGGACCACCCGGGTGCGCAACCTCCTCAACGCCCCCGCGGTGGTGGCCTGGAACAGCGACAAGCACTATCTGAGCGACCTCGCCGGCGCCGGGGTGGCAGTGGTGCCGTCGTCGTTCCTGGAGCCCGGGGACATCGCCTCACCAGCCGATTTCCACGGCGAGGTGGTGGTCACGCCGGCGATAGGGGCCGGTTCGATCGACACCTTCCGGTTCGTCGAGGCCGACGCCGCCGCCGCGCACGCGACGGGCCTGCTCGACGCCGGACGCTCCGTGCTGGTGCAGCCCTACGAACCGCGCATCGCGGCGGGGGAGACCGCGCTGGTGTTCCTCGGGGGGGAGGAGTCGCACGCCTTCGTCAAGGGTCCGATCCTGCCGCCGCAGGGCGAACAACCGCGCCTTGACCCGTCGGGCACCTACGCCGCGGAGACGCTGACGCGAGCTAACCCCGACGTCGAACTGTGGGAGGTGGGGCACAGCGTCCTCGACGCCGCCGCGGCCCATCTGGGCATTCCGCGCAACGAATTTCTCTATGCGCGTGTCGATGTCATCGGTGAGGGGGCAGATGCGGTGCTACTGGAACTGGAGCTGATCGAACCGTCACTGGGCTGGCGCCAGCTCGACGAGACCAACCGCGGGCTACGGCAGCGCGACTTCGCTCTGCAGGTCGAGTCGGCCCTTGAGCGTCTGGGGCTCGGTCCGCTCTCGCATCGACGCCCATAGCACCGCGGTCGCGGCCGTGCAGGCGGCGGCCCCGGCGACGTGGAGCGCGACCAGCACCGCGGGCACACCGGTGTGGTACTGAACCACCCCGATCAGTCCCTGCATCAGCACCAAGCCGACGACCTCGGCCAGCCGCCGCAACACCCGCCGCGGCGCGCCCACCGCGAGCAGACCGGCGCTCAGCCCGACCAGCAGACTGAAGTAGGCCACCATCAGTGTCGCGTGCGCGTGGACCAGGGTGATGATCTCCACCTCCAGGCGGGGCACCGGCCGCGCGAGGCTCTTGTCCCCGGCGTGCGGCCCGGCTCCGGTGACCAGCGTGCCCGTCACCAGGGTTGCACTGAGCACCACGGCGGTCAGAACCGTCAACTGGCGCAGCGGTTTCGGCGCCACCGGCGTCACCACGCCGTCGTCGGGCTCACCGATCTTGACGTAGAGCAGCGTGGCCAGCCACACCATCGCCATCGACACCAGCAGGTGGATCGCCACCGTCCACCACAGCAGGCCGGTCCGCACGGTGATGCCCCCGATGATCGCCTGCAGCAACGTCGAGGCCGGCATCAGCCAGGCGTAGACCTTGATCTCGCGTCGGCGCCGGGCCCGGGTCACGGCGAGCACGGCCGCCATCGCGGTGATCACCACCGCGAAGGTGATCAGCCGGTTGCCGAATTCGACGGCCTGATGGATGACGGGCACTTCGGCGTGCGGCACCGGGGTGAAACTGCCCGGGAAGCACTGCGGCCAGGTGGGGCAGCCCAGCCCCGACGCGGTGACCCGGACGATCGACCCGGTGACCGAGATCAGCGCCTGGCTGAGCAGCACCGCCAGCGCGATGATCCGCTGGGTGCGCACGCTGGGCAGCGGAAGCCGGTCGACCAACCGCATGAACAAACCCACGTCGGCGATCCTATCGGTCAGGTGAACCGGAACCAGCGGACCGCCGCCGCCGCCGCCACGGCACCCCAGACGGCGAGCACCGCGATGCCGAACCAGTCGACGGACACCAGCGTGGCCCGGGACAGCGCCTCGGTCAGTGCGCCCGACGGGGTCAGCCGGGCCACCCAGCCGACGGCCTTGGGGACGATGCCGGTCTCCAGCGTCAGCGCGCCGAGGGCGGCGAAGACGAACCACATCAGGTTCGCGATCGCCAGGACGATCTCGGCGCGCAGCGTGCCGCCGAGCAGCAGACCCAGCGCCACGAACGTCGCCGTGCCCAGCGCGATCACCACCGCACCGAGGGCCAGCCCGGCCGGGTTCGGCCGCCAGCCCAGCGCCAGCCCGATACTTCCGAGCAGCAGTGCCTGCAGGAACACCACCGACACCACGGCCAGCGCCTTGCCGGCGATGATGCCCCAGACCGGAAGGGCGGTGGCGCCCAGGCGTTTCAGCGCGCCGTAGCGGCGGTCGAACGCCACCGCGATGGCTTGGCCGGTGAACGCCGTCGAGATCACCGCCAGCGCCATGATCGCCGGAACGAACACCGACACCCGGTGCTCGCGGCCTTCGCCGAACGGGCTCAGGGGCAGCAGTGTCAGTCCGATCAGCAGCGTGATCGGGATGAACATGGTCAGCAGGAGTTGTTCGCCGTTGCGCAACAACAACTTCAGTTCCAGGCCGTACTGCGCGGCCAGCATCTGCGGCACTGGGGCCGGGCGGGGGTCGGGCGTGAAGGTGCCCGCCGGGAACAGCTGGGTCATGACCGCAACTCCTTGCCGGTGAGGTCCAGGAACACGTCCTCGAGGCTTCGCTGCTCGACGCGCAGGTCGGTGGCCAGGATGTTCTGCCGTGCGCACCAGGCCGTCACGGTCGCCAGCACCTGCGGGTCGATGGCCCCTTCCACCAGGTACTCACCGGGGGCCGGTTCGCTGGCCCGGTAGCCCTCGGGCAGCGCCGCCTCCAGCAGCGAGAGGTCCATCTTGCGGGGCGCGCTGAACCGCAGCTGGTTCTCCGCACCGCTGCGCATCAGCTCGGCCGGCGTTCCGGACGCGACCGTCGACCCCCGATCGATGATGACGATCCGGTCGGCCAGTTCCTCGGCCTCCTGCAACTGATGAGTGGTCAGCACCACCGTCACGCCGTCGCGGCGCAGGCCGTCGATGAGCTCCCACACCACCAGGCGGGCATGGGCGTCCATGCCCGCGGTCGGCTCGTCGAGGAACACCAACTCCGGGCGCCCGACGATCGCGCACGCCAGAGCCAGCCGCTGCTGCTGGCCGCCGGAAAGCCGGCGGTAGGTGGTCTTGGCGGAGTCGGTCAGCCCCAGGGTGTCGAGCAGCCAGGCGGGATCGAGCGGCTTGGCCGCGTAGGCGGCCACCAGGTTGAGCATCTCGGCGGCCCGCGCTGCGGGGTAGCCGCCGCCGCCCTGCAACATCACTCCGATGCGCTCGCGGACCGCGGCGTTGTCGGCGATCGGGTCCAGGCCGAGGATTTCCACCGTGCCGGCGTCGGGGCGGACGAAGCCCTCGCACATCTCGACCGTGGTGGTCTTCCCGGCGCCGTTGGGTCCGAGTAGGGCGAGCACTTCGGCGCGGTTGACGTCCAGGTCGAGATCGGACACCGCGCACGTCGGGCCGTAGCGTTTCGTCACCCCGCGCATCCGTACCGGGACGGGAGAGCCAGCACTCACGGGGTCTCAGCGTAGGTGTTGGGGGCGGGCTGTGCCGCCGGCGGCTGGTCTGCGGCCGATCGCGGGGCGGCGGCGAGGTCCTCGCCGCTGTAGCGCTCGTCGGTGCCGGGCACATACCGCCAGGGCAGCCGCTTGCGGGTGAGCCAGATCAACAGCCCGACGATCAGTGCGCTGGCCAGCGTGGCGTCGAGGATCTGGAACAGCGTGAACCGGTCGCCATTGGCGGTGGGCCCGAAGATCCCGACGATCAGCGTGACGGCGACGGTCGCGATCCGGAACCGCGGTCGGGTCACCCACGCAGCCAGCGGGATGATCGCCCACAGCAGATACCAGGGCTGGACCACCGGGAACAGCAGCACGGTGGCGCCCAGCGCCACGCCCAGGCCGCCCACCGGATGCAGGCGCCCGCGCAGCACCGCGATCAGCAGCCAGCTCACCATGATCGAGATGATCAGCACGCCCATCGCACGGGTCAGCGACAGCACGGCGGTGGTGTGATCGCCCAGGCCCAGCAGGATCCCGACTTGACCAGTGGCCAGTGCCAGCAGCGTCGGCGGCGACATCCAGCTGCGCACCACATTGGCCGTGCCGAGGGTGAACAGCCAGCCGAACCCCAGCCCGCTGGCCCAGCCGACAAGGGCCATCACCGCCAGCGCCACGACACCCGTCAGCACACCGGCCGACAGGAACGCCCGCACGGTACCGCCCCAGCGGTGCGCCAGCGCCATCGCGGCGAAACCCAGCGCCAGCAGCCCGGGCAGTTTCACCTGGGACGAGAGGGTGATCAGCACCGTGCCGGCCAGCAGCATCGCCAGCGGCATCCAGGTCGACCAGTCCGTGCGCGAGTGCGGCCAGTGCACCGGTCGTGGAAGCAGGGGTGCTCGGGTGTAGATACCTCGCAGCGCCAGTTCGGTCCCGGCCAGCATCAGGCCGAGCATGAGGGCCTCGTTGTGGATGCCCGCCACCAAGTGCATGAGCAGCAGGGGATTGGCGGCTCCCAGCCACAGCGCGGCGACTTCGGCGACCCCGCAACGGCGGGCCAATCTCGGCGTGGCCCAGACGATCAGGCCCACACCGACGAGCACGACGAGTCGGTGACACATCACCGCGGCGACGATGTTCTCTCCGGTGAGTGCCGAGATGCCGCGGCCGATCCACAGGAACAACGGACCGTACGGCGCCGGGGTCTCCCGCCACAGGCTGGGCACCGACAGCGTGAACACGTGGTCCAGGCCCAATCCCGGCGCGGGCCCGACTTTGTAGGGGTTCAAGCCGATTCGGGCGATCTGGCTTTGGGCCAGATAGGAGTAGACGTCCTTGCTGTACATCGGCGGAGAGATCAGCAGGGGCGCGATCCACAGCATCAGCGTGCGATCCAGCTGGGCGCGGGTCATCCGGCGCGGGCCCAGCACGAAGCGGCCGAGCATCAGCCAGGCCAGCGCCATCATCACGGCACCGGTGGTCGTCATCGTGAGCGACACGGTCGCGATGCGCGAGGGGAGGTTGAGCACCCGCACCCCGAAGGTGGGGTCCTGCACCACCGGCCGCGCCCCGGCGCCGAGCGCGCCGATGCCCATCAGAACGGTGCCGGTGGCTCCGAACAGCCGAGTTCGGTGCATGGCCCGCAGTTCGGCGTCATTGAGTGGAGCGCCGACGGGCCGTTCGTCACCGTGCCAACTCGCGATCGACGAGAGTAGGGGGAGTTGCCGGGCGGCCACCACAGCACTCTATCCGCTGGGCTCATCCCCGCCGGCCCCTAGTAAGGCTGCCCTTGCTAGACCGGCGCGGGGGAATTGCGACACACTGGTGTTGTGAAAATCGTCCCGTCCGAGTCGTCCGCGCCGCGGGCACCGGTGCAGGACGGCCATACCCGGCGCGCGATCGTGCAGTTGCTGCTGGAATCCGGCTCGATCACCGCCGCGGAGATCGGCCGTCATCTCGGCATTGCGGCCACCGGCGTCCGTCGCCACCTCGACGCCCTGGTCGACAGCGGCGACGCCGCGGCCAACCCGTCCGCTCCGTGGCAGCACGCCGGTCGTGGCCGTCCGGCCAAGCGCTACCGCCTGACGGCGGCCGGCCGCGCCAAGCTCGATCACACCTATGACGATCTGGCGTCGGCCGCCATGCGGCAGTTGCGCGAGATCGGCGGCGACGACGCGGTCCGCACCTTCGCCCGTCGTCGCGTTCAGGCCATCCTCGACGGAGTGACGCCCGCTGAGACCACCGACGACGGCGCGGTCGAAAACGCCGCCGAACGGGTGGCCGACGCGCTGACCCAGGCCGGCTACGCCACCACCACGACACGGGTGCGCGGCCCCGGTCAGGGCATCCAGATCTGTCAGCATCATTGCCCGGTTTCCCATGTGGCAGAAGAGTTTCCGGAACTCTGCGAGGCCGAGCAGCAGGCCATCTCAGAGGTCCTCGGCACCCATGTGCAGCGGCTGGCCTCCATCGTCAACGGTGACTGCGCGTGCACCACGCACGTGCCGCTGACGACAACCGCGACCACCAATCCTCACGATGAGCAAGGAGCGTCGGCATGACGACCACACCTGAGATCCAGCCGCTCACCCAGGATGAGACCATCGCCTCGCTGGGCCACTACGGCTACGGCTGGTCGGACACCGACGTCGCCGGCGCCGCCGCCAAGCGTGGCCTCTCCGAGGCGGTGGTGCGCGACATCTCGGCGAAGAAGAGCGAGCCGCAGTGGATGCTCGACATCCGCCTTAAGGCGCTGCGCACTTTCGAGAAGAAGCCGATGCCGAACTGGGGCTCCAATCTCGAGGGCATCGACTTCGACAACATCAAGTACTTCGTGCGCTCGACGGAGAAGCAGGCCACCACCTGGGAGGAACTGCCCGAGGAGATCAAGAACACCTATGACCGGCTCGGTATCCCCGAGGCCGAGAAGCAGCGCCTGGTGTCCGGTGTCGCCGCCCAGTACGAGTGCCTTGCGGGGGACACCTTGGTGTGGACGGCCAACCGCGGCCAGGTTCCGATCAAGGAAATCTCCTGCGGCGACTCAGTTTTCGCTTACGACGAGGTCGGGGAGAGGTTCGTCGTCGCGCCGGTCAAATCGGCCGCACAGACCGATACCCGGCAGACCTACACGGTTGCGACACGACGCCAGCAGGTTCGTGCCACCGACAACCATCCCATGCTGGTGCTGCGCGACGAGCGCAAGCCGGGGCGTCAGCGGGCGCGTTTCGCGCGGCGGTGGGTTACGGTCGGCGAGATCGAGCCCGGCGACTTCATCGCTGTTCCGCGTCAGATTCCTGAGTTCGGCGCCGCGGCACCACTTCCGGTTGTCGACGGCCTGCAGACGCCCGCCGCCAGCACCGTTGACTTAATGTGGCTGCTGGGCCTCTACATCGGCGATGGCAACCTGCACCTGTCGACCAAGACCTACCGCGTCCAGTTCGCCATCCCGGCCACCGACGTCGAACTGCGCGCCGAGTTGATCCGCGTGGTTAAGGACCTGTTCGGGCTGCGCTGCATCGAAGCCGACCAATACCGGGTTGTCGTTAACTCCAAGGCACTCACCGAGTGGCTCACCGATCTCGGTTTCGCCGGCCTGTCGTTGACCAAACGTGTTCCCGGCTGGGTGTTCTCGCTGCCGACCGATCAGCGCCTGGCCTTCGTGGGTGGTTGGGTCGACGCGGACGGTTATGTCCAGCCTGAGCGCAGCGGTTCGATCATGCTGACATGTGCGAACGAGACGCTTCTCAACCAGGCGCGTGAGCTGGCCGAGTTGTCGGGCCTGCGCGCCTCGGGTCCGTGGTCATTCACGCAGCCATATCGCCACGCACCGGAGCGCATCCAGACCGCGTGGCGACTGGGCATCTCCGGCGACTTCGAGAAGCTCGGCTGCCGCAACGTCAAGCGAACCGATCGGTTCGGCCGCCGCCGCTACTTCCACACCTCCAACGGTGGGCACGACACCACCATCCGCGCCCACACCAACGAGTGGCTTGGATTCGAGCGGGTCACGTCCATCCAGCCCTACGCGGTCGAACCCGTCTACGACATCGAGGTCGACGGCCCGCACAACTTCATCGCCGAAGGCATGGTCGTCCACAACTCCGAGGTGGTCTACCACCAGATCCGCGAAGACCTCGAGGCCCAAGGGGTCATCTTCCTCGACACCGATTCGGGACTGCGGGAACATCCTGAGATCTTCAAGCAGTACTTCGGCACGGTGATCCCGGCCGGCGACAACAAGTTTTCCGCGCTGAACACCGCGGTGTGGTCGGGCGGCTCATTCATCTATGTGCCGCCGGGTGTGCACGTCGACATCCCGCTGCAGGCCTACTTCCGGATCAACACCGAGAACATGGGCCAGTTCGAGCGCACGCTGATCATTGCCGACGAGGGCTCCTACATCCACTACGTGGAGGGCTGCACGGCGCCGATCTACAAGAGCGACTCGCTGCACTCGGCGGTGGTGGAGATCATCGTGAAACCCGCTGCGCGGGTTCGGTATACGACCATCCAGAACTGGTCGAACAACGTCTACAACCTGGTCACCAAGCGGGCCCGCGCCGAAGCCGGCGCCACCATGGAGTGGATCGACGGCAACATCGGCTCCAAGGTCACCATGAAGTACCCGGCGGTCTGGATGACCGGCGAGCACGCCAAGGGCGAGGTGCTCTCCATCGCGTTCGCCGGGGAGGGCCAGCATCAGGACACCGGCGCCAAGATGCTGCACCTGGCGCCCAACACGTCGAGCAACATCGTGTCGAAGTCGGTGGCCCGCGGCGGCGGCCGGGCCTCCTACCGTGGCCTTGTTCAGATCAACAAGGGCGCGCACGGGTCGCGCTCCAGCGTGAAATGCGATGCGCTGCTGGTCGACACCATCAGCCGCAGCGACACCTACCCCTACGTCGACATCCGCGAGGACGACGTGACGATGGGCCACGAGGCCACCGTCTCCAAGGTCAGTGAGGACCAGTTGTTCTACCTGATGAGCCGCGGGCTCACCGAGGACGAGGCGATGGCCATGGTGGTGCGCGGCTTCGTCGAGCCGATCGCCAGAGAGTTGCCGATGGAGTACGCGCTGGAACTCAACCGGCTCATCGAGTTGCAGATGGAAGGTGCTGTGGGATGACCAATCTCACCGAAGCTGTCGAAGGCGTCGCCGCCAGCCCGGGCTCAACGTTGGCCTCCGCCAACAAGGGCTCAACGTTGGCCTCCGCCAACAAGGGCGAGCAGTTCAGTTCCTTCGACGTCGACGCCTTCGAGGTGCCCGGCGGCCGCGACGAGTTGTGGCGGTTCACCCCGCTCAAGCGCCTGCGCGGACTGCACGACGGTTCGGCCCTCCCATCCGGGCAAGCCGGGATCTCCGTCACCGAACATCCCGGGGTGTCCGTGGAGACGGTGCGCCGCGGCGACGAACGACTCGGCCAGGGCGGTGTTCCCGCCGACCGGGTTGCCGCGCAAGCCTTTTCCTCCTTTGAGGAGGCGACGATCGTCACCGTCGCGCGCGGCGCGAACGTGGAGACCCCGATCGAGATCCGCGTCGACGGTCCCGGCGCCGGCCGGACTGCCTACGGGCATCTGCAGATCCGCGCCGGCGAACTCGCCGAGGCGGTCGCGGTCATCGACCTGCGGGGCAGCGGAACCTACGCCGATAACATCGAGTTCCTCGTCGCCGACGCCGCACGGCTGACCGTGGTGTGGATCGCCGACTGGGCCGACGACATGGTCCACGTCAGCGCCCAGCACGCCCGGCTCGGTAAGGACGCGGTTCTGCGCCACGTGGCGGTGACTCTGGGGGGCGAGGTCGTGCGGATGGCCGCGACTGTCCGGTTCGACGCGCCCGGAGCCGACGCCGAACTGCTCGGCCTGTACTTCGCCGACGCGGGCCAGCATTTGGAATCGCGACTGCTGGTCGACCACGCCCGGCCCAATTGCCGCTCCAATGTGCTGTATAAGGGTGCGCTGCAAGGCGATCCGGAATCCCGCAAACCCGACGCCCACACCGTCTGGGTGGGCGACGTGCTGATCCGCGCGGAAGCCACCGGCACCGACACCTTCGAGGTGAACCGCAACCTGGTGCTCACCGATGGCGCCCGCGCCGACTCGGTGCCGAACCTGGAGATCGAGACCGGCGAGATCGTCGGTGCCGGGCATGCCAGCGCCACCGGACGTTTCGACGACGAGCAGTTGTTCTACCTGCGCGCCCGAGGAATCCCCGAGGACCAGGCCCGTCGTCTGGTGGTGCGCGGCTTCTTCGGCGAGCTCATCGCCAAGATCGCCGTCCCGGCCGTCCGGGACCGCCTGACCGACGCCGTCGAACGCGAACTCGCTATCACCGAATCGAAAGCAGACTCATGAGCACACTCGAGATCAAGGACCTGCACGTCTCCATCACCACTCCGGACGGTACCGAGAAGGAGATCCTCAAGGGCGTCAACCTGACGGTGCGCTCGGGGGAGACCCACGCGGTCATGGGCCCCAACGGATCCGGCAAGTCCACCCTGTCCTACGCCATCGCCGGCCACCCCAAGTACACCGTCACCTCGGGATCGATCACCCTCGACGGGGAGGACGTCCTGGAGATGAGCGTCGATGAGCGCGCCCGGGCCGGACTGTTCCTGGCGATGCAGTACCCCGTCGAGGTGCCGGGGGTGTCGATGTCGAACTTCCTGCGCACCGCCGCCACCGCCGTGCGCGGCGAGGCGCCCAAGCTGCGGCTGTGGGTCAAAGAGGTCAAGGCCGCCATGGCCGACCTGGAGATCGACCCGCAGTTCGCCGAGCGCAGCGTCAACGAGGGCTTTTCCGGCGGCGAGAAGAAGCGCCACGAGATCCTGCAGCTGGGAATGCTCAAGCCCAAGATCGCCATCCTCGACGAGACCGACTCCGGTCTGGACGTCGATGCTCTGCGCGTGGTCAGCGACGGAGTGAACCGCTTCGCCGAGGCCGAGCATGCCGGAGTGCTGCTCATCACCCACTACACCCGCATCCTGCGCTACATCCACCCGCAGTTCGTGCACGTCTTCGTCGACGGCCGGATCGTCGAGTCCGGCGGACCGGAACTGGCCGACGAACTCGAGGAGAACGGCTACGTGCGGTTCGCCCACGCGTCTGCTGCGTCGGCCACCCCGTAGGCCGGCACGCGATGAAGGCGACGGTAGGCACCGAGCTCGACGTCGAGCGGATCCGCGCCGATTTCCCGATACTGCAGCGGGTGATGCGCGGCGGTCGTCAGTTGGCCTACCTGGATTCCGGGGCGACCTCGCAGAAACCGCTGACGGTGCTCGACGCCGAACGGGATTTCCTGCTGACGTCCAACGGCGCGGTCCATCGCGGTGCGCATCAGCTGATGGAGGAGGCCACCGACGCGTTCGAGCAGGGCCGGGCAGATATCGCCGGCTTCGTCGGCGCCGCCTCCGACGAGGTGGTGTTCACCAAGAACGCCACCGAGGCGCTCAACCTGGTGTCGTACGTCTTGGGCGACAACCGGTTCGATCACACGGTCGGTCCCGGCGACATCATCGTCACCACCGAGCTGGAACACCACGCCAACCTGATCCCGTGGCAGGAACTGGCCCGGCGTACCGGCGCTTCGCTGCAGTGGTTCGGCATCACCGACGACGGCGAACTGGACCTGCAGCACGTCCGTCTCGACGAGCGCGTGAAAGTGCTTGCCTTCACCCATCATTCGAATGTCACTGGCACCGGCGCCCCCGTCGCGGAACTGGTCCGCCGGGCCAAAGAGGTCGGCGCGCTGACCGTTCTGGACGCCTGCCAGTCGGTGCCGCACCAGCCGGTGGACCTGCCGTCGCTCGGCGTGGACTTCGCCGCGTTCTCCGGGCACAAGATGCTCGGCCCCACCGGCATCGGGGCGCTCTACGGCCGCCGCGATCTGCTCGCTGCCCTGCCGCCGTTCCTCACCGGCGGGTCGATGATCGAGACCGTCACCATGGAGTCGGCGACCTACGCCGACCCGCCGCAGCGCTTCGAGGCCGGCACCCAGATGATCTCCCAGGTCGTCGGATTGGCCGCCGCTGCAAGGTATCTCGACGCGATCGGCATGGCCGAGGTGCAAGCCCACGAGCACCGCCTGGTCGCCGCGACGCTCGAAGGCCTCGCCGAGATCCCCCAGGTGCGCATCATCGGGCCGGCCGACCCGGCGGTGCGTCGTTCCCCGGTCGCGTTCGTGGTGGACGGGGTGCACGCGCACGACGTCGGTCAGGTGCTCGACGACGAGGGCGTCGCGGTCCGGGTCGGGCATCACTGCGCCGCTCCGCTGCACCGGCGACTCGGCGTGGCCGCCACCGTACGGGCTTCGTTCGCGTTGTACAACACCCTCGACGAGGTTGACCGGCTGATCGCTGGTGTCCGCCGGGCCATCGACTTCTTCGGGCGGACCTGAGTCATGCGCCTGGAACAGATGTACCAGGACGTCATCCTGGACCACTACAAACACCCGCACCACCGCGGACTGCGCGAGCCCTTCCGGGAGCAGGTCCATCACGTCAACCCCACCTGCGGCGATGAGGTCACCCTGCGGGTGGCGCTGTCCGACGACGGCGCGCAGGTTACCGACATTTCCTACGACTGCCAGGGCTGCTCGATCAGCCAGGCCGCCACGTCGGTGCTGGCCGATCAGGTGATCGGCCAGAGTGTCGGCGATGCCCTGGAGACGGTGGACGCGTTCACCGACATGATCACCTCGCGCGGGACCGTCGAGGGTGACGAGGAAGTCCTCGGCGACGGGGTGGCCTTCGCCGGAGTATCGAAGTACCCGGCGCGGGTCAAATGCGCGCTGCTGGGCTGGCTCGCGTTCAAAGACGCTGTCGCCCGGGCATCCCTGGACGCGTCCCAAGCCTTGGAGGAGAAACGATGACCGACACCGCCTCAGAAGAATTCCTCGCCGACCTCGAGGAGGCCATGCGCGACGTCGTCGACCCCGAACTGGGCATCAACGTCGTCGACCTCGGGCTGGTGTACGGCCTCAACGTGGAGAACGTCGAGGCCGGTAAAGCCGCCGTCATCGACATGACGCTGACGTCGGCGGCCTGCCCACTGACCGACGTGATCGAAGATCAGACGCTAAATGCGCTGGTCGGCTCCGGCCTGGTCAACGAGGTCAAGATCAACTGGGTGTGGAACCCGCCGTGGGGCCCGGACAAGATCACCGACGACGGCCGCGAGCAGCTGCGCGCGCTCGGGTTCACGGTGTAAGCCGGCCACGGGAACACAATCGCGCGCCCAGACGTTGCGGCAGGCATGGCTACCCGTGATCTCACCGCCGACGATTTCAACGACACCATCGCCGGCAACGACATCGTCCTCGTCGACTTCTGGGCCTCCTGGTGCGGTCCGTGCCGCGCCTTCGCGCCGACCTTCACCAAATCCTCCGAGCAGCACCCCGACATCGTGTTCGGCAAGGTCGACACCGAGTCGCAGGAAGAACTCGCCGCGGCCGCCGAGATCCGCGCGATCCCCACGCTGATGGCATTCAAGAAGGGCCAGCTGGTGTTCAACCAGGCCGGCGCGCTGCCGCCGGCCGCGCTGGAGGACCTCATCACGCAGGTCCGCGACTTCGACCTCGACGCCGCGATCGCTCAGTCCACGACAGAATTGTGAGCTGAACGCTCGCGACGTCTGAGGGCGGTGCACGCGATAGCGTGCAGCGATGACTGAGTCCGGTTTCGGCCCGTTCGTTCGCGTCGACCGTCCGCATCCGCACGTCGCTCTGATCACCCTCAACCGGCCGGAGCGGATGAACTCCATGGCGTTCGACGTCATGATCCCGTTCCGCGACGCTCTGGCCGACCTGAACCACGACAACGACGTCCGGGTCGTCGTCCTGACCGGGGCGGGCCGCGGCTTCTCCTCGGGCGCCGACCACAAATCGGCCGGCGCAGTTCCGCACGTCGCAGGCCTGACCCGGCCGTCGTACGCGCTGCGGTCGATGGAGATCCTCGACGACGTCATCCTGGCGATGCGCCGGCTGCACCAGCCGATCATCGCCGCCGTCAACGGCGCGGCCATCGGCGGCGGGCTTTGCCTGGCCCTGGCCGCCGACATCCGGGTGGCCGCGCACGACGCCTACTTCCGGGCGGCCGGGATCAACAACGGCCTGACCGCGTCCGAACTCGGTCTGTCCTATCTGCTGCCGCGCGCCATCGGCTCATCGCGGGCGTTCGAGATCATGCTCACCGGCCGCGACGTCGACGCCGCCGAGGCCGAACGGATCGGCCTGGTGTCCCGGCAGGTACCGGCTGACGATCTGCTCCCGACCTCTTACGACATCGCCACCCGGATCGTGTCATTCTCCCGCCCGGGCATCGAACTGACCAAGCGCACGTTATGGAGCGGGTTGGACGCCAGTACCCTGGAGGGACACATGCAGGCCGAGGGCCTCGGGCAGCTCTACGTGCGTCTGCTCACCGCCAACTTCGAAGAGGCGGTTGCCGCGCGCGCCGAGCAGCGCGCCCCGGTCTTCACCGACGAGAAGTAGGACGACCGCTTTTGATCACCGCAACGGACCTCGAGGTCCGCGCCGGGGCGCGCACCCTGCTGCTGGCCGAAGGGCCGGCCCTGCGGATACAGCCCGGTGATCGGATCGGTCTGGTCGGTCGCAACGGCGCCGGCAAGACCACGACGATGCGGATCCTGGCGGGGGAGGGCGAACCCTACGCGGGCACCCTGACCCGCACCGGGGAGGTCGGCTATCTGCCGCAGGATCCCCGCGAGGGCGACCTCGAAGTGCTGGCTCGCGACCGCGTGCTCTCCGCGCGTGGCCTCGACACCCTACTGGCGGATCTGGAGAAGCAGCAGGCGCTGATGGCCGAGGTCGTCGACGACGACGCCCGCGACAAAGCCATCCGCCGGTACGGGCAACTGGAGGAGCGCTTCGCCGCACTCGGCGGCTATGCGGCCGAGAGCGAAGCCGGGCGGATCTGTTCCAGCCTCGGCCTGCCCGACCGGGTGCTCACCCAGCCGCTACGCACACTGTCGGGTGGTCAGCGCCGGCGGGTCGAGTTGGCCCGAATCCTGTTCGCCGCCAGCGAGTCCGGCGCGGGATCGGATACGACGCTGCTGCTTGACGAGCCGACCAACCACCTCGACGCCGACTCCATCACCTGGTTGCGCGACTTCCTCAAGAACTACAGCGGCGGTCTGGTGATCATCAGCCACGACGTCGGCCTGCTGGCGGACGTCGTCAATCGGGTCTGGTTCCTCGACGCAGTCCGCGGTGAGGTCGACGTCTACAACATGGGCTGGCAGAAGTACCTCGACGCCCGGGCCACCGACGAGCAACGCCGCCGCCGGGAACGCGCCAACGCCGAGAAGAAGGCGTCGGCATTGCGGGCACAGGCCGCGAAGATGGGCGCGAAGGCTACCAAAGCCGTTGCGGCGCAGAACATGTTGCGCCGGGCCGAGCGGATGATCTCCGAACTCGACGCCGAACGGGTGGCCGACAAGGTGGCCAAGATCCGGTTCCCGACGCCGGCTCCGTGCGGCAAGACCCCGCTGATGGCCTCCGGTCTGACCAAGAACTACGGCTCGCTGGAGGTGTTCACCGGGGTCGACCTGGCGATCGACCGCGGGTCACGGGTGGTCGTGCTCGGCCTCAACGGCGCCGGGAAGACCACGCTGCTGCGCGTCCTGGCCGGCACCGAGCAGCCCGATGCCGGGCAGATCGAGCCCGGACATGGCTGCAAGATCGGGTACTTCGCCCAGGAGCACGACACCTTGGACATTGCCTCGACGGTGTGGGAAAACATCCGCCACGCGGCCCCGGACACCGGCGAACAGGACTTACGGGGTCTGTTGGGCGCCTTCATGTTCAGCGGACCGCAGCTCGACCAGCCGGCCGGCACGCTGTCCGGCGGCGAGAAGACCCGTCTGGCCTTGGCCGGGCTGGTCGCCTCGACGGCCAACGTCCTGCTGCTCGACGAGCCGACCAACAACCTCGACCCGGCATCGCGCGAACAGGTGCTCGACGCCCTGCGCAGCTATCAGGGCGCGGTGGTGCTGGTGACCCACGACCCGGGTGCGGCCGAGGCACTGGAGCCGCAGCGCGTCGTCCTGCTGCCCGACGGCACCGAGGATCACTGGTCTGACGACTACGCCAGCCTCATCGAACTGGCCTGAGTCGGATCGCTCGCCGCGGCGTGGGTCCTGGCATGGGCGACCGCCTCCTCCAGTGAGTCGATCAGGTGGTTCTCGTGGCGCAGCGCCTCTGTGACGCCCATCCTGGCAAGAAGGTTGAGGTGCTCTGCCTGGACGCCTTTGACGATGACGGTGATCCCGCGTGCTTCGAGTTCCTGTGCGACTCGGCCAGGGTGTGCGCGCCCGTTGCATCCAGCATGCCCAACTGCGACATCCAGATGATCACCACCGACACCTCGGGGTGCTCGGCGTCGGTGATCGCCTGTGAAATGCGTTCGGCCGCACCGAAGAACATCACGCCGTCCAGGCGCAGCAGCGCGATTCTCTCGCCACCGGGCTGCCGCGGCCCCGGCAATTCCTCCCTCACGACACTGCTGCGGCGCGCCACGGTCCGCAGCGCGAAGAACGCAGCGATCAGGATGCCGATCTCGACCGCCTCGATGAGGTCGAAGCACACCGTCACCACCGCTGTGAGCACGAACGCCAGGGCATCGGACCGAGTCGAACGCAGGATTTTGCGCACCGTCCCGAACGACACCATCCGGAACGCCGTCACCATCAACACGCCGGCCAAGGCAGACAGCGGAATCGCCGACACCGGACCGGTGGCCAGGTACACCACTGCGAGCAGCAGCAGGGAGTGCATGATGGCCGCCACCCTGGTGCGGGCACCGGAGCGGACGTTGACGGCGGTCCGGGCGATCGCCCCGGTGGCGGGCATGCCGCCGAAGAGCCCGGCGGCCATGGACGCCAGTCCCTGGCCCACCAGTTCGCGGTCGGGATCATAGGAGGCGGCTGCCGACATCGTCGCGGCAACCCGGGCCGAGAGCAGCGATTCGATCGCGGCCAATGCGGCGATCGCCACCGCTGCCCCGGCCAGCGTGCGCAGCGCAGCGAGATCGATATCGGGCACCGCCGGGGCGGGCAGGTGTGACGACTAACGTCCCGATCGTCGACACCGGCAGGCTCATTCCCACGACGACGGCTGTCGCCACTACAACGGCCGTCAGCGATTCCGGGATGGCGCGGTGCATTCGCGGCAGACCGATCATGAGCAGGGCGACCAGACCGACGACCGCCAGCGTCGGACGGGCGGTCGCCCACTCGGCGTGGGTGATGACTGCGGAGGCCGCGGGCAGGGTCCGGTGTCCGGCGGGGGCCGCCTACCCGAAGGCGGCAGGCACCTGTTGCAGGAAGATGATCGCCGTAGAGCCGCGACTCGCCGATTCCTCCCACGAGGGCTTCCGATGTCGCCCACCGTGCGGGCGGGGATCGCGGCGGCGGTCTTCTTCATCGAATACGCCGCTTTCATCCATTCCGGCCGGCTGGAATCGGAGAGCCTCGAGAGGTTCTCCCACGCCACTTTCATCGCCCTGGGGCTGGTCTATGTACCGCTCGCCGTGCGCACGGCGAGGTCGGCGCGTGGCCGACTGAAGGCCGCCTGGACGGCGATGGCCATCGGTTTCGTGAGTTGGCTCCTCGGTGAGGCGCTGTGGGGTAACTACCATTTGTCCGCCGACCAAAAGTTCTTTCACTGGGCCGACGTCGCTTACCTGGCCTACGTGCCATTGGTGTGCGTCGCCCTGTTGCTGTTTCCCACGGCCCGCAGTTGGCGGAGTCAGGTCCAGATGATCCTCGACGGCATCATCGTCTCGGGCTCGTTCTTTCTGATTTTCTGGCTCACCGCGATGCACTCGGTCTGGAAAGGCGGGGCGGGCGATAATCGCGACCTCGCCGTCTCCCTGGCGTATGCCGCCGGAGACGTCCTCGTCATGACGGTCGGACTCCTGGTTCTGAACAGGGCCGCGCCGGAGTTGCGGCTGCCGTTGACATTGCTGGTGGCGGGCCAGATGGCTGCCGCGCTCGCCCGGCTGGCTGCCGCGGTCGCTGCCGCTGGTGCCGCTGGGGGGGTTGCCGCGGTGTTCGTGGTCCGCGCGGACCCCGTTGTGGTTAGAGAGTCCCCGGCGGTGATCACAGGCCTGGTGCTCGTTGTGGCTGTGTTGCTCCGGCAGATGTTGGAGGCCGCCGAACTCGGCAAGCGCGAGCGGCAGATCCGGATGCTGGCCGACCGGCTGTCCGGCGAGCTCAGCAGTGCGGGGAAATACGTCGTATCGATCCTGCCGGGCGACCTCGACGGACGGGTGCGGGTGCGGTCGCGCTATCTGCCGGCGCGGGAGATCGGCGGCGACTCGTTCGGCTACGTGTGGGTCGATGACGACCACCTGATCGTGTACCTCATCGACGTGTCCGGTCATGGCGTGGAGTCGGCCCTGCTGTCGGTCTCGGTGCACAACATGCTGCGGTCGCGGTCAATGCCGGCGGCGACCCTGCTGTACCCGGAGCAGGTCATGGGCCAACTGAACCAGCTATTCGGCATGGACAGCCACGACGACCACTACTTCACCATGTGGTACGGCGTCTACCAGGCATCCACTCGTCTGCTGCGGTATGCGGCGGCCGGCCATCCCCCGGCCCTGGCGCTGACCGACGAGGACGGCGTCATCACCGCGACACCGCTCGGCGGGGCGGCCATCCCGGTCGGGATGTTCACCGACACCGTGTTCACCGTCGACACCTATCGGGTTCCCGACCGAGCCCAGATCCTGCTGACCAGCGACGGGGTGCTCGGCGACCGGCTGTCATTCGCCAGTTTCACGGAACTGTGCGAGGAGGTCGCCGCCGAGCCCGGCTGGACACCGGCTTCTGTCATTGCCCGCCTGCGGGCCACCGCAGGCGGGACCTTCGAGGACGACTGCGCACTGGTGCAACTCAGCTTCTAGTCCTGGGCCGCCTGGTTGCTCAGCCGGATGTTGGCGAATTGATTGAATTTTCAGTCCACACATCAACCCCACGAACGGCGGCGCCGACCATTCGGGCCTTCTCTCCGTCCCCGCGCGGAGGTGACTTTCGGGCTTGCCGTACTACGGGGGGCTGTTGCCGGTACTACCCAATACTGGTTTGATTGCCCTGCATGACATCGAGGGCAAATGAGAGAGCCGCGGCTCGCGGGGTCCTTCCGCGACGGCTTTCGATGTCGGCCACCGTGCGGACGGGGATCGCGGCGGCGGCCTTCTTCATCGCATTCGCCGCTGTCGTGCACTCCGGCCGCCTCGGACCCAAAAGCCTCGAAACCGTCTCTGACGCCACATTCATCGCCCTGGGGCTGGTCTATGTGCCGCTCGCCGTGCGTACGGCGCGGTCGGCGCGGGGCCGGCTGAAGGCCGCCTGGACGGCAATGGCGATCGGTTTCGCGATTTGGCTCCTCGGTGAGGTGCTGTGGGCGTTCTACCATTCGTCAGCGGAGGAGGCGCCCTTCCCATCCTGGGCTGATGCCACTTACCTGGCCTACGTGCCATGGGTGTGCGTCGCCCTGCTGCTGTTTCCGACTGCCCGCAGCTGGCGGAGTCAGGTCCAGACGATCCTCGACGGCATCATCGTCGCCGGCTCGTTCTTCCTCATCTCCTGGATGACCGCGATGCACTCGGTCTGGCAGAGCGTGGAGGGCAACGCGCTGGAATTCGCCGTATCTGTGGCCTATCCCGCTGGAGACGTCCTCGTCATGACGGTCGGACTCCTGGTTCTGATCAGGGCGGCGCCTGGGTTGCGCCTGACGCTGACGCTGCTCGTCGCTGGCCTTATGGCTGCCGCGCTGGCCGACAGTCTGTGGATTTACCAGTCCCATACGACGGGCTATTCGGCGGGCAGCCTGGTCAATCTCCTCTATGCGGCTAACGCGCTGTTGATCATCGTGGCGCTTGTGGCCGGCTATCGCGCCCAGCCGGGCGATCCCGGCCACACTGAGACGCCGGAATGGCTGTCGCGGTCGCTGCCCCTGGTGCCGCTGGTGATCGCGGCGCTGTTCGTTGGCATGGCGCAACCCGAAGTGGTCAGGGAGTCCCCGGCGGTGATGACCGGCCTGGTGCTCATCGTGGCTGTGCTGCTCCGGCAGATGCTGGAGGCCGCCGAACTCGGCAAGCGCGAGCGGCAGATCCGGATGCTGGCCGACCGGCTGTCCGGCGAGCTCAGCAGTGCGGGGAAATACGTCGTATCGATCCTGCCGGGCGACCTCGACGGACGGGTGCGGGTGCGGTCGCGCTATCTGCCGGCGCGGGAGATCGGCGGCGACTCGTTCGGCTACGTGTGGGTCGATGACGACCACCTGATCGTGTACCTCATCGACGTGTCCGGTCATGGCGTGGAGTCGGCCCTGCTGTCGGTCTCGGTGCACAACATGCTGCGGTCGCGGTCAATGCCGGCGGCGACCCTGCTGTACCCGGAGCAGGTCATGGGCCAACTGAACCAGCTATTCGGCATGGACAGCCACGACGACCACTACTTCACCATGTGGTACGGCGTCTACCAGGCATCCACTCGTCTGCTGCGGTATGCGGCGGCCGGCCATCCCCCGGCCCTGGCGCTGACCGACGAGGACGGCGTCATCACCGCGACACCGCTCGGCGGGGCGGCCATCCCGGTCGGGATGTTCACCGACACCGTGTTCACCGTCGACACCTATCGGGTTCCCGACCGAGCCCAGATCCTGCTGACCAGCGACGGGGTGCTCGGCGACCGGCTGTCATTCGCCAGTTTCACGGAACTGTGCGAGGAGGTCGCCGCCGAGCCCGGCTGGACACCGGCTTCTGTCATTGCCCGCCTGCGGGCCACCGCAGGCGGGACCTTCGAGGACGACTGCGCACTGGTGCAGCTCAGCTTCTAACCGTCGGCCACTGTGAACAGCCCGCGGATCCGAGCAGCCAGTGACTGCCGGATCTGTTTCGTTGCGGCGGCGAGGATGGGGGCCATGTCGTCGGTCGCGAGCCAGGCCCCGGTGGGCCGGCCCGCGCCCCCCATTCCTTCGAGCGGGTGGCGTCGGGTGGAGATGAGGTTGGCGAGGTCCCACGGTTCCACCACGAACCGCTCACCGTCGATTTGGGAGCCGACGGGAATGGGCCGGCCGGACAGGTCGAGGTGCATGGCCCGCACCACGTCGATCCCCGCGTCGTCTTCGAACATCCGGAATTGTGCGCCGATGCGGGGGTTGAAGTCCAGCAGGTAGTACCGGCCGGTGCGCCGGTCGAGTCGCCAGTCCATGTCGAAGATGCCCCGGTAACCGACCTGGGCGCAGAACAGCCTTGCCAGGATGGCCAGTTCGGGATCGGCGGCGGTGTAGGCGGCCGCGGTGGCTCCGCCCCGGACGGGCCAGGTCCGGACTTTGCGGCCGGTGAAAACGACGTCCGCTCGGCCGGTGGCGTCGCAATAGCCGTGAGTGAACCAATCCTCGCAGTACTCGTCGGGCAGGTATTCCTGAAGCAAAACCTGAAACGGTTCGGCCCAGCGAGTGGCCATCTCGCGCAGGGCTTCGCGAGTCGGCACCACGGTGGTGTTCTCG
This sequence comes from uncultured Mycobacterium sp., assembly GCA_964629725.1. GTDB lineage: Bacteria > Actinomycetota > Actinomycetes > Mycobacteriales > Mycobacteriaceae > Mycobacterium. Next base: position 95,091 of record CAZVST010000007.1, read on the forward strand.
ACGCTTTGGACCTGACCTCGCAGTGCGGTGCTCTTCACCACCACCGGTAGTGCGATCTCGTCGATGACGGCGTCGAGTTCGGCCATGGTGTCGACCGTGACCGACGGCGGTATCGGTGTGGCGTGGCGCTGGCACACCTCGGCAAGGCCGTTCTTGTCCGCCAACTCGGCGGGCAGCCGGGTGGCCACGGCCGGGATCTCGAACCATTCCCTCAGGACGGCGCGGCGCCGGGCGACGAACACCGCCATCTCATCGGAGGTGCAGACGAGTACCGACCGCCGGCCCGTTGCGCGACCGAAGTCCAGAAGGCGTTCGACGAGCACGGCGTATCCCTCGCCGCGGTGGGGCTGCCAGAGAATCTGCCCACTCAGATACCGGGACTTGGTCACCGGAGCGTCCGGGTCGGCGACCACCGCGTACACCGGCACACCGGCCCGCCCCAGGCTGCGGAACACCCCCAGACAGTTGTGCAGCAGCGGAAACGGAGTCACCCACAGCACGACGGCCGGCATAGCGGTGTCTAAAACCGGCCCCGGGCGGGAGCGGTCCGCCCGGAGAACCAGGTTCGACCATCGCTCTCGACTGCCCGGCATCGGCAAGAGCGTACCTTCAGTCTTGAAGTCGGCGTTCAGGGGTTCGCGCCGACGGGCTAGGCCGAAGAGCCCGACCGCAGCATGTTGCGCAGCACGTACTGCAGGATGCCGCCGTTGCGGTAGTAGTCGGCCTCGCCGGGGGTGTCGATGCGGACCACGGCGTCGAACTCGACCTGTGAACCGTCGGCCTTGGTGGCGGTGACGTGCACCGTCTTCGGCGTCTTGCCTCCGCTTGTCCCGTCGCTTCGCTCGCCCCGGTCGTTCAGCTCCTCGATGCCGCTGATGTCGAACACCTCGGTGCCGTCCAGCTTCAGCGACGCCGCCGACTCGCCGGCCGGGAACTGCAGTGGGATGACGCCCATGCCGATCAGGTTCGATCGGTGGATACGCTCGAAGGACTCGGTGATCACCGCGCGCACCCCCAGCAGGCTGGTCCCCTTGGCCGCCCAGTCCCTGGAGGAGCCTGACCCATATTCTTTGCCGCCCAGCACCACCAGCGGGATGCCCGCCGCCGCATAGTTCTGCGCTGCGTCGTAGATGAACGCCTGCGGTCCACCGGGCTGGGTGAAGTCGCGGGTGTAGCCGCCAGAGGGAACCTCGCCCAGTCCGGCGAGTACCTGGTTGGACAGCCGGATGTTGGCGAAGGTCCCGCGGATCATCACCTCGTGATTGCCGCGACGCGAACCCAGCGAGTTGAAATCGGCCGGCTGCACTCCGTTGGCCTCGAGGTACTGCGCCGCCGGGGTGCCCTTCTTGATGCTGCCGGCCGGCGAGATGTGGTCGGTGGTCACCGAATCGCCCAGCAGCGCAAGGACTCTGGCGCCCTTGATGTCGGCGACGGGCTGCGGCTCGGCTGGCATGCCGTCGAAGTACGGGGGCTTGCGCACATAGGTCGACTTGGGATCCCAGGCGAAGGTGTTACCCGACGGGGTCGGCAGGTTCTGCCACCGCTCGTCGCCTTTGAAGACATCGGCATAGCTGTCGACGAACATCTGTCGGTTGATCGACGACGCGATGGTCTCGTCGATCTCCTTCTGTGTCGGCCAGATGTCCCTCAAATAGACGTCCTGGCCATTCTGATCTTGGCCCAGGGGGTCGGATTCGAAATCGAAGTCCATGGTGCCGGCGATGCCGTAGGCGATCACCAGTGGCGGGGAGGCCAGGTAGTTCATCTTGACGTCGGGGGAGATGCGACCCTCGAAGTTGCGGTTGCCCGACAACACCGCCGTCACCGACAGGTCGTTGTCGTTGATCGCTTTGGAGATCTCCTCAGGCAGCGGCCCGGTGTTGCCGATGCAGGTGGTGCAGCCGTAGCCGCCCAGGTAGTAGCCCAGCTTCTCCAGATACGGCCAGAGGCCGGCCTTCTCGTAGTAGTCGGTGACGACCTGCGAGCCCGGCGCCATGTTGGTCTTGACCCACGGCTTGGAGGCCAGCCCTTTCTCGACGGCCTTCTTGGCCAGCAGGGCGGCGCCGAGCATGACCGACGGGTTGGAGGTGTTGGTGCACGACGTGATGCCGGCGACCACGACGGCACCGTGGTCGAGGACGAACTCGCCACGCTCCGAAGACTTCACGACGACCGGCTTGCTCGGCCGGCCGTGTGAGCCGTTGGCCGCCGACGGCCGTGCGTCGACCGCGCCGTCGTCGGCGAACGACAGCGACACCGAGTCGCTGGCCGGGAAGGACTCCTCGTCCGCCTCGTCGAGCTTGGTCTGCGGCGTCGGGTGGTTCTCGGTGACGTAGTTGTGAATGTCCTTGCGGAAGGCATTCTTGGCGTCGGTCAACTCGATGCGGTCCTGCGGACGCTTCGGGCCGGCGATCGACGGAACCACGGTCGACAGGTCCAGTTCGAGGTACTCCGAGAACACCGGTTCGTGATCAGCGTCGTGCCACATGCCCTGGGTCTTCGCGTAGGCCTCGACCAGAGCCAGCTGCTCCTCGCTGCGTCCGGTCAGCCGCAGGTATTTGATGGTCTCCTCGTCGATCGGGAACATCGCTGCGGTGGAACCGAATTCGGGGCTCATATTGCCCAGCGTGGCACGGTTGGCCAGCGGCACCTCGGCGACACCCTTGCCGTAGAACTCGACGAACTTGCCCACCACACCGTGCTTGCGCAGCATGTCGGTGACGGTCAGCACGACGTCGGTGGCGGTGACACCGGGCTTGATCTCGCCAGTCAGCTTGAAGCCGACGACGCGGGGAATGAGCATGGACACGGGCTGGCCGAGCATGGCGGCCTCGGCCTCGATGCCGCCCACACCCCAGCCCAGCACCCCGAGTCCGTTGACCATGGTGGTGTGGCTGTCGGTACCGACACAGGTGTCCGGGTAAGCGACCCCGTCACGGACCATGGTGACCCGGGCCAGGTACTCGATGTTGACCTGGTGGACGATGCCGGTGCCCGGCGGCACGGCCTTGAAGTCGTCGAAAGCGCCCTGGCCCCAGCGCAGGAACTGATAGCGCTCGCCATTGCGTTCGTATTCGAGCGCCACGTTCCGTTCGTAGGCGCCGGCATTGCCGAAGAAGTCGAGGATCACCGAGTGGTCGATGACCAACTCCGCGGGCGCCAAAGGATTCACCTTCTCGGGATCGCCACCGAGTGCGGTGACGGCTTCCCGCATGGTGGCCAGGTCGACGATGCACGGCACGCCGGTGAAGTCCTGCATGACCACCCGGGCCGGGGTGAACTGGATCTCGATGCTCGGTTGCGCCGACGGATCCCAGTTCGCGATGGCGTTGATGTGGTCCTTGGTGATGTTCGCGCCGTCTTCGGTGCGCAGCAGGTTCTCGGCGAGCACCTTGAGGCTGTAGGGGAGTTTCTCGGTGCCGGGCACCGCGTCGAGGCGGTAGATCTCGTAGCTGTTGTCGCCCACCGTCAAGGTGTCGCGGGCTCCGAACGAGTTCAGAGACGAAGGTGCGCTGCTCACATCAACTCCCGGTTCGTGATCCCGTCAACGGTTGGCGGGCCAGTCGGATATTAAAGGTTCTTCAACGAGGTTCATCACAGAGGCGGTCCCTGTCGGGCGCGGCTTCTGCCGTCTAGTCTCGTCCACCCCGGCGCGTGCTGCCACCCCCGGGCCGCCTCCGGAGTACGGTCAGGGTTCGTGACGACCCTGCCCGCGCCGACCTTCATCCCGCTGGAGATCTGCACCGCCGTCGGACTGCCGATGTCGGCCCCGCTGGACAGCTGTATCTCGGCGGTGTTGGCCGATGTAGCCAAGGACGGCGTCGCCGCCCCGAAAGACGACGTGGCCGGACTGCAGAAAGTCGTCAACGGAGCGCGTGACCGCGGCATCGACCTCAAGGTCGTCGTCATGCAGGAGAGCCCGGTCATCGACTCGCCGTTGCGCGACATCGCCAACCGCGTCGGGCAGTCCAATCCTGGGTCGACCGTCCTGGTGATCAGCCCCGGGTGGGCGGGCGCCTACAGCACCTCCTATGACCGGGTGCTGCTGGAGGCCGGGCAGGACGTGGTCAAAACAGCCGCCAATCCGGTGCAGGGCGCACAGAATTTCGTCGACCAGTTGAGCACCCCGATTTTTTCGTGGACGGCATTCACGATCGTCGTTGTTGCGGCCGTCGCCGCCGCCGCTGTCGCGACCCGATTTCTGCAACGGTGGGCTAAACGCGACAGCACCGCCTGAACCGTCCACCTGGGCAAACGCCCTTATTAGGCGTTGCAATTCGGTCTCTATTAGGTCACACCTGCGGAAATACAACGGTGTAATTCTTTTTGGCTGTTTCTCGCCTGACAACTGTGACGTACGGTGCAACTGTCTCCATTGTTATTGATGTGGCATATGGGGCGCCTGTTGCGAACGTGACTGTTCGCGGAGCACTAGGAGTCAGAGTCGGATGAGACCTTCCCGCCGCGGTCATCTCATGCAGCCTGCCGTCCGGGCGGGCCGGGCCATCGTTCCCCGCGCGGGCCGCGCAATCGTTCCCCGCGCGGGCCGCGCAATCGTTCCTCTGACCCTGACCGTCGCGATGGGACTCACCGTTCCCGGACCAGCACGGGCGGACTCCGAACCCGAGTCGGTCTCGGCGCTCGTCGCCGACGTCGCCGAAGCCAACCAGCGGCTCGACGACATCGCGGCCCGGGTCCAGACCGAACAGGAAAGCGTCAACAAGGCGATCGTCGAGGTCCAGGACGCCCGCGACGCCGCCACCGCCGCCCAGCAGCAGGTCGAGGCCAGTAAGAAGGCCGTGACCGACGCCAACGCGGCGATCTCCGAGGCCCAGAAGCGTTTCGACACCTTCGCCGCGGCGACCTACGTCAACGGCCCGTCGGCCTCTCTCGTCCTGGCCCGCACCCCCGACGACATCATCGCCACTGCGACGGCCGGCCAGACCCTGGCGCTCAGCAGCGAAAACGCCATGGCCGAGCTGCGGCGGGCCCGCACCGCAGCCGTCAACTCCGATTCCGCGGCGCGCGAGGCCAAGCTCACGGCCGACCAGGCGGTCAAGGATGCCCAGACCAGCCAGGACGCCGCGGTCGCCGCCCTGACCCAGGCGCAGCAGACCTTCCGCGACCAGCAGGCCGAGATCGACCGGCTGGCCGCCGAGCGCAAGGAGGCCAAGCGCAAGCTGGCCGAGGCCCAGGCCTGGGCCGCGCCGGCCGCGGTCCAGAAAGCGGCAGCCGCCGCGGTCGCTCCGGCTCCGGCCGCGGCAGCACCCGGCGAGCCCGCACCCGCGGCAGCGCCCGGCGAGCCGGCTGCGGCGGCAGCGGCCCAGCCGGGGGACCGGTGGGACGGCGGCGCAGGGGCCAATGCGGCGGTTCCCTACGGCACCCCGTCGCAGTGGGACCTGACGCTCCCGGCGGTGCCCAGTGCGTTCGTCTCCGGTGACCCCGTTCAGATCATCAACGCATTGCTGGGAATCGCACAGAACTCCTTCCAGGTGACCCAGGACCTGGGCAAGAAATTCCTGCAGAAGCTCGGCATTCTCAAGCCCACCGACACAGGCATCACCAACGGCGGCGGCATCCCGCTGGTGTACGGCAACCAGGCTATCGAGTACGTCATCAAGCGGGCGCAGTCCCAGCTGGGCGTCCCGTACTCCTGGGGCGGCGGCACCGCGGCCGGTCCCAGCCGCGGCATCGACGAAGGCGCCGGCACGGTCGGCTTCGACTGCTCGGGACTGGTTCTCTACGCGTTCGCCGGGGCCGGCATCAAGTTGCCGCACTACTCGGGCTCGCAGTACAACATGGGCCGCAAGATCCCGTCGTCGCAGATGCGCCGTGGTGACGTCATCTTCTACGGCCCCGACGGCAGCCAGCACGTGACGATCTACCTGGGCAACAACCAGATGATCGAAGCGCCGTACACCGGGGCCAATGTCCGCATCGCGCCTGTGCGTACCGGCGGCATGACTCCCTTCGTCGTCCGCTACATCGAGTGGTGAGACGGAAAGCCATGTCGCACAAAGTTTCCCGCTCGCTCCACGTCATCGCGACGATGCTCACCGCACTGGCGCTTGCCCTCGGCCTGGCATCGCCGGCATCCGCCGAGCAGGCCTGGGATCCGACCCTGCCCAAGATCCTGAGCGCCGGTGCGCCCGGCGACCCGGTGGCGGTGGCGCAGGCATCGCTGGAGTTCACCCAGCACGCGGCCAAGGCGACGATGGACCTCGGCCGCAAATTCCTGTCCGGTCTGGGCATCGGCGGCGGCCCCTCGGCAGTGCCGGGCGGGCGGGTCAGCGGCCCGCAGGCCGTCGAGTACGTGATCCGCCGGGGCGCCTCCCAGCAGGGCGTCCCGTACTCCTGGGGCGGTGGGGAGATCAACGGGCCCAGCGAGGGCGTCGACCAGGACGCCGGCAAGGTCGGTTACGACTGCTCAGGATTCACCCGCTACGCCTTCGCCGGCGTCGGTGTTCAGATTCCGAAGTACTCCGGTGACCAGTACAACGCCGGCCGCCACATCCCGCCGTCGCAGGCCAAGCGCGGGGACCTGATCTTCTACGGGCCCGAAGGCAGCCAGCACGTCACCATCTATCTGGGCAACGGTCAGATGTTGGAGGCCTCGTCGGCGGCGGGCCGGGTGACGGTGAGTCCAGTGCGCACCGCGGGCATGACGCCGTACCTGACCCGCATCATCGAGACTTGAGCTCTCAGCCGAAGGGGCGCGCGGGATCGGATGGCTTCGCTCCTCCGACGTCTCGTACCTCGACGCCGTCGTCGACTCGCCAGGTCGGATGGCTTCGCTGCTACGCCGTTCCGTTCCGTACCTCGACGCCCGTCGTCGACTCGCGGGCGAACCGGCCCGCATCGACGGAATCTGTATCGCCTGGAATAGTTGTCAGCGGGCGCGCGGTTGCCCGGAAGCTCAGATGGGCACGCGGTCTGTCGAACAGCGCGTCGTGCCGGCCAAGTTGTGGAGGAAATGGATGACGTCACCAGGTGGGTACGGCTCGACGACTGCCGTTGTCACGCAGTCCGGCGGCAACGGACTAGCCGGTGAGGTGCACACCCTGGAACGGGCCCTCTTCGAGGTCAAGCGCGTCATCGTCGGGCAGGACATACTCCTCGAGCGCATCCTGGTCGGCCTGCTGGCCAAAGGCCATGTGCTGCTCGAGGGTGTGCCCGGCGTGGCCAAGACGCTGGCGGTGGAGACCTTCGCCAAAGTGGTCGGCGGCAAGTTCGCGCGCATCCAGTTCACCCCCGACCTGGTGCCCACCGACATCATCGGCACTCGCATCTACCGGCAGGGCCGCGAGGAGTTCGACATCGAACTCGGCCCGGTGGTGACCAACTTCCTGCTGGCCGACGAGATCAACCGCGCCCCGGCGAAGGTCCAGTCGGCACTGCTGGAGGTCATGGCTGAGCGCAAAATCTCCATCGGCGGCAAGACCTACCCGCTGCCCAAGCCGTTCCTGGTGATGGCGACCCAGAACCCGATCGAGAACGAGGGCGTCTACCCCCTGCCCGAGGCCCAGCGCGACCGGTTCCTGTTCAAGATCAACGTCGACTACCCCACCCCGGAGGAAGAGCGCGAGATCATCTACCGGATGGGCGTCACCCCGCCGGAGCCCAAGCAGGTCCTCGAGACCGGCGACCTGTTGCGGCTGCAGGAGGTCGCGGCCAACAACTTCGTCCACCACGCCCTGGTCGATTACGTCGTCCGAGTGGTCACCGCCACCCGCCGGCCCGAACAGTTCGGCATGCCCGACGTCAAATCCTGGATCGCCTTCGGCGCCTCCCCGCGCGCGTCGCTGGGCATCATCGCCGCGGCCCGGGCCCTGGCACTGGTCCGTGGCCGCGACTACGTCGTGCCGCAGGACGTCATCGAGGTGATCCCGGACGTACTGCGTCACCGCCTGGTGCTCACCTATGACGCACTGGCCGACGACATCAAGGCCGACGCGGTGATCGGCCGGATCCTGCAGACCGTGGGGCTGCCTCAGGTGAATGCCATTCCGCAGCAAGGGCATTCGGTCGGCGCTGCTGTTCCTCCCGTGGCCGGCGCCACCACTCGGTGAGCGAGTCGGCTTCCGCCTTTGAGGCGGCCGGTCAGCCGCAGTCCATCCACCCGCCGTCGTTCGAGCGCGGTGAGATCGGGGACGCCAAGCTGTCCGCGGCGCTGCGTACGCTGGAACTGACGGTCAAACGCAAGCTCGACGGGGTGCTGCAGGGCAACCACCTCGGCCTGATCCCGGGGCCCGGCTCCGAACCGGGGGAGTCACGCGCCTACCAGCCGGGTGACGACGTCCGCCGGATGGACTGGTCGGTGACCGCCCGCACCACCCATCCGCATGTGCGGCAGATGATCGCCGACCGCGAACTGGAAACCTGGCTGGTGGTCGACATGTCGGCGAGCCTGGACTTCGGCACCACCGGGTGTGAGAAGCGCGATCTCGCGGTCGGTGCGGCCGCGGCGATCACCTATCTCAACAGTGGGGGCGGAAACCGCATCGGCGCGGTGATCGCCAACGGCGAGAGCATCATCCGTGTACCGGCCCGTGGCGGCCGCCAGCACGAACAGCGCCTCCTGCGGGCCATCGCGACCGCGCCGCGGGCGCCTTTGGGCGTGCGCGGAGACCTGGCTGAGGCCATCGACGCCCTGCGCCGCCCGGAACGCCGGCGCGGCATGGCGGTGGTCATCAGCGACTTCCTCGGCCCGATCAACTGGATGCGGCCCCTGCGCGCGATCTCGGGACGCCACGAGGTGCTGGGCATCGAGGTTCTCGACCCGCGCGACGTCGAACTGCCCGCCATCGGCGACGTGATCCTGCAGGACACCGAGTCGGGGATCACCCGCGAGTTCACCATCGACGAGAAACTGCGCGACGATTTCGCCCGGGCCGCGGCCGCCCATCGGGACGAGGTAGCCCGGACCCTGCGCCGCTGCGGTGCGCCGCTGATGACGCTGCGCACCGACCGGGACTGGATCGCCGACATCGTCCGCTTCGTCGCGTCCCGGCGACGCGGCGCCATGGCGGGCGCGCAATGAGCGCTGAGCGCCGGAGGCGCGTAATGAGCGCTGAGCGCCGGAGGCGCGTA
>CAZVST010000008.1:0-83434 GCA_964629725.1 uncultured Mycobacterium sp.
GCACCGGATCGGGCCGCCGTGACCGCTTCCGCACTGCCCGACGATGCCCTGGCGGTGCGCTGGTGGTTCGACAGCCAGGGTTGGGGATCGGTCTACCCCTGGGGGATGTGGTTGTGGACCGGCCTGACCGGATTCGCCGCGACCGTCCTGGTGGTCGGTTGGCCGGCCTCGCCATGGTGGCGTCGGGTCGCGCTGTTGGCAGCCCCGGCGTGCGTTCTCTCCGCCGGCACGGTGCTCAACGTTTCGCTGGGCTATCTGCCCACCGCGCAGACCGCGTGGCAGCGGCTCACCGGGCGCCAGTCGCCGCAATGGATCGACCAGAGCGCGCTCGCCCAGATGCGCTGCAGTCGGGGCTGCGCCCCGAGGCTGCCCAGTCCGGCTACGCCGGCCTTTGATGCCACATCAGTGTGGTTGTGCCACGAATCGTTTTCGTTGTGACTCTTGGAATTGGGCTTCGCCCAACGAGTTTCGCTCTTTGACTGTTGTTCTCTAACAGTGCTTTTCGTATATGTCTGGGATGCGCTGAGGCAACACCTCCGCGCTACCCCATCCGAATGTGTTTGCTGGAATTTCCACAACCTGGACCGCAGTCGCGCCCGAGGCGGCGCGCACCCGCCGAATCCAGACCATGCAGCCAGCCTACTGACCCAAGACGCTGCTGATGTAGTGGGGGTGTGGTGGGGCGGAGATTTGCGGTGCCGCCATTGGACTGCGCCGAGTGGCTCGGTTTGGCCGATACAACGAACACGTCGTCGAGAACTCGGGTGCGTCCGGCGCGGGCCGCCGTGGCGCGCGATGCGTGGTTGTGGCGGTCGATGGTGCCGATAAGCAGACAACTGGGGTCGGCGGCGAGGTGGTGCGCCCAGGCGCACTGGGCCGACGCGGCGTAGCCGTGACGGGCATGCGGAACGCTGATGACTTCCTCATTGATCTCATCGCCGACGATCCAGCCGACCGCTCCGGGCGCGATGACGATAGCGCCTATCACACTGCCCTGCAGCGTGATTGCACGCAGCTGATCGAGTCCATGCCAGTCACGTAGGTCGTCGAGGTCGGCCTGCGAGATGTAGACGGAGATGTTGGCGAAGAGGTCGGAGTCATCGGCGGCAAGACGGCGATAGCGCGCCACGACCAGTTCGACCGCCTCCTCGGCGGAGCCGAACCGGTCCAGGGTCACCCGGCCGTCGGCCGGCGCCATATCCCGGTACCGGGCCACATGAATACTCTGATCGAGGATGACGTCGGGCCGGGCTGCGAGCAGACCCGGCCGAGTGCGCAGCCGCAGATAGCGGATGTTGAAATCCGACCACTCTCTCGTGACGCAGGCTTTTAGGGCGTCGATGTCGTCGAAGTTGTGGGCGAGGACGTCGACGAACTGACGCCCGATGTCCCTGCCGTAGAAGCGGATACCGCCAAGTAACTCGCCCTTCGTCGTGCCGACGATGCGGTGAGCGTAGTCGGCAGCCGCGACTCCGGGCAGCCCGACGTGATCGGCGAATTCCTGCGCGAAGTCCACATCATCCACGAGATCTGTTTGTGCCGTCAACCATTCAGCGACACGTTGTTGGCCCGTCACCGACCCGAACAGTTCCCGTGCCACGGCGTTCTGATCACCCAGCGACGACCAACGATCGAAAAATCTCACCGGGACAGCATAAGAAAAAGTGGCTATCCTTACTGTATCCGTGGGTGGTTTTTCGGCCGGGTAGTGCGGGTCGGTGGCCGCCGAGGGCGAGCATGGCCAGGGCGATGAGTGCTTCTGGGGAGCGGAATCCGAACGCGATCCGGGTCAGCAGTCGGATCTTGGTGTTGGTGGATTCGATCAGTCCTTGGGACAGGCCGTGATCGAGGGCGGCGTCGATGGCGGTTCAATCCATTGAGCAATATCTGCCGCCGCTTTCTTTTTCGTGGGGTGGCTGCACTGGTCAAGTTGCTTTTCCCGAACGTGATCGCGGTGTTGGCCAGGCCTCCCGCCATCGCTATAGCGGTGGACGAGTTTCCGAAGTTCATGGCGGCGCCCAGAATTCCGTCTGCGTGAGCCTGAGCGTTCGTCCCGATGGCGATGGCGATGCCGGTCAGGGTGCTAGAGCTAGTGCACTGCGGCGCTCCAGCGTCCGTAGTGCCTCGGCGCCGTCGCCGAGGACCGCCGCCTCGCGCAGTGCGAGTGCCTGCGGCACAGGAACTTTGCCGAGAATGCCGGTGGGCTGGTCGGTGTCCACCCACTCGATGTGCTCGTCGGCCGTGTTCAGCACGCCAAGCGCGACGTCGGCGTCGCCGTCCCGGATGGCGGCCGCGAGCGCGCCGATCGACTCCCCGAACGTCGCCGTCCGGCCGGATGGCGACGTGTTCGAAGGCCCGGGCCGTCTCGGTGCGCCGCGGATCGACGACGACGACGCGACCGCCGCGACTGACGACGCCACTGAGCTTTTCGCGCACATTCCCCGCGCTGAGGAGGCTGCCCCGCGAGACCAGCGGGCTGGTGCCGAGCAGCAGCACGAAGTCGCAGCGCTCGATGTCGGGCACCGGGAGGACGACCGGGTTGCCGTACAGCAGGGCCGAGGCGACGAACCGGCTGGAGGTGTCCTGGGTGTTGGGCGAGTACAGATGCCGTGAACCGATCGCCTTGAGGAAACCGGTCGCCCAGGTGCCATGGCTGTGGCTGAAGGCCGACGGGTTGCCGACGTACATGCCGATCGACTCCCCGCCGTGGGCGTCACACGGCGCGCAGCCGTTGGCCGATCTCACGCAGCGCGGTGTCCCAGGAGATCTGCTCGAACGTTCTGTCCGGGCGCCGGCGCAGCGGATGCAGCACACGGTCGTCGTCGTTCTGAACGTGGACGAATTCCAGCCCCTTCGGGCAGGAGAAGCCCGCGGAGATCGGGTGCTCGGCGTCGGGCCGCAGCCCGGAGAGCTTCCCGTCGGTGACTGTGGCGATCATCCCGCAGGTCGGCTCGCAGATGCGACAGAAAGTGATGGCTTCCATCAGCCCACCTTGCCAGAGGGGGGCCCGCGCCCTCCGCGACGGGATCGCAGCTACCCGGGGCTCGGTGTGCCGGGCTGCGGGCCGGGGGATGATTGGACGGGAAGGAGAGCGGATGCCCACACTTCAGGAGGCGGCCGGACTGGCCAGTGCTGACAGCGGCGTGGCGGTCGTATCGACCTTGCGAGCCGATCAGAGCATCCAGGCGTCGCTGATCAACGCCGGTGTTCTCCCACACCCAGCCACCAGCCAGCCCGTGGTCGGCTTTGTCACCTATGGACGGGTCAAGCTGAACAACCTTCGGGCTCGACCACAACTGGCGGTGACGTTTCGCAACGGGTGGCGGTGGGCGACGGTCGAGGGCACCGCTGAGCTCGCCGGCCCCGACGACACTCTTAATTGGCTGAGCGGAGCCGAACAACGCAGACTGCTGCTGCGCGAGGTGTACACCGCGTGCGGCGGCACTCACGACGACTGGGACGAATACGACCGGGTGATGGCCGAGCAGCGCAGAACCGCAGTGCTCATCACTCCGACCCGGATCTACGGCAACGCGTGACAAGTTCGTGCCACCAACAGCGCTACTCGTGGGAGTTTCCGCCGGATCAGCAACGCACCATCGGACCCGAAGCAGTATGAGCACCAAAACTTTTGGGGCTACTGCCATGAATGTGGGCGACGTGACGTGTGGTACGGGAGTTCGAGTGTGACGGGTCCGCAGGCGAGCATGATCATGGCGAGTGCATGTTCGGCGGTGTGGAATCCGTAGGCCCTGCGGATGATCAGTCGGACTTTGTTGTTGAGGCCTTCATGGCGGCCGTTGGCCAGGCCGCGTTCGACGACGGCGTGGATGCCCTCAAGGTGCTTCTTGATGGTGTTGCCGACCTTGATGAATTGCGGTATCCGGCAACGTTGCGACCCAGGAGCACCACTTCCCGAGCATGTCGGCGACGGTGTCGTTGTCGAGGTCTCCGGCGAACACCGCGCGTAACGATTCCTTGAGTTCGTAGGCGCGAACCAGTGCTCCGCCTTCACGTTTGAGCTGGGCAAGGGTGGCCTTCTGCGTCTCGGTGAGGGAATCGGGGTTCTTCAGCAGTGCCCAGCGGGCACCTTTGTAGGTTTTGGCGATCTGCTTGTTCGACAGCTTGCGCGCGGACTGCCATACCTGGCGGCGGACGTCGTCGAGGGCGTCGGTGGCCAGTTTGACGACGTGGAACGGGTCGAAGCAGATCACCGCGTGCGGGGCATGGGTGCGAACCGATTTCGCGAACGCCGGCCCGAGGTCCGTCGAGACGGCCTCGATCGAGGCCGCAGCGCCCTCGGGCCGGGCGGCGGTGAAGAACCCGTCGAGGGTGGCCGCGGTCTTACCCGGGGCGCCCCAGACGATCTTGCCGGTGTCGTGGTCAGAGAACGCCGCGCTGTTCCTTTGCTCACCGGCCGCGGGGTGGGTGAGCGGGCAGGTGCTGACTGTCAGCGGTGGCGGCGTTCAAGAACTTGACTGGCGAAACTATCTGGACGGCAACGGATTCGGCAAATCCCGGATCAGTTCTTGGCGGCCGGCGGCTTCAGCAGCGCCGACAGGTCGAATCCGGGCGGGGTCTTGCTAGACGTGTCCGGTCCGGGCAGCTTCAGATTCAGTGCCGACAGGTCCCCCTTGGAGATCTGGGTCATCACCGCCGGGCATTGCGTCTGAATGACGAAGCCGGCGACCATCCCCGTCAGCGTCGGCGTCAAGCCGGTGTTGCCCTGCAACTCAGACAGCGTGCTGGCCAGCGACGAACCCGGCTTGACCAGACTCGGGCAGATCGACTGGCCGAACTTCTCGATCGTGGCGCTGATCGAATCGCCCCCGGCGTCATTCGCCGTCGTGCTGGAATTACCCGAATCTGCCTGTGCCGGAGCAACTCCCAGTAGGGCAGTGGCGACGCCGCTGACCGCCAATAATTGTGCGGCCCGCATCGAGCCCGAGGAACGAATCGATTTCACTCTGGTAACACTGGGCGATCAGAGTTACGTTTCCGGCACGGTCGGATAAAGGTTTGCATTTTAGGCAATTTCTTACCGGTGCCACAACTTTCGCTCGTGTAGCAACCGCCACCGTGCGCTGCGGCCGAATAAGGTGCCAGTATGACTTCCGGAGCAGATCAACCCGCCGTCGTGGTCGGCATCGACGGATCGGACACTGCCCTCGGGGCTGCCCGGTGGGGCGCCGAGTACGCGGCCAGGCACCAGTGCCCGCTGATGCTCCTGCACGTCATCCCGTGGCTCGATTGGCACTTCGCCGGCCCTGACCAGCAATCGGGGCTGGAGCCGGGCACCGATGGCGACGCGCTGCTCGCAGCGGCGGCGGCCGACGCCGTCCAGTCGACGCACCCGAATCTCGTGGTTCGTACGAAGTCCGTCCGGGGTTCGGTCGCGCCGACGCTGGCGAACGCTTCCGACACCGCACGGCTGCTGGTAGTGGGCAAGGGTGCGGCGGAGCACCACGCGCTGGGCGGGCACGCGGTGAAAGTCGCGCATCGGGTGAGCTGTCCCGTCGTGGTCTGGCGGCCCCCGGTCGCCAAGCGCACCGGTAAGCCGCTACCGGTGGTCGTCGGCATCGACGAGTCCGACGCGTCCCGCGGCGCGCTCGAAGAGGCGTTCGACGTCGCGCGGATGTTGCGCGCACATCTGACGGTGGCGCACATGTGGGAGATCACCGCCGCGGTCGGCATGGGCGATCTCGGCGGACAGGGCAACATGGACTGGCAATTGTTGGAGGTGCTGGAAGCCCAGCAGCGCCGGCAGATGGACGAGTTAGTCAAACCACTCGCCGCGAAGTACCCGAACGCACACGTCAACAAGGTTTTTCAGGACGTCACCCCGGCCAAGGGGCTCATTGATCTCTCCCGGGAGGCCCAACTGGTGGTGGTCGGCAGCCACGGCCGCGGCAGGGTCGCCGACGCGCTGCTCGGCTCGGTCAGCCAGAACCTGATCCATCACGCCGAGTGCCCGGTGCTTGTCGTCCGAGAGCGAATCGGCAAGGTCGCTGACCTGTAGCGACCCTCGAACGGTTGGACAAAGCCCCGGGCGCTTTCGTAACCTTTGGCAAGACCAAAGGCCCGTGGACAGGCAGTTCGGCGAAGCAGACGCCGGCGCAGTCAGAGGATGCACAGTCGTGAAGTTTCACTCGCCGGTGGCGGCGGATTCGCTCAAAAAGTCGCTTTGCAGCGCGGTGGCGGGGCTGACAGCCCTCAGTGCGGTCTGGGGCGGTGCCGCGTATGCCGATCCCGGTCAGGACGGCGTGGCCAAGCTCAACGAGCTGACGCGGCAGGCCGAACAAATGATCCAGACCGTGCAATCGGCCCAGTTGGATTTGGACAAGAAGCTGCAGCAGCAGAGCGAGGCGGAGAAGAAGCACGCCGACGACCTAGCGGCACTCGACGCGGCCAAGGCGCAGCTCGCGCCGCGCCAGGGCGCCGTCGACAAGCTGGCCGCCGCTTTCTACATGGGCGGGCGCGCCGACGGCGCGAACGCGCTGCTGACCGCGGCCTCGCCGCAGAGCTTCATCGACCGCCTCTCGATCCAGCGGGTGATGGCCACCCAGATGTCCGAGCAGCTACTGAGTTTCCGTCACGCCGCTCAGGAGGCCCAGGCCGTCGAGGCGGCCTCGGCGAAGTCGGCCGCCGACGCGAAGGCCGCCGCCGAAGCCGCCGCCGCTCTGCGCGCCGACCTGCAGAAGAAGGAGTCCGCGCTGCAGACTCAGGTCGCCCAGGTCAAGCTGCAGTACGGCATGCTGCCCCCCGCCCAGCAGGCCTTGCTCGGACCGGGAGCGGCGATCCCCACAGTCGGGATGGGCGGCCTGGTGCCTGATGCCAGAGCCCTCGCGGCGTACATCATCGCCACCTATCCCGGGGTCCAGTCCATCGGTGGTGTACGGGCCGACCCGATTCCCGACCACCCCAGCGGGCATGCGATCGACATCATGATCGGCTCCGACATGGCTCTGGGTGACGCGATCAACGCCGACGTCCAACGCCAGTCCGGGCGATTCAACGTCCGTTACACCATGTGGCGAGTTCCCAGTCACTTCAACCACGTTCACGTCACGGTCGACTGAAACCGGGACGACTGCGAGCCGCTACCCCAGGCGGAGGTCCGCGACGACCGCGTCGGTCAGCCGAATCAGATCCTGGGGTGGCACGGCGACGTCCCAGCCGCGCTTACCCGCGCTGAACAGGACTCTGTCGAAGCCGACGACCGAACTGTCCACCACCGTTGGCAGCTTCTTTCGTTGTCCCAGGGGGGAGATGCCGCCAACGATGTAACCGGTTGAGCGCTGCGCTTCAGCGGGTTCGGCCATGCCCGCCTTCGGCCATCCCAGGGCCGCGGCTGCGGACTTCAGCGAGAGCTTCCACGGAACCGGAAGGACTGCGACGGCGAGGCCGGACCAGCGTCTTGAGGACCTGCTCCGCAGCCACGTCGCATCGGGTCGCGAGTTCCTCGACGGCCTCTTCCCCGAAGGAGTTCACCCGGGGGTCATGCTCGTACCGGACCACGTCATGCGGTACCGCTTCACGCAACAGCACACCGATCGCCGGTGTCGCTGCCGCTGCCACGGTTCTCTTCTATCACGGATCTCACCCGCCGAGGTGGACGGGATACACGGACGAGAACCGCCGGGATGCCTTCCGTCCGCGGTAGTTCTTCGGATCGATCGGCGGGTCGGCGTCCGGGTGGCGCTGGATATCAGACCATCGTGCGCGAGTGGTGAATCTCATTGTCGCGGAGCCTTCTTCGAGGTTGTTCTATCGACAACTCTCGCCGCTCGCCGACGAGCGGGCAGTCCACCGGATGGCGGCAGCCTGGGATGAGATGGGTGTCCGCCGGTTGGGGGACGCGCCCCACAGCGCCAGCGGCGACCGATAGTTCGACGGTGGACCTGTCGTCGGTTTCGCCGAAGGGGTGATTTACGGGACTACCAACACGGCGTTGAGTGCGGCCGGATCCCCCGCATGGGACGCCGCCCGGATGGTGATGGTTCCGGGATCCAGCACGAATTCGTCGGTGGCCCAACACTGGACAGGACGGGTGGAGCATTCAACGCGCACCCGTTCGCTGGTGCCAGGGTCGAGGTGCACCGAACGGAAGCCTACGAGATGGTGCACCGGACGCCCGGTATCGGCGGGCCGCATCGCGTAGATCTGGACGACGTGACGCCCGGCCCTGGAACCGGTGTTGGTGACGGTGACCGCGGCGTCGAACCGCTCGCCGTCGAGTCCTCCGACGTCGAGTTCGGCAATGCTGAAAGTGGTGTAACCCAAACCGAATCCGAGCGGATAGGCGGCCGGGACTCCGTCGCGGTCGAGCTTTCGCTGACCCCACCATCGGTCGTAGGTGACGGTGCTGGCGTCCCAGTCCACCTGCGGAAGGTCGCTCTGTCGACGCGGAATCGCCATCGGTAGCCGACCGGCGGGTTCAGCATCGCCGAGCAGGACGTCAGCAACCCCGTGACCGCCCTCCATGCCCGGGTACCAGGCCAGCAGCACCGCGGCGACGTCGCCGTCCCAGGGATCGAGCACGATCGTCCCGCCGCCGATCACCACGACGATCGTGCGCGCATTGACCTGCGCCACTGCCTGGATGAGCGCCACATCCTCCGGGTGCAGACGCAGATCGCGACGGTCACCGCCGAAGTTCTTCTGCTTAGCCACCCTTGCCGCCACCTTGACCAGAATCGCGGCCACCGCCCGGAACCGGGCGATGCCACCGAGCAACTGGGTCGCCGCGGTGTCCACGCCGATCATCGACTCGCCCTCGTCCACCGAGGACAACCCGACCACGACGACCGCCGCATCCGCACCGCGCGCCGCCGCTGCGGCCGCCGCCGGATCGGTTCCGCCAACGTAAATGAGCTTCTTGCCCAATCGTTCCCGCAGTCCATCGAAGATGGTGACCGAGTACGGCGGCTTGACCATCGACGACCCGACGTCACCCTGGTTGCGCTGGTCGGCCAGCGGGCCCAGCAAGGCGACCCGCGACACGTCCGTCTCAGTCAAGGGCAGTGCCGGCCATCCGCCGACCTCCTGATTCCGCAGCAGTACCGCTCCGCGACTGGCCGCGTCCCGGGCCAGGCGCCGGTGCGCCGCTGACGCGACCACACCGGAATCCGGTGCGGGGCGGACCCGCAGCGCATACCGGATCTGGGCGCAAAGTTGCGCTCCTGCAGCGCGCTCCACGTCGTGGCGCTTCAGCCGGCCGTCAGCCAGTGCCCTGGCCAGGGTGGTCGCGCGCTGCTGACGGAATGGCATCTCGAGATCCTGCCCGGCGGCCACCGAGCCGACCGGATCGCGAAGGCCCCAGATGAAATCGGTCATCACGAATCCGCGGAAGCCCCAGTCCCCGCGCAGGATGTCGGTGAGCAGATGCCGGTTCTCGCCGGCCCAACTGCCGTTGACCGAGTTGTAGGCGCTCATCACGCTGTCCACGCCGGCTTCGACCACGGTGCGGAAGTGCGGCAGGTACACCTCGCGCAACACGTCCTCGGCGACCCGGACGTCGACCCGGAATCTGGCCTCTTCCATGGAGTTCAGGGCGAAGTGCTTCACACACGACATCAGCCACGGATTGACGCCGTCGACCGCCGCCGCGCCCATCGCCCCGAGCAGCAGGGGGTCGTCGCCGTAGGACTCCTGGGCCCGTCCCCAACCGGGCGCGTAGGCGAGGTTGATGCAGATGCCTGCCCACAGGTTGGCGCCCTGCGCGCGGGCCTCTGCCCCGATGACGTCGGCGACGCTGCGCTCGAAGCCGGGGTCCCACGTTGCCGCGCGGCCGATCGCCACCGGAAACGCCGTCGACGCTCCCACCGCCACCCCGCGCGGTCCGTCGGTGAACATGATGCCGGGAATTCCATGCCGGTCGATCCGGCCGGCCGGGAACGGGACCTTGTTGTACCCCTGCGACATTTCCCGCACCCCGCGCAGGATCGTCAGGTCGCCGTCGAGAAGCCAGAGCAGTTCGGGGTCGCTCAACTGACCGACCAGTTGAGCCACCGCGGCGTCGAGGTCCTGATCTCCCCGGCGGACGCTGTCGACGGCGTTGGCGAAGGCGGTACCGGGCCGGTACCCGGCATCGGCGACGGACATCAGCCGGTCGACTCCGCCAGTCTCAGGCGGACCGGGCTCGTCGGGCGGCGATGAACGAGCGGACCCCGAAGGCCAGGTAGACCAGCGACAGGATCGCCGTGGCGGCCTGGGCGTACACGGCGCCGGGCCGTTCGGCGGTGCCGGCGAACGCTGCGGGCAGTCTTGCCAGTCCGCGCGCGGTACCGAGGAAGGCCAGCAGACCGACCAGCAGCGCCGCATGCATCACGTGCATGCGCAGGTTCTCCTTGCCGGCAAGCAGGCCGAGCACCAGAAGGATCGCGCCGATCACGGCCGGGATCAGCGCGGTCTTGTGGACCGCGCCGGTCAGGAAGAAGCCGGCCAGGCCGATGGCGATGTAGGCGAGGGAGAAACCAATGGTGATACGGGGCATGGGGTGCAGCCTAGATAGGCGGAGCGGTTTGGGGCCTTCCGGCCCGAGCGGATCGACCCGATTCCGGCTTACGCGTCCGTCAGAAGGGGGAAGGGATGACCGCCATGGGGGATGGTGTCGCGCCGAGACCTCAACGGGGGGCAACGATGTCCGCGCTCCGGCGGTGCCGGCCCGGCGGCCCACGACGTCGGGTGCGCCGCCTTCAGCGTTTCGCGGATCCCGGCCTGAGCCGAGTTCGGTTGAGCCGCAGCGGTACAGCCCGATGCTGACGCCCGCCGTCACGTCTGAACCGTCCGAGACGCGCGCCGACCTGAGGTGCCGGCGCCCCCTGCTGTGCAGGCCACGCCCGACGTCGTCGCGATTCCCCAGACTCCGCCGGTGACCGCACTGCGGCTGCAGGAGATCCCCA
The DNA here is from genome assembly GCA_964629725.1 of uncultured Mycobacterium sp. Taxonomy (GTDB): domain Bacteria; phylum Actinomycetota; class Actinomycetes; order Mycobacteriales; family Mycobacteriaceae; genus Mycobacterium. The sequence goes on from CAZVST010000008.1 coordinate 10,905, forward strand.
TTGTCGGGCCGCTGATGGTGATCAACGTGCATTTCATGCCGGCCACCGGGCTCACCACCGGACACAGCGCACCCACCGTTTTCCTGGCGCCGGCGCTGGGCACGATGCACGTCTCCGACATGCGGATCTCGCTGCCGACGACACATCCGAAAGTGATCGACCCCCATGGCCTCTAGGGCGAGGGTTCAACTCGCGGCGAATGTCTCGGTCAGCACCGGAACGATCTGTGCCTTGCGAGACACGACGCCCTTCAGGTGTGCGCGATTGTCCACCAGGGTGACGCCGTAGGCGGACTCCACCACGTCGGCGCGGGGCCCGAGCGTCACACCGACCGAGTCGCCGTTGAGGACATCGGTGACGAGGAAGAGCAACAGATCGAGGCCCTTCTCGGTCACGATGCTCTGCAGGGCGGGCTCCAACTCGGCTTGGCGGGACAGCACGTCGTCGACGTCGACGACGTTGATCTGGGCGATCTGAACCTTGGCCCCGCTCATGGAGAATTCCTTGGCGTCCATGGCAATGAGTTGTTCGATCGGCTTGTCGGCAACGCTGGCTCCGGCCTTGAGCATGTCGAGGCCGTACGCCTGCATATCGACTCCCGCCACTTCGGCGAGTTCCTGAGCGGCCGCGACGTCCTCCGTTGTGCAGGTGGGCGATTTCAGCAGCAGGGTGTCGGCGATGACGGCCGACAGCAGCAACCCGGCAATCGACGGACTGATCTCGACGCCCTTTTCCTTGTACATCTTGAAAACGATCGTGGCGGTGGCGCCGACCGGTTCGGCGCGGTAATACAACGGCGCCGCGGTCTCGAAGTTCGCGATCCGGTGATGGTCGATGACTTCGGCGATCGTCACCTCGCCGATGTCGGCGGCGCTCTGCTGCCGCTCGTTGTGGTCCACCAGGATCACCTCGGTAGCCTCCCCGGCCACCGACTCGACCAAACGCGGCGGGGCCGTCTCGAAGGCGTCGAGCGCGAACTGCGTCTCGGTGCTCACCGGGCCGAGTCGGACCGCCTCGGCATCGGCGCCGATCTTTCGCTTCAGGTCCGCATAGGCCAAAGCCGAGCAGATCGAATCGGTGTCGGGATTGCGATGACCGAAGATCAACGTCTTGCTCATAATCTTCACTCCATCACGGCAGCGGCCCATCCGAACCATAATCACGGGATGGAATTGGAGGTCATCGGGTTCGATCTGGAGTCGTGCGTGATCGCGCAGGCGTGCGGCGCCGACCGAATCGAATTGTGCGCCAATCCCCACGATGGTGGCACCACGCCGTCGATCGGAGTGATTTCCGCGGCGCGCAGAAGGACATCGATTCAGCTGTTCCCGATGATTCGTCCGCGCGGCGGGGATTTCCTCTACACGGGGCCGGAATTCGAGTCGATGCTCATCGATGTCGAACGATGCGGCGAACTCGGTTGCGACGGCGTCGTCATCGGGATGCTGCTGGCCGACGGCCGCGTCGATGCCGAGCGGTGCGCGGCGTTGATTCGGCGTGCGGGTTCGATGCAGGTGACGTTCCACCGCGCCTTCGACCGGGTGAAGGATCCCCTCGCCGAACTCGAAACGATCATCAGCCTGGGCTGCAAGCGAATCCTGACCAGCGGCCTGCGCCCGAACGTCGATCTCGGAAAGACGATGCTGCGCAACCTTGTCGAAGCGGCCGGAGCGCGGATCACCATCATGCCGGGCGCAGGGGTGAGGGCCGCCAACATCGTTGAACTGGCCCGGTTCACCGGCGCCACCGCGTTCCACAGCTCAGCGCGAATGACTCATCCGTCGGCCATGCAGTACACGAATCCCGACATGGACGAGCGTCTCGAGTCCGTCGGGATCGATGCCGCGGAGGTATCGGAATTGCGCCGCAGGCTCGACGCCTATGCCACCTCGCATGAGGATCACACGGCGACGGAGGAGCCGCGGTGAGGAATGCGACAGCCGTCAGAGGCTAAGCCGGGACCGGCACCGCGGCAGTGAGTCGTTTGGTGTAGACCAGCCGGGGCACCGCGGACAGCCGTCCGCAGGGATCCTGGGCGATCGCCTCGAATCCGGCCTTCTGCGCGAGGACGCGGGCCGGTGTGTTGGTCTCCCGGATCAGCATCACGGCGGTCAGCGCGCCGGATTCGCGGCCGATCCGCAGCCGCTCATCGAGCAGCAGCCGGCCGAGGCCGCGTCCGACGTCCTCAACGTAAAGCCCGCCGAGGTACGCCGTGTCCGCCCTGATTCTGACGAAGGCACACGCCGCGATCGACCCCTCGGGCCGCTCGTAAACCAGGACGTGCGTCGCCACGTCGTCGAGGCGCTCAGCCCAGGCCGGTGCCCCGTGCTCGGCGCCGGCCCACAGCGCGGCCGAATCGTGGTCGACCCACTTCGCATAAGTGCGACTGGCGATCGGCACGACGAATCGGGCCAGCATCTCAGCCTGGCCCGACGCGTAACGGCGCAATGAATAGCTCATGATCGAGGTGCATTTATACCCGGCTTGCGCGCACGAATGCCGCCGCGAAACCGAACGTCGGGGGAATTGTTGGGAAACCGCGGACTTACTTCCCGCTCCAAGAGGTTCATCCCGAATTCACGCGCCGTGAGTAGCCGCGTCGCACGCGCGCTCCTACGTTGGCCCGATGCGGTACGCCTACGGCGCTCAGGCTCTCACCGATCAACTGGTGGACATGTGCCATGCGGCGGGTGTCGCCATGCAAAGCGCGACACAGTCCCTGCTGCGGGCCGATCTGTGCCTCGCCGAAGACGTCATCGGCAGCACCGAGGCCATGACCTACGCCGCGGCCAACGCTGAGGAGTCCGGTCTGGCCCTGCTGGCGCTTCAGGCGCCGATCGGGCGCAACCTCAGGACCGTCGTCGCCTCCATCCAGATCGTCGCCGACCTCGACCGGATGGGCGCACTCGCGCTGCATGTGGCCAAGATCGCCCGGCGCCGCCATCCCCGATGCGCCGTGCCTGAGGAAGTGAGCGGGTACTTCGCCGAAATGGGCGGTGTCGCCGTCGATGTGGCCGACAACGCGCGGCAGGTGATCCAGTCGCGGGACCTCGGCCGGGCCCGGTACATCCGGGATGCCGATGACGCGATGGACGATCTGCACCGGCACTTGTTCACCGTCCTGTCGAACCGCGAGTGGAAGCACGGGACGACGGCCGCGGTGGATGTGACGCTGCTGAGCCGCTACTACGAACGCTTCGCCGACCACGCCGTCGACGTGGCCCGGCGGATCATCTTCGCTGCGACCGGCCACCTGCCCGTCGAGGAGCCTGCACCGCCGGCACCCTGGCCAGTGGACAAACATTCACTGTTGTGAGGCTGGCCACTCGCGGATGAATCCCCTTGACAATTGGTCTCAACGATTATGATGGTGAACACACGTTCACTCATAACAAGTCCGCTGACGGTTCCCGACGGGGGCCGGTCGCGGCGGAGAGATCAATTCCATGACCGAGATGAAATACCTCGACCTGCACGGCGAACGGGTGGCCTACCTCGACGAGGGCAGCGGTGAGGTGGTCCTGCTGCTGCATGGCATCGCCGGCAGTTCGCAGACCTGGCGCTCGCTGATCCGGCCCCTGTCACGCAGGTACCGGGTGGTGGCGCCGGATCTACTGGGGCACGGCGACTCCACCAAACCGCGCAGCGACTATTCGCTGGGCGCGCTGTCGGCCCTCGTACGCGACATCCTCGACGAACTCGGGATCACCAAGGCGACGATCGTCGGGCACTCGCTCGGCGGCGGCGTCGCGATGCAGTTTGTCTACCAGCATCCCGGCTACGTCGAACGCCTGGTGCTGATCGGCAGCGGAGGGCTCGGTCCGGAGGTCGGTATGACACTGCGCCTGGCCTCGCTGCCCGGCGCTGAACTGGTCCTGCCGGTGATCGCGGCCCGGCGACTGTTGTCCCCCGGTGATCGGGTCTGGTCGTGGCTGCGCAAGATCGGCGTGGAATCCCCACGCGGCGAGGAGATGTGGCGCCACTACAGTTCATTGTCGGACGGCCCGACCCGGCAGGCATTCCTGCGCACGCTGCGCTCGGTCGTCGACCACCGCGGCCAGGCCGTCAGCGCTCTCAGCAAGCTCACCAGCAGAACCGACTTCCCGGTGATGGCGATCTGGGGTGAGCGGGACAACATGATCCCGGTCCAACACGCCTTCGCCGCCCGCGAGGTCCGCCCGGATGTGCGGCTGGAGGTGCTTCCCGGTGTCGGGCACTTCCCGCACGCCGAGCGGCCCTTCGAAGTCGCCGAACTGATCGATGACTTCATCACGGCCGGCGAGCGGGGATCGAGCGTCGAGCCGGCTGCGACGCACGCCGAGATGGTTTGAGCCGCAGTCGAATACGCGGCCTCACCGGTCGGCGTGCATGGAGTCGGACAACTGCACCAGGTTGATCGGCGCGACGCGGATCAGGCCTTCGCGCGGACTGTCGATGTCGGCGATCAGGAAGAGCGCGATCGACACCACCAGCGGCAGGACCGTCAGCACCACGGCGTCCGTCCGCCGCTCGCGATAACCCAGCAGGAGGTTCACTACCAGGGCGGTGGCCGCCAGCAGCACCCACGCCCCGGTTGGGATGCGGTTGAGCCAGGCTGCCCGGGTGGTGCCGCGGGAGATGAACACGTCGCCCATCCCCGAGACGACGAGCGCCGCCACCGGGTCGCGCTGCGCGTTGCCCGCCGCCGCCGCCGCGGACCACAGGGAGCCTTGCAGGGCACGAAGTTCCTGATCGACCACCCCGGTTCCGATCTCACCGTTGCGGTAGTAGCGGATCCGCTCGTCGGTGTACCTCGTGAGCAACTCACGCACCTGGGTGCGCCCGGGACCCGGGATCAGGTCCGCCCGCCGGTATTCGGTCGCGATGGCGTTGGTCTCCGCCGCCTCGTGATTCTTGCGCTGGTCGTAGCGGCTCACCGCCATGGAGAAGGTGAAGCCGAGCAGCAGGCCCAGCAGGGTGAGCGTCGCCGTCAGGACGATGTCGAGGTCGGCCCGTTCGTCGCTCTGGACCGGGCGGACCCTGCGACGCAGCAGATCGCCGAGAAACGCAGCTCCGCACAGCGTGACCACTGCGGTGGCCAACAGCATCGGTGGGTGGTCGATCACGCTTGTCACACGTACTCCGAATCGGCGAGGTCGAGATGAGTTGTTCCTATCGCACGCGGCCGGCAAGAGGGTTCATACTGTGAAGCCTGCGCCTGCGTCAGTATTCCCGACGGACTGCAGCGCAGGTTGGCGAGAAGGAGCCGCACGTGCCGATCCGAACCCTGACTGGCGGGATCGCCGCCGTACTGGTCCTGTCCGCGTGTAGCGGCCCGTCCCATCCGGCCGCTGAGACGACGTCTGCTACGTCGGTCTCGTCGGCGACCTCCGCGGCGCCCGCCACCTCCGCGGCGCCGGCCACCTCCGCTGCGCCGGCCACCTCCGCGGCGACGTCAGCGTCGCCCGTCGACGTTCCGGCCAAGGGGGACAAGCCGAGCAGGGAGTTCGTCGTCGGAAAGTGGGGCACCGATGGCGACTGCACACTGGCCATCGACCTGCGGCCGGACGGCACCAGCGATGGACCCTTCGGCGGGTGGACGTACAGCAACGGTGTCATCAGCTTTCCCGACGATCCGGAATTCAAGGTCAACGTCACAGTCATCGATGACAAGACCATGCAATCCACCAACGGAGACAAGACGTCGACGATGACACGCTGTCCGTGATCGGCAATAGCCCGGCCGATAACCCAACCGCGAAAGGATCCCGATGACCACCGTTGGACGTTGCCGTGCCGCGGCGTTGACGACACTGGCCCTGAGCTTGATCGGCGCCGGGTGCGCCAAGCCTGCCGATGCCCCGGTCGCCGACACGAAAAGCCGGGCCGGACAGACGGACGCGGCGTCGGTGTCGGCGTCGGTGTCGGCGTCGACCGATCTCAAGGCGCTGGTGCCCACCCCCGCGAATGCCACGGTGACCAAGGGCCCCGATGGCATCGCCGACGGCGGCACGCACCTCTACTTCGAGGTCAACGGGGCGCCGAACGACGTGATGGCCGCTTTCAAGTCTGCGCTGGAAGGAAAGGGCTGGGCGATGACGACCATCCTGTCCTCCGGAAACGGTGGCGGCGGCGGCGCCACCTACACCGGAACTCACGGCGACGCCTACGGTGTCTTCGACGGCGGTGGCTACAAGACAACCACGTACATCGACGTGTGCACCTGGCCGGCGAAGCCGGCGAACCCGAACTGCAATCGCGGCGGACGGTAGGCCCGGCTCGATGCGGACCGCGCCGAGGTCAGTGCCAGTAGCCGGAGTGTGCCTGCGCCGCTTCGTCTTCGAGGAGCGGACCCACCACCGTGACAGGGCGCTGACCGTGTAGTAAGACGTCGCGACAGGGCAGGGCGAACGAACTCTGCTGCGGGTTGTCGCCGGTGAATTCGAACAGCCGGCGGTTCGACATCCCGTAGACAACTCGCCCGATGCCGGTCCAGTACGCGGCCCCGGCGCACATGGTGCACGGTTCGGTGCTCGCGTAGAGAGTCCCTGCGCCCATGCCGTCGTAGTTGAGCGCCTTCCATGCGGATGCCACAGCCACCAACTCCGCGTGCCGGGTGGGATCGCCACCTGTCACCCCGGACGTATTGCGTTGCTCTACAACGATATTCCCGCCGCCATCAGCGACTAGCGCGCCGTACGGTGCCCCGCCCATCTGCCGGGCCTCGCTGGCCAGCGCGAAGGTCCGCCGAAGTAGAGCGAGGTCGACATCGTCATCCGGGGTGGGCGCACCGCCCCCTCGGGCGGCCCCGATGATCGATGAACCGGCAAGCCCGGTCAACGCCGCACCCACAAGCATTGCCCGCCGGCCAACTTCGCGCATGAGGAGAAACTTTAGCTGCCGTAGAGGTGCAGTGCCCAGGCTGCGGTGGTCGCGATGTCACCACTCAGCTTCACGATCGGCGGACCACCACGCTGATGGATCACGTTGCCCAGCACCACAACATAGGTGTCCGACCCCGGGTCGATCCACACTGTCACCCCGGTGAACCCGGTATGGCCGAAGCTGCCGATCGGGAAGACCATGCCACGCGGCCGGGAATGCGCCGTGTCGATATCCCACCCGAAGCCCCGAAGGTCCTGACCCGCGATGGCCGGATAGTCGGGGGCGAGCAGGGGATCTGACGGGTCGGGCCGGGTAGCGATGGCATTGCGGGTGGCGATGTTGGCCGCCGCGATCTGCTCGGCATTGTGTCCGGGCTGCTGCGGTGTCGTCATCATCTGCAAGGTCGACTGCTTCAGCGGGAATGCGCTCGGCCGTCCGGCAAGCCGGTCGAGGAGGGCCTGGGCGTAGCGGCCGATGTCGTGCACGGTCGAGAACACCCCGGCGCTGCCGGTGACCCCGCCCATCCGACGTGCCGTGGGGTCGTGGACGGTACCCCGTAGCGGCCGGTCGATATCCGGATTGATACCCGGAGTGTCCTCGTCGCGTGCGGTCGGGGCGACGCGGCGCAGCAGGTCGATGCTCCAAGTCCCTTCAGGGCAGTCGGTGACGGTCGCTGCCTGCGGGTCGACAGCGATGGCGTTGCCGACGATCCGGTGTGGGCCGCAGGCTTTGGCGCCAGGAAGATACCGGGTGTCGGTCATGCCCAGCGGGGTGAAGATGTGGTCGAGGGCGTAGACGTCCAACGTCTCGCCGGTGATCCTCTCGATGATCGTGCCGAGCAGGATGAACCCGATGTCGGAGTAATGGAAGATCTCACCCGGGGGGAACTCCACCCGCGCGTTGAGCGCGCGGCGGATGCCGTCCGCCTTGTCCGCCGCCGTCAGACCCCACGGCCCGTCATGGCTCAAATCGCCTGCGATGCCGGAGGTGTGGGTCAGCACCATGCGCAGTGTGACCTCGGATCGCCGAGGGTCGTGCGCCGGATTGAATTCGGGCAGGTACTTCTCCAGCGGATCGTCGACGTCGACCTTGCCGTGCTCGTAGAGCTGCAACAGGGCGGTCGTCGTCACCAGGATCTTGGTCAACGACGCCAGATCGAAGAGGGTGTCCTCGGTCATCGATTCAGCGGGGGCTGGTGCGCCGTCCAATCCGGGTTCGCCGGGCAGCTTGCGTGATCCGAACGCCTGCCGGAACACGACGTGTCCGCCGTGCCCGATTTGGACCACTGCGCCGGGCAGCCGGGGAACGGCGACGGCGTCGTTGACCAGTTGGGCGACACCGCTGAAATCCCCCACGGGGACAACGGGTTCCGGTAAGACGGTCGGAGTGGGCCGCGCCGTACTGGTGGGCGCTGCTGCGGGGGTGCTCACCGCCGGCGGGTGCGCCGTCCGTCCGCACGACACGGTGACGACGACGCCGAGCGCGACGGCTGCTGCCGCGCAGCGCCGGCCGAAACCTCTCACTGTCGACCGCACGTGAGCTCGCATCGCTCCACCCTAGGAGGCGAGTGCGTTGAGTACCGCGGTCATGCGTTCGTCGAACGGGCCCGCCGCCGACAGCATCGGCAGTTCGGGGTGCTCGGCGAAGACAGCGGCGAGGATTTCCTGCGATGTGGCGCGCGCTTCGACGCCGTCCCGCTGAGGGTCGGGCTGCCAGGGAAAGTCGTCCTGGCACCAGATCACCCGGGCGCTGCCCGCCGCCCACTCAACGGCCTGGGCCAGCAGTGAGGAGTCGTCGTAATACTGGATGCTGTAGACGGCAGTCATCAACGGGCCGCTGTCGGAGACCACCCACTGCAGGCCCGCGCGGTCGGCTCGCAGCAGGGCCGCCTGCTCCGCGCCGCGGTGGGCGGCCATGACGGCGGCTTGTTCGGCGGCAAGCGGAATCCGCCCCTGCTGATCGACCCACGTTCGCAAGTGCTCCGGGACAACCAGCCCTGGCAGCCGCTGCCCGAGGGCCGCAGCGAGCGTCGACTTGCCGGTGGACTCCCCGCCCACCACCGAAACCAGCCTGGCCCCAGCGGCTTCAGGCACGGGCCGCCGTGGCTGTCGCTGGGGTTGGTGCCGCGCCGCGCTCGGACCACGCTCGCCAGCCGGCGATGGCCATGAGGATCAGCACCGCATAGAACAGCGACGTGAAGTACAGGCCCTGGCTGGCGTAGAGCACCGCGCCGACGGTGTCGACGGCGATCCACACCGGCCAGGTCTCGGTCTTCTGCAACACCATCAGCACCTGGCTGGCCAGCGATCCCACCAGCATGAAGGCGTCGCCCCAGCTCGCCGCCCCACCAATGCTCTGCAGCAGCGGAACCGCCAGCGCCCACAGCGCGAGCACACCGATGCCGCCGCGCAGCCGCATGGTCGCGGTGAGCCGGCCGGGTGTTCGGGCACCCTCCTCCCCCCAGGAGAACCAGCCCCAGATCGCGGCCGCCATGAAGATCAGCTGCATGGCCGCCGAGGCGAACAGATGGAACTCCACGAACAACCAGCCGTACAGCAGGCTGGACACGAGGTAGAACGGCCAGGTCCACCGCGTGCCCCGGATGCTCAGTGCGATGGCGACGAACGCCGTGATGACCGAGGCGAATTCGATGGCGGTGACGTCGTAGCCCCACAGCGTGAACAGAACAGACATAAGCGCTCCCTGTCCGGCATTACCCGGACGGTCGTGCGGTCGGCGGCGCGGTATGCCACCCTCTCAGACCGGTTGTCCCGGCCTCCCGCGGTTCTCTGACGGTTCAGGTTATCCGGGGGTCAGAGGCCGTGTCTGTCGTCTTCTTCGCGGGCGTCCTCAAGGGAAAGCTTGAGGAGCAGCCCCAGCAACCCGAAGATGATGATCCCCACGAGGCTGTCGAACCACTGGAACGGGTAGAAGGCACCGTCGATGGAGAACACCAGCGCCGTCTCGACCGCGCCGAACACGAAGAAGAACAACGCCAGCAATCGCGGCTTGTCGCGCAGCTAACGGGTCCGGCGCAGCTCGCCGGCGAGCGTCAGCAGCAGGACGGGCAGTATCCCGGCCAGTGTGGCCGCGGTGAGGCTGTCCACAAAGATGATGCGATCGGGCATGCGTGCACCTTAATTGTCGCCGCAGCTGAACGCCTCGTCGAGCCAATAGGTGTCGTGCTGCTGGTCGTAGACGATCGGGTAGGCGGTCGCCGGATCGCAGACCTTGTCGATCTGGGCCCGGTCGGCCGAGCCGATCGTGAACCAGTACTTGTTGGTGTCGGGGGCGACCTTCTCGCACTTGTAGAAGAAGCCCTTCACTCCGGGCCCGAAGACATCACTTCGGAAATCGGTGGCCAGCTTCTTGTTCAGGTTGATGTTGTCGCAGTCAGCCTGCATCCCGGCGACGTTGGTGGTCTGGGCCGCCGCGCTGACGTAGCCCTTTGCGGTGTGGGTCCCCGACACAGTCACCGCCTGCGGGGGCAGGCCGATCTGTTCGGCGATGACATCGAGGAACGGCTGGTTCGGTGTGGTCGGCTCAGCGGTACTGGTCGCGCATCCCGCCGTGAGCAGCAGTGCCGCGAAAAGCCATGAGCCCGTCCGTATTCCACGGAGTGACAGCGTTGATAGGGCCATGATGAACTCCTCCGATCGGGTCAGCCCAGGTACATCAAGGAGTCGATCACCTCGGTACCGTAGTAGGTGTTTGGGCCTTCTCTGATCTTCAAGTCCGGCTCGTGGGCAGGTTGCCCGGCCACCTTCGCCTTACCCTGCGTAGCGATCAGGTAGTGGCCGTCGCCCTTGGCGTCGGCGACGACGACGAGAGACTGGTCGAACCGGTCTTTGAATTTCTGGGCAACGTGATCCTGGAGCAGGTTGAACGGATTGGTCTCCAGCGACTTCACTTTGACGATCCGGTAGGCGTGATCACCGAGGACGTACAGGCTGTCGTTCCACTTCGTGAGGTCGGTCGGCACGTTGGTCAGTCTGTCCAGTTGCGTCCGGATGTTCTTGTCCAAGCCGGTGAGATGGATGTGCAGTTGGTTGTGGCTCCGGCCGAACTTCGAATTGATCCCGAGCATCCATTCGGTGGGCTTCAGCGACTTACCGAATCGCTCCTTCACCTTGCCCCAGGCCGCGGACCAGAGATTGAGGACGTCGTTGGGATTGAGGATCTGGTCGCACTCGATCCCGGTGATCCGGGCGGTGGGAATCACCAGCAGGTTGTACTTGTGGCTCTCGCCCCTCCTGTTTCCGTCGTGCAGGGCGTAACCCAAGTTGCCCTCCTCAACGACCTCGATGTTGGGGCCCTTCTGCTTCGGGTTCACGCCGTCGACGTCTTTCCACAGCGAATCGTCGTCATTCTTGGAGCCGCAGTCGCTCGGGGGGTATGGCGACTGATCACCCTGTGGCAGTGCGCCGCCCAAGACGCCCGTCGGATCCGCGGCGCTGGTCGCAACCTCGGGGCTGGTCGTCCCGCCAGCGGAATTCGTGTCCGCGGCCTTGGTCGAGCAACCCGGCGCCGCGACGATGATCGCCGCCGCCATCAGGCGTGCCAGTGTGCGCATTCCGCGATGGGAAGTACTGACGGTGGTCATGGTGCACTCCGATCCGGCAGGCCGCAGCGGCGGTGAATTGGGCGTGACTGACGCGTCACGCTACCGCGGGCACGGGGATTTTTGCGGGCGAACCGGCTCGTGGTCGGTTTCAGCCGGCGAGCGACGGAATGACCGCCTCGACCAGATGCGGCCCGGGTTCCGCGAATGCCCATTTCAGCGCCTCGGCCAGTTCCTCGGAAGTTTCGACGCGGCGGGCCGGTACGCCCATGCCCTCGGCCATCCGGACGAAATCCATCGTGGGATTGGTCAGATCGAGCAGTGATTCGGCCTTCGGCCCGGGGGCCTGATCGGCGGACTGAGCGCCCACCCGCTGCAACTCGATCCGCAAGATGTCGTAGGCCCGGTTCGCGTAGATCACCGTGGTGATGTCGAGGCGCTCGCGGGCGTGGGTCCACAGCGCCGTGATGGTGTACATCGCCGAGCCGTCGGATTCCAGGCACAGGACTGGGCGGTCCGGCGCGGCCAGCGCTGCGCCGACGGCTGCCGGCAGCCCGTAACCGATGGCGCCGCCGGTCAGCGTCAGCCAGTCGTGGGCCGGGGCGCCGGCTGTGGCGTCGGCCAGCAGGAACCCGGAGGTGTTGGATTCGTCGACCACGATGGTCCGCTCGGGGAGCAGAGCGCCGATGACTGCGGCAGAGGTCTGCACCGTCAGGGCACCGGAGGGCAGCTCGGGTCGGGTCGCCGGCGCGGTGGGTGCCACGACCTCGGGTGCCAACCGGTCGGCCAAGGCGGTCAGCGAATCGGCTGCACCCGACCGCCCGGCCAGGGTGTGCACGGTGCAGCCTTCGGGGACGAGGTCACTCGGCTTGCCCGGATAACCGAAGAATGTCACCGGCGCCGCCGCCCCGGCCAGGATGAGGTGCCGGGTGCCGGCCAGTTGGGCCGCGGCCGCCTCACCGAAGTATGCGATCCGTTCGGCAGCCGGAATCCCCGCCCCGCGCTCCAACCGGGTGGGGAACGTCTCGCAGAGCAGGCGCGCACCGAACTTCTGCGCGAGCCGTGCGCCGGCGTCCAGGCCGCGGCGGCGGGTGGCATCGCCGCCGAGCAGGATCGCGTTCGGCTCGCCGGAGTCCAGCGCCGCCTCGATATCGGTGTTCTGCGTGGTAGAGGGAAGTGCCTGAGGTGCAACGGGTTCCGCGGCACGGGCACCCGGTGACCATGACACGTCCGCAGGCAGGATCAGGGTGGCGATCTGCTGGTTGGCCCGGGCGAAGGCGATGGCCTCGTCGGCGTCGTCGGCGACGTCGGCCGGGGTCATACTGCGTCGCAGCCAACCTGACACCGTCCCGGCGACGGAGTCGATATCGGACTCCAGTGGTGCGTCGTACTTCTTGTGATAGGTGGCGTGGTCACCGATCACCACCAGCATCGGCACTCCGGCCCGGCGCGCGTTGTGCAGATTGGCCATGCCGTTGCCCAGACCCGGTCCGAGATGCAGCAGCACCGCCGCCGGATCACCGGACATCCTGGCGTAGCCGTCCGCAGCCCCGGTGGCCACGCCCTCGAAAAGCGTTAGCACAGCGCGCATCTCGGCAACCGTGTCGAGAGCGGCGACGAAGTGCATCTCTGAGGTTCCCGGATTGGCGAAACACAGGCGTACGCCGTTGTCGACCATGGTGCTGATGAGTGCCCGCGCGCCAATCACAACACCGCTCCTAGGCTCACAGGGCCAGCCTAGAGGAGTCCCGTTGACGGTCCAGCGTCTCAGCGATCCGTCACCCGATGACGGGGACCTTCTGGCCTGGGTGGCGCAGAATCTCAGCGATCTCGGCGTCCCTGCGGCCGCGGGTGCATCCGCACCTGCCGGTGATCTTCGTGTTCGATGCACCGCTGCTGGCCCGGCTGCATCTGTCGTTGAACCGCTTGATGTTTCTCGCACAGACGCTGGCCGAACTCTCGACCCGGCGGGAGGTGCAAGTGTGGCGTGGCGACCCGGTCGAGGTGCTCGCGGGCAGGCGGCTGGCCAACACCTTCGCGCCCGTTCCCGGTTGGCGGTCGCGATCGGCCCGTCTCGACATCGTCGCCCTGCATCCCTGGCCCTGGTTGCGCCGGCCCGGTCCGGGCTCGATCACGTCCTACTCGGCGTGGATCAAGGCCCACCGCTAGGCAACCGGTGGATGGGAGTGGTTCACTGGACCACCTGATGAGCAACCGCACCGTCGAACACCCGGAAACGACCCTCCAGCGGGTCGGCCGTATCGCGCTCGGGTCGTTCATGGCCTTCGCCGGGATCAGTCATTTGACCTTCGCCCGCAGAGAGTTTCAGGCGCAGGTGCCCGACTGGCTGCCGGTGTCGACGGATGTCACGGTGCTGGCCTCGGGTGCCGTCGAAATCGCGCTCGGCGCGTCGATGATCCTGGTCACCCGGCGGCGCGCCATCGTGGGTCTACTGCTCGCCGCGTTCTTCGTCGCGATCTTCCCCGGCAACATCGCCCAGTGGCTGGGGCACCGGGACGCTTTCGGCCTCAACAGCGATCGGGCGCGCCTCGTGCGCCTGTTCTTTCAGCCGGTGCTCATCGGCTGGGCGCTGTGGTCGACGGGTGCGTGGGGTGTTCTCCGTCGCCGCGAGGCACTATTAGGCGGCAACCGGTAGGTGCACGTCGCGCAGCCCGACCGCATTCTGTAAACCGGAACAGTTGTGGCAGCCGACGCAGCCGATGCAGTCCTCGCAGTTCGAACAGACGATGCAGGACTTGCAGCGACGGCAGGCGAAGCATCCGACGCAGGCAGCGCACCCGGCCATCAGAGCCGACAGTGCCGTGCCCGTACTGCCCGCGACACCGGCGCTGCCGAAGGTGGCCATCGACCCCGCCACCCCGACGCTGGACATGGTGCCCAGCGAGCCGGCGACCGCGACGCTGCCGATGGTGCCAATGGAACCGGCGACCGCGACGCTGCCGACGGTCGCGATCGAGGCCAGCACACCGACGCTGGCTGTGGTCGCGAAGGACAGCGGCGCGACGAGCATCCTGACGAACATGGGGTGAGTCTCCCAAACCGACGCGAATTCGCCGACTTAAGCGGTTGAGGCCGCCCGATCCCCCTGCTTCTCCAGCAGATTGGTGATGTTGCGGTGCGCCAGGGCCATCACCGTGAGCATTGGGTTCGCTCCCGAGCAGGTCGGCATGCCGCTGGCGTCGGCGATCCAGACTCCCGGGGTGTCGTGCAGTTCACCATTGGCATCGGCCACCGAGGTGGTCGGGTCGCTGCCCAACCGCGCGCTGGACATCTGGTGTGCGCAGAACACCGGGGTGCCGCCGGGCCCGATCGGAATCTGGTCGACCTTGGCGATGAACTCTTCGATGTCGTCGCCGCGCTTCCAGACCGGAATCTGCTGGGAGGCAACGAAGATCTCCTCGGCGCCGGCGGCGTCATGCATCCGGATGCAGGTGATGAGAGCGTCCTTGAAGTTGCGGCGGTCCAGTTCGTCGTCGAACGGGTACCAGTGCACGGCTTCGCCGTTCTCGTCGATGGTGACGCTGCCGCTGCCGCGGTCCTTGAGCAGCACCAGGAAGTCCGACCGGTAGTGGTACTTTTTCGCCAGATCCTTGTACTGCTCGCCGGAGTGCCAGGGCACGACGCTGGCGAACAGCGCCGGCAGGTGCTGCACACCTTCGATGAGGTAGCCGAATCCCTCGTTCGATTCCGCGAATTGATCCATGGCGCCGGCCATTCCGGGTCCGCGCCACTGTTCCTGGGGGGTGTCGTAGATACCGGCGACCAGGGTGGCCGGGTGCATGTGCAGGCCCTTACCCACTGCCGGACCGCCGATCCCGGAGCGCAGCAGCACGGCGGGGGTCTCCAGGCTTCCCGCGGCCACCACCACCGTCGGCGCCGTGATGGTCACCTTTGCGGTCTGCCCGGTGGCCGGGTCGGTGTAGGTACACGCCACGCCGGCCGCGCGGCCGTCCTCGGTGAGGATCCGGTCCGCCCGGGTGTTGGGCAGGAGCTTCGCGCCGGCGTCGCTGGCGTCCTGCAGATAGGTCAGCATGGTGCCCTGCTTGCCGCCGGTTTGATCGCCCATCCCGGTGAAGCCCGCCAGCTCGGGGTTGTAGCGGTCGGGGTGGATGTTCAACGGAGTGACCCGATAGGAGTAGCCGAGTTTCTTTGCGGCGTCGACGATCCGGAGGTGCACCTCGTTCTGGGTGGACACGTCCTCGTTGCAGCTCATCCGGTCCATCACGGCGGCGAGATGGTTGTCGAACTCCGGTCCGTCGACATCGGTCAGCCCCGCTTTGGCCCAGGACTCGCGGACCAGTTGCGGGGTCACGATCGAGTTGGACCAGTTGACGGTGCTGCCGCCGCCGACGGTCGATCCGGCGCCGATCGCGAGCATCCCCTCGGCGGAGTTGAAGAAGCCGCCGCGCAGGAACATCGACTGGTAGGCGGCGAGTTCGAGCTGAACGAAGTCGGACTCGTTGAGGTAGCTGCCCATTTCGACGACGATGACCTTTCGGCCGGCCTGGGCAAGCAGGCCGGCGGCCAGGCCGCCGCCGCATCCCGAGCCGATCACGACGACGTCGGCCTCCAAGGTCTCGCGGTCGGTCGGGGTGATCGTCGACAGGGTCTTCGGCGTGGCCGGCGGGGATGCGAGCGGGCCGGGGTAGCCCATGCCGGCCCAGAACGGGTTGCGGCCATCGGCGCCGGGAAGGCCGAAGGAGAACATGATCGACAGCTGCCGCAGAGCAGCGATGCCACCGTGTGCTTCGGGGGAGGATCCGGCGATCGCGGCGACGATCGCCTCCCGGCCGGCCTGCGGCGCCTCGGTGAGTCCGGCGTCGGCGGCGGCATCGAGCAGCGCCGTGATTCCGGCGAATTGGGCGGCTGGAAGCTTGTGCGTCAGGTATTGCTCGACGACGAAGTGGGCCCCGACGTCGCTGCCCTTGGTGGCGAAGAAGCCGTCTGGGTCGTCGTCGCGATCGATCGAGGGCACGAAGGTGTCGACGATTGCGGTCAAGGTGTCCCGCTGGCGGGGAGTGAGTTCGGCGTCCATAGTGCCCCTTGTGAGTTCAGGAAGTCAGTCTGGGAAATTGCCAGGCTAGCTGCGGAAAGGCCGGCGCAGTGAGGTATTGGGCAAAGAATTGACTCCTGAATTTGTCCGGCGGGACAACGCAGAGGGCGAAGCCGGCGAATCGGGCTCCGGGCTGCGTGTGTGAGACAGTCGAAGGGATAGATCGCCGGTGCTGCGCGCCGGCGGGGGAAACGACACAGATCGGCGGATTCATGGCGCTCACTCGCATCGAAGGGCAACGCGCATTCATCGTCGCCTTCGCAGGTGCGGCGGTCATCGGTTCTGCGCTCGCCGGTCCAGCGCCGGCATTCGCGGACCCGGCCGACCCGACCACACCGGTGCCGGTGCCGCTGTATCCGGTGGACGCCCCGCCGCCGCCTCCGGTGTCGAGCGATCCGATGACTCCGCACCAACCGCCGGTGCCCGCAGCCCCGGCGCCGGCGCCCGTCGACCTCCCGCCTGCGGCGGGCGCTCCCGCGGTCCCGCCGCCTCCCGCTCCCGGTGCCGCGCCCGTCGATCCGACGGTGCCGGTGGTGCTGCCCGCCGACGCCCCGGTTCCCCCACCGTCGGTTCCGGATACCGTCCCGCCGCCGGGCGGCAGTGGCGGCGGAGGGATCCTCGGATCCCTGATCGACATCTGGCATCAGGCCAAGAACCCGTTCCTCAATGCCGGTGAGGACATCGGCGGTCTTGGCGCGCCGGCCCCACCGCCCGGAGCGGGCCCCGCACCGAAACTGCCGCCCGGGTACGTCTCGACCAACGCGCCTGGATCGGAAACCCCGGCGACGTCCAGCGGGGGAGACAGCGGGCCGCGGCCGGCGCTGCCGCCCGGCTACTACTCGATCAACGGCCCCGTTCCGCCGTGGTACCTGGACCCGGCTGCCCCGGCGCCGGCTGCCCCGGCGCCGGCTGCTGCGCCCACCCCGTAGCGGATCAGCCTGTGCTGCAGGCGTATTCGTCGTCTATTCCGGCTTCCGCCACTCTTGCAGCACACCGCGTACCACGACGTAGGTGAGGGAGCACACCACGATCGCCTCGGCCCACAGGAACGACGTGTAATCGAGAATCGATCCGATCGGGGGATTGCCTGGCGCCGTCCCGCGGAACGCGGCGAGCGCGAACAGTGTTGCGGCCATCCATGCCATCGCCGGCCACAGCAGCCCCAGGCGATTGCGCCCGATGACCACCGCGGCGGCCGCAACCGACAATGCCAGCGCCCACATGACCAGGAACATCAGCGCCGACATGATGTAGGTGCCGATCGAGCGGCTCAACTGAAGGTGCAGGCCCGGTTCGACGGCGTCGGAATCCGCCGATGCACGCAGGTTGAAGAACGCGTCGTTGTTCTCCACGACCACGTCGACCGGAACGGGCCTCCCGTCGCTGATCGCCGAGAAGTATAGGTCTGCGGAATAGCGATCGAACGGGTAGTTCGTGATCTCGCCATGGTGTAGCTCGACCGGAATCGCCTGTGCCGCAATGCGACGTCCGCTGTCGATCGGCAGGCTGCCCCCACCCAGCCCGCTCGACAGCAACGTGATGTCGCGGTTTGCGGTCTCGCCACTGTCGGAGGTGAACCGGCCCCTGGGAACCGTCCAGACCCGCACAGTTGCGGTGTACTGCGCCGGATCGACCTTCTCCACCGTCGTGATCACCGACACCCGGTCGGCCGAGTCGGAATTGCCGACGCCGACCTGCTCGGATTGGCTGGCGTCGTTGATCCAATACACGCACAGACCGACGCCTACCGCCCCGGCCACGATGAACGCCGCGATGGCGAGCATGCGTACGACGTGACTCGCCGCGCGACGGGGGGTCCCCTCGGGCATTCGGCTATTAAACCTGCCCGGTGTCGGGCGTAACCCCGTACCGAAAGATCGCCAGCCCGACGGCGACGCACAGGGCCGCCAGTGCGATCACCGGGGCGACACAGAAACGCGACATCGTCGCGCCGACCACCGCCCCGCCGCACATCGTCAGCACAACGGCATAGCGAAGCTTTTCGCGATCCCCGCTTCCGCCGGCAAGCCGGCTGTCCATCCCGATGCCGACGATGGTGGCCGTCAGAACGGTGGTGGTCAATTCCTGGATGCCGAACTGGCGGGCCGCGACGGATTGCGAGCCGAAGATCATCGCCAGGCCGACGATCAGGATCAGCCGGCCGCTGTCGTGGTAGCGCAGCACTCCCGTTCCGGCGAGGACGGCCAGCACCAGGAGAGCGACGACCTCGGCGGCCAGAGCCACGGTGATCCACCGGCGTGGTTGGTCGCCCAGATGCCGCACCAGCCTCCCGCCGATCACCGCCCCGATCACGAAGCTCACGAACGCGACCGCCGCCGCGGTCAGATCCACGCCGGAATGCGGAGCGAGCCAGAATCCGAGGAAGATGACGTTGCCGGTCATGTTGGCGACGAAGACGTGACCCAGCACCAGCACGCTGATCGCGTCCACCAGGCCGGTGGCGAAGGTCAGCGTCAGCAGTGCCAGAACCGTGTGCCGCTCGGATACCGGCGAGGCGACAGCCATGGATCCAGTATTGCGGGCCGGTACGTCGCGGCGCGGTCGACCGTCCGACCTGATGCGACGATGGAACGATGACCGCAACGCTTGTTGCCAAGAATCTGGCCGGCGGATTCGCCCACCGCACCCTCTTCGAGGGCCTCGACGTGACGGTCGCCCCGGGCGACGTGATCGGGGTCGTCGGTGCCAACGGCGCCGGAAAGAGCACACTGCTGCGGATTCTCGCCGGCGACCTGGAACCGCTCGACGGCTCGGTCAGCGTGGCCCCGGCCGACGGGTTCGTCGGGTGGCTGCCGCAGGAGCATGAGCGCATCGCCGCCGAGACCGTCGGCGCTTACATCGCCCGGCGCATCGGATGCACCGCCGCCACCGCTGCGATGGAACGGGCCGCCGCGGCACTCTCCGACCAAGGCCCTCAGGGCGGTCCGGACCCGGCCGAGGCGTACTCGGCCGCCCTGGATCACTGGCTGGCCAGCGGCGCGGCGGATCTCGAGGAACGGATGCCGCAAGTCCTGGCCGACCTGGGTCTCAAAGCCGAAGCAGTGCAGCCTGATTCGACCCTGATGACCGCGTTGTCGGGGGGCCAGGCGGCGCGCGTCGGCCTGGCGGCTCTGATGCTGTCCCGGTTCGACATCGCGCTGCTCGACGAGCCGACCAACGACCTCGACCTCGACGGATTAGCTCGGCTGGAGGCTTTCGTGCGCGATCTCCGCGGCGGGGTGGTGCTGGTCAGCCACGACCGGGAGTTCTTGGCGCGCAGCGTGACTCGTGTCCTTGAACTTGACCTGGCGCAGAACACCACGATGGTGTTCGGCGGCGGATACGAAGGCTATCTCGAGGAACGCGACGTCAACCGCCGGCACCGGCGGGAGGAGTACGAGGAGTTCGCCGAGAAGAAGGCCGACCTGGTGGCCCGGGCCCGCACGGCGCGGGAGTGGTCGAGCCACGGGGTGCGCAACGCGATCCGCAAGGCCCCCGACAACGACAAGATCCGTCGGCGTGCCGCCATGGAATCCAGCGAGAAGCAGGCGCAGAAGGTGCGCCAGATGGAAAGCCGCATTGCCCGCATGGACGAGGTCGCCGAACCCCGTAAAGAATGGGCCCTGCAGTTCACCATCGCGGCCGCGCCGCGCTCCAGTTCGGTGGTCGCCACGCTCGACAACGCTGTTGTTCGACAGGGAGATTTCGTCCTCGGACCGGTCTCGCTGCAGGTCGACGCCGGCGAGCGGATCGGCATCACCGGGCCCAACGGCTCCGGGAAATCCACCCTCCTGCGCCTGCTGCTCGGTCGCCGGCAGGCCGACGAAGGCCGGGCGAGCCTGGGCGCCAACGTCGCCATCGGCGAGATCGACCAGGCCCGCGCCGAGTTCACCGGTCCGGAGAGGCTGGTGGACCGATTCGAACAGAAGGTGCCGGCGTGGACGACGGCCGACGTGCGAACGTTGTTGGCCAAGTTCGGATTACGGGCCGACCATGTCGAGCGCTCGGTGGACGAACTGTCGCCGGGGGAACGCACCCGCGCCGGTTTGGCGCTGCTGCAGGCCCGCGGGACCAACGTCCTGGTGCTCGACGAGCCGACCAACCATCTCGACCTGCCGGCCATCGAACAACTCGAGCAGGCGCTGGAGAGCTACGACGGGGCGCTGCTCCTGGTCACCCATGACCGCCGGATGCTGAAGAACGTCCGGGTGGATCGGTCCTGGGCAGTCGACAACGGTCAGGTATCGGAGGTCTAGCGTGCCCGGTGTGCACTACGAACGTCTGGGGAGCGGCCCCCGACTGCTGTACTGCAACGGATCTGGAGCAACGCTGGATTCGGTGCGCCCCATGCTCGCCATGCTGGCCGCCCGTTTCGATCTTCTCGCCTTCGACTACCGGGGTATGGGAGCGAGCGAGCCGATCAGCGAGCCCTACACGATGGGTGATCTCGCCGCCGACGTGGCCGATCTGCTCGACGCCGTCGGCTGGGACCGAACGGCTTTGGCGGGCTTGAGTTTCGGCGGGATGGTCGCCCAGGAGTTCGCGGTCACCTTCCCCGAGCGGGTGGACCGTCTCGCCTTGCTTGCCACCTCACCAGGTGGAGCCTTCGGCTCGTTTCCCCTGGATCAGTTGGCCGAACTGCCCGCCGCTGAGCGGGCGCGGCGCATGATGCTGCTGGCGGACCGTCGCTGGACTTCCGATTGGCTCTCCGCGCACCCGCGAGGGGCCGCGCTGGCGGCGGCCTTCGCCCAAGCCCACGGCGGGTCGGAGACCGAGACCCAAGCCCGCGGCCGCCAACTGCAACTCCAAGCCCGCAAGGACCACGATGTTCTGAGCCGCCTTCACCGGGTGAATTGCCCGACTTTGATCGGCAGCGGCCGCTACGACGACATCGCGCCGGTGGTCAACGGCCAAGCCATCGCCGATCGCATTCCCGGTGCAATCTTTCGCGTCTACGAGGGCGGCCACATGTTCCTGGGGCAGAGCGGCGGGGCGTGGTCTGACCTGGTGGCGTTCCTGGCCCCGTGAACCAGATTTCGCCCCGATTGAGTTTCGTCAAGTCTCCCGGCTGCCGCACCGGTCGACGGTCACGGCTTCAGAGCGATCCGTTCGGCCGCGAACGTGGCTGCCTGGTTCGCCAGTCCCGCTGGGATATACGAGACGTGGGCCATCATGTTGGCTCCTGCCGAGCAGATCGGATCGTCGGGAAGACACAGATCGATGGTCTTGGTGTCATATGACGCAGCAATCGTCGGCAGGGCGAACCCGCCGGCCAGTGATTCCGAGTACGCACTGGAAGGGCGGCCGAAAAGAGCGACCGCGGCAACGTGATCGGCCACCCGCGGCGGCATCGCCGCGGTGGATAGCTCGGTGACGGCTGCGCCCTGGGAATAGCCACCAAGCACAATGTCGGTGTTGGGGCAGGCGGCGACGAGGTTCTCGATATGAGCGCTGGCGTCGGCGGAACCCGCTGCTGAGCTGGTGAGGTAATCGGTGCTCGCGGGATAGTTGACCGCGTAGACCACAAGTGAGCGCCCCGGCAGTTGCGCGCCCAGCGAGTCGGCGAATGCCTGGCCGATGGCGCCCGGGCCGGGGGGCTCATTAGTACCGCGCGCGAAAACCACGTCGACGTCGGCACAGGGATCGGCGGAGGCGGCGGGTGAGCTGAAGGGCAGGCCCAACACCGCCCCGGCCGTCACCGCCGCGGCAGTGCCGGTGTGAAGGACGCCGCGAACACTCATCCGGAAGAGCCTGGCATAGCGATCAGGCCCTGGACACGGGGGGGGCGAGCGCGGCACGACGCGGCCGGCGGTGGCGGATCATGCCGACATGGTGCCAGAGCGCGGGTGGTGCGTGCCGGGCTGTCGGTCCGGCCGGCACGGATCGCCCGTGGCGGTGCGCGCTGGACGGATGCGTTGGGGCGGCGGCGATAGAGCTAAGACCGTCGTCCAGGTGTCCACCACGGCGGCATCATCGAGGGCGACGAGAACGACCGGCCCGACCGCCGGGGCAGACGAGGGGGGATTTGGCGGCGGGGTCGTCTCGTCTGCCCCCGCGATCCGCCCGGTGCTTCCGCACGCAACGATCAGAGCCGCCAGGCAGGTGATCGAGATCCTTGTTCGCACCCGCCACCGCCGGTCCGTCACCGCGCCGCCACACTCCACCCCCTCAATGTAGGGGCGCGGGTCTCCGTGTGAACAGCGCAGGTGACGGCATCGGGCCATCGCCCTCCGCCCGGGCATCGCACCCAGCCACATCACCGGCCACCAAAGGCGAGGCGCAGGATCGAACAGTCGTCGGCGTCGTGAAGATGACCGTCGGCGCAATTCGCCAGCGTGCCGATAGCGAATCCAGCCGCGGGGCTTTGGCGATGGACAGTCCTACCGGGCACTGTCTAGTTTGATCGGGTGAATGAGCCCCCGGGCGCATGATGCGCAAGCCCGTCAACATCGAGCAGTACCGCCGGATCGCTCGACGGCGTCTGCCCGCCATGGTCTTCGACTTTCTCGACGGTGGGGCGCTCGACGAGTCGACCCTGCGAGCCAATACCGGTGATCTTTCTCGAATCTTGTTGCAGCAGAACATACTTCGTGATGTCGCCGATGTTGACATCGCGGTCACAGTGCTTGGGCAGGCGTTGCGGGCTCCGATTCTGATCGCACCGATGGGACTACTGTCGTTGTTCCACCCGGAGGCCGACGTCGCGATGGCCCGTGCAGCACACGACGCGGGAACGATTTTCGTTCACAGCGCTTGGTCGGGTGCAGCGCTCGCGGACGTCGCCGCCGCCGGCCGCAGCGCCGTCTGGGCACAGACCGCGTTCTGGCGGCATTCCGAACGCCTCGACGCGCACCTCGAATCGATCACCCGAGAAGGCATCGACGTACTGGTGCTTCCGGGCGACGTTGCCTACTCGAGCAAGCGGGAGCGCGATCTGCGGCACGGCTTCAGCATGAGCACGGTGCCGCGGGTCACCAGCCTGCTCAACGCCGCCACCCGCCCGCGGTGGTGCCGCCGGATGTTCACTGGGCCGCCGGTGGCATTCGGCAATCAGACTGCGCGCGGGCGTTGGCGCGGCTTCAAGCAGATGGCCGAGTTCCTGGAGGACGCGGAGAACCCGAGCGCGACGTGGCAAGACCTTCGCCGGATCCGGGAGTTGTGGAGCGGCAAAATCGTCCTCAAGGGTGTGATGGCCGCCGACGACGCACGGCGCGCCGTTGATGCCGGAGTCGATGCCGTCTACGTCTCCAATCATGGAGGCCGGCAGTTCGATTCCCAACCGTCGACGGCGGCGGCCCTCCCTGCGATCGCGCAGGCGGTCGGTGGGCAGACCGAAATTCTGGTCGACGGCGGGGTGCGCCGAGGCAGCGACGTCGCGAAGATGAGTGCGATGGGTGCCACCGCATGCCTGGTGGGCCGCCCCGCGGTCTACGGCATGGCGGCCAACGGCTGCGAGGGGGTCAGGGCGGTCCTGGATATCTTGACCGATGAACTCGTGACCGCACTCGGGTTCGTGGGCTGTCGCTCGTTCGCCGACATCTCCGGCGAGGCGATCTGGGTGTGAAGTGGGGACAGCAGGAGCTGAGCTTCTGCGTCTACCGTGAGCCAGTGAGACTACGGACGGTCGCCCTGTTTCTGGCGACATGGTGTGTTCTGGTGATTGCGCCGTCACTGATCGTGCTGGCGGGTTTCACCGGAGCGGACCCGAACGCCGCCATCGCGGGGCCGATCGTCGCGATCTGGATCGTGGGCTACCTGGCGCAGTTGGGCGTCTTTGCGCTGGTGGCGCGCAAAGCGAACGGCGCCAGCATCCCGGGCTGGGTACTGGCCTCTGTGTTGCCGTGGGTGGCCGACTGGTCGGCTCCGGTCGCACTGTGGGCACCGCTGTCGTGCGGACTCGTCGCGGCCGCTTATGCGTGCTGGTTCTACTCCCGATTCGCGCGCAGCGACGACCTGCAGCGCAACGGTATCCCGGCAACCGGAACGGTCCTGGAGGTCAAGCAGCCGCTGATGAACGTGATCGTCAACAGCATCTATCTGCGCCGCACAATGCGTCTGCGCATCCAGCGCGCCGACGGTGTCCCCGCCTATGGGGCGAACTACTCCGGCACCTTCATGCTCGGCGAGATCCCTTCGCCGGGATCCGTTTTCGATCTCCGCGTCGACCCGAACAACCCTGAGCACATCGCGGCCGTCGGGGACGGTGTCGTGGCGTGAGGCTCAGGCCCGATGGTCGCATTCCTCATCGCGGCTCCTCCGTCGCCGCTTGATCGTCATGCGACTAGTTCTCGCCGGCCGCCACCAGCGAGCTCAAGCGGACCTTGGGGTTGTCCTCGCAGAAGCCCTGCATACGCCACTTGGTGGTGAACAGCGCCAGCATGACGCCGTCGGTGCGGGTGAGCACCTCCATCGACACCTGCTTGGCCACCAACGCCACGTCCTCGGGGTCGATCGCGCGGGCGAGGGTGTACGGCAGGCTCTCCAACGAGATCGGCGCCCCGAACTCGGACGCCATCCGGTGTTCGGCCACCTCGAACTGCATCGGGCCGACGGCGGCGAGAACCGGCGCCTGATCGCCGCGGCGGTCCGAGCGCAGCACCTGCACGACGCCTTCCTGATCGAGTTGCTCGATGCCCTTGCGGAACTGCTTGTGCTTGCTGGGATCCTTGCCCCTGGCGACCGCGAAATGCTCGGGGGAGAAGCTCGGGATCGGCGGAAATTGAACGGGGATATCACGAAACAGCGTGTCGCCCGGCCGCAGCGCGGCGGCGTTGGCCAGGCCGATGACGTCCCCCGGCCAGGCGCTGTCCAGCGTCGAGCGCTGCTGCCCGAACACCGATTGCGCGTACTTGGTGACGAACGGCTTTCCGGATGCGGCGTGGGTCAGGACGTCGCCGCGCTCGAAGGTTCCCGAGCACACCCGCGCATAGGCGATCCGATCGCGATGCGCCGAGTCCATCCCGGCCTGAACCTTGAAGACGAACGCGCTGAACGGGGCATCGACCGGCCGGAGGTTGCCGTCGACGTCGACCTGACCGTGCGGTGATGGCGCCAGGCGAACCAGGTTGTCCAGCAACTGATTCACACCGAAGTTCAGTGCCGCCGAGGTGAAAAGCACCGGCGTCGTCTCGCCGCGCAGGAACGATTCCTGGTCGTGGTCGCCACCGTCGGCGGACAACAACTCGCACTCCTCGACAGCGTTGAGCCAATCCTGCCCGGCGGCCTCCTCGGCACGCTCCGGTGCGATGTGCTCCTCGGGTGCCGCCGTGGCGCCACCGGCGGTCCGGGTGAACCGGATGTAGTTGCCGGTGCGGCGATCCAGCACACCCTTGAAGTCCCCGGCGATGCCGACCGGCCACGTCAACGGGGTGGGCTTGAGCTGGATGCGCTCGGCGATCTCGTCGAGAAGTTCCAGGGCGTGGCGGCCCGGACGGTCCCACTTGTTGATCACCGTGATGATCGGGATCCCGCGGTGCCGGCAGACCTGAAACAGCTTGAGGGTTTGTGGCTCAAGGCCTTTCGCGGCGTCGATGAGCATGACCGCACAGTCGACGGCGCTGAGCACCCGGTAGGTGTCCTCGGAGAAGTCGGCGTGCCCGGGGGTGTCGAGCAGGTTGATCACGCACTCCTGCCCGTCGGCGGAGTGGTAGGGGAACTGTAGTGCGGTGGATGTGATCGAGATGCCGCGGGCCTGCTCCATCTCCATCCAGTCCGACACGGTGGCGCGCCGGCCGGCTTTGCCGTGTATCGCGCCCGCTTCGGTGATGGCCCTGGCGTGCAGCACCAGGGCCTCGGTCAGCGTCGACTTGCCGGCGTCAGGATGGCTGATCACAGCGAAGGTCCGCCGGCGGCCGGCTTCGGCCGACAATTTGGCGGCCGCCGTGCCCGGGCGTTGGTCCAGGTCGTTGGTCATCGTCCTTGATGGTATTTGGCCTCAGCCCAACACCCCAATCGCCGCAGCGTCCACCGGGGCATCGGGGGGACACGCGAGGGAAGCAGGGACGTTGAGACCGAGCGGGATTAGTGTCGGATTACCTGGGTAGGTTCTCCCGCGTGACTACGCGTGCAATGGTCAAATCCGTCACCGCCCGGCTTGCACACGAGCTGGCCGTAGCTGAAGGCCAGGTAGTCGCTGCGGTGCGCCTGCTCGACGAGGGTGCGACGGTGCCGTTCATCGCTCGTTACCGCAAGGAAGTCACCGGCAGCCTCGACGACGGGCAGTTGCGTTCGTTGGAAGAGCGCCTGGGCTACCTGCGGGAACTCGACCAACGACGCGCAGCGGTGCTGGCCTCCATCGAAGAGCAAGGCAAACTCACCGAGGAACTGAAAGCCGCGCTGATGGCCGCTGAGACCAAGGCCCGCGTCGAAGACATTTACCTCCCGTACAAGCCGAAGCGGCGCACCAAGGCGCAGATCGCGATCGAAGCCGGGCTTGAGCCGCTGGCCGAGCGTCTGCTCGGCGACCCTGCCCTGGTTCCCCACGACGTCGCCGCGGAGTTCCTCAGCGACGCGGTGGCGGATGTGTCCGCCGCGTTGGACGGGGCGCGCGACATCCTGGTTGAGCGGGCCGCGGAGGACGCCGAATTGGTGGGCAGCGTCCGCGAGAGGTTCTGGGCCGGCGGGGCGCTGCGCAGCGCACCGTTCTCCGACGAGGCCGCGAAAAGTCCTGCTGCACAGAAGTTCCGCGACTACTTCGGATACAGCGAAGCATTGGAGAGCATGCCGTCGCACCGGGTGCTCGCCGTGCTGCGCGGGGAAAAAGAGCAGGCCCTCTCGGTGCGCCTCGACGGCGGTGACGATGCGCCGTACCAGGCGATGATCGCCGGCGCCCTGGGGATCGACCTCACCGCGCCGACCCCCGCGACGCCGTGGCTGGCGGCCACCGTCGCCTGGGCGTGGCGCACCAGGCTGGTGGTCGGCGCGTCCATCGATGCCCGGGTGCGGCTGCGGCAGCGCGCCGAGGGCGAGGCGGTGCGGGTCTTCGCCAAGAACCTCAAGGATCTGCTGCTCGCGGCGCCGGCCGGAGGGCGCGCAACCCTCGGACTGGACCCGGGCTTTCGCACCGGCGTCAAGGTGGCCGTCGTCGACGGCACCGGCAAGGTCCTCGACACCTGCGCCGTCTATCCGCACCAGCCTCAGAACAAGTGGGCCGCCGCCAAAGCGACCTTGGCGGCACTCGTCGCACGGCACGGCGTCGAACTGATCGCCGTCGGCAATGGCACCGCGTCGCGGGAGACCGATGCCCTGGCCACGGAGTTGATCGCCGATATCAAGAGCGCAGGTGCGGCGGCGCCGGTGAAGGTCATGGTCAGCGAGGCGGGCGCCTCGGTGTACTCGGCGTCGGCCTACGCCGCCCAGGAGCTGCCCGACCTCGACGTGACGCTGCGCGGCGCGGTGTCGATCGCGCGCCGCCTGCAGGACCCCCTGGCCGAACTGGTCAAAATCGAACCGAAGTCCATCGGTGTCGGGCAGTACCAGCACGACGTGACACCCGGGACGTTGGCGCGCAGCCTTGCCGGGGTCGTTGAGGACGCGGTCAATGCGGTCGGGGTGGACCTCAACACCGCCTCGGTGCCGCTGCTGTCGCGGGTGTCGGGCATCTCCGAGTCGCTGGCCCACGCCATCGTCCACCACCGCGACACCGCCGGTGCGTTCCGCAGCCGGAAGGCGCTCCTGGAGGTTCCGCGGTTGGGCCCCAAAGCATTCGAACAGTGCGCCGGGTTCCTGCGCATTCGCGGCGGTGACGATCCGCTGGACGCCTCCGGCGTCCATCCTGAGGCCTACCCAGTGGTGCGGCGCATCCTGGACCGCTCGGGCATCACGCTCGCCGAACTGATCGGCAACGAGCGGTCGTTGCGCGCACTTCGGCCGGCCGACTTCGCCGATGATCGGTTCGGTATCCCCACCGTCACCGACATCCTGGGCGAACTGGAGAAGCCAGGTCGCGATCCCCGGCCGGCGTTCTCCACCGCGGCATTTGCCACCGGGGTGCAGAAGGTATCCGATCTCAGAGTCGGCATGGTGCTCGAAGGGGTGGTGACCAACGTCGCCGCGTTCGGCGCCTTCGTCGATGTCGGGGTCCATCAGGACGGGCTCGTCCACGTCTCGGCGATGGCCGACCGCTTCATCTCCGATCCGCATGAGGTCGTGCGCTCAGGCCAGGTCGTACGGGTGAAGGTTCTCGAGGTTGACGTGGAACGGCAGCGGATCGCCCTTACTCTGCGCCTTACCGATGACCCGAAGGCCGCCCGAGGCAACCGCCCAGCCGCGAACGCGAGACCACCTCGGGAGGGCGGAGAGAATCCGCAGAAGCGTGCCGGCCAGCGGACGCCGAACCGCGAGGGACGCGGCGGTGCAATCCAGACCGGCACGCCGGCCGGATCGATGGCACAGGCCCTGCGCGACGCCGGCTTCGGCCGATAGCCGGTTGACGCTATGCGCGACGTTCGCCCGAATTCGCCGCGGAAATGGACTATGAAACTCTTGTGAGCAACCACCACGTGAACCTGACCTCCGAGGAAAGCTCGTTGATCGACGAGACCGCCCCGCACGCCCTGGAGGGCCTGGACGAGAAGTCCTTGAAGCAGCTGCAGACGCGCTTGCGGAATGCTCGGGAGAAGAACTTCAGCCTGCTGCGCCGCCAGGGCGCGGCCCGGGTCGAGGAAGAGGGCGGTCGCGGGGCGGCCGCCCCGGCCAACGAGAAGCGCAGCGACAAAGTGGACGTCTTTGACGAGGCGCTGGCCCGGGTGACCGCGCGGCTCGACGAGGTTCGCGAGGCCGAGTAACTACGGTTTGGCTGCCGCGCTGCTGCGGCCGCGCCAACTGCGGTACCCCCGGTGGGCGGCGAAGGCGCCGATGATCGCGGTGACGCACCACACGGCGACCGCCGTATAGGCCAGCGGGGAGCTGAGGTCCGAGATCGAGGCGCCCAGCGCGGTGTAAACGAACGCCCGCGGCGCCGATCCGATGAAGGCGCCGATTGCCATCTGCCACAACGGCATTCCGAACGCGCCGAAGACGTAGGACGCCAGAGCGTCGGAGATGCCGGGCACGAAACGCTGTCCGACCACGGCCCAGAGGCCGCGCCGCTGGATCTGGCTGTCGATCCGGCCGGCCCACTCGGCGCCGACCAGCGCGCGGGCGCTGTCCCGCCCGGCGCGGCGGCCCAGGAACGCGGCCAGGGTGGCCGTGGCCGCCGCGGAGCACAACGTGACCAGGGTGCCCAGCAGCGGCCCGAACAACAGGCCGCTGCCGGCGGCCAGCAAGGGACCCGGCACGAATAGCGACGCGAGGACTGCCGAGACCGGGATGTAGAGCAGCGGAGCGACGGGACCGGCTGTGGCGATGGCGGCCCGGACGGCTTGGATGTCGATGACGTGCTGGACGGCCACCAGATAGAACATCACGAGCAGGACGGCGACGAACACCGCCAACCGCACGATGTGCGGCCTTCGGCTCGCAGCCGCCGGGAGGTCCTCGCCGTCAGTCACCGCCACGACAGTAGTGTCCGGCGGCACGCTCAGGCCTCGATGGGGCTCAGTCCTCGATGGGGCTCAGCACCACGTTGTCCAACCACAAGGTGCGCGCCTGGGAGCCGATGTACATGGCGGAGGAAGTCTGTCCGATCGGATTGCCGATGATGGCCGCGTGGTCTTGAAATCCCGGACCGCAGAGCGCGGATTCGCACACCATCCAGTGGCCGTGTTCCGCTCCGGGGGCCAACCGGACGTTATAACGCCCAGGCGGTATCGCCGCGGCGAGTCCGTCCCGCGGCTGGTTGCCCACCGAGAAGATACCGGTGCCGTCGGGGCCGCCGGCCCATTGGTGGGCCGCGTTGACGACGTCGGTGGCGCGCGGTGGCGTCGCGCCGGCCACCTGGGTGACCGTGACGGTGACGGTGGCAGGGGCGGCCGCGGCGTCGGTACGGCCGCAACCGCTCAGGGGCAGCATCAATGCCAAACCGGTGAAGACCATCGCGGTCCGGACGTGCACAGGAAACTCCTTAACCAGAACGTAGCAAACAGACACTGGTAATGATCCCCGCTGTGTTGAAGCGGCCGCATGAACCCCAAGGCCCAACCGCGGACTGGACCATTGGTGACAATGCGGTCCAGGCGGAGCATGTCGGACCTGCTCAGGGCGGGTTTTCGGGCGAATGCCCGGCAAACATCGGACACCAGATCCGGTGACCTTTGGCAGGTGCAGGCGGGGACCAATGGCCTTTGGTCAGCGGAAGCGGATGTCCATCGTCGCCAGGCCGAAGATCTTCCGGCCGTCGGACTTGGCGGCCACCAGCACCACGCCGGTGCGGGTCTCCGGATTCAGCGACTTGATCTTGCCGCTGAACTCGATGTCGGCGCCCTCGGCGGCGGAAACGACAGCCGGCTGGGACAAACGCACCGCATAGCGGGTCACCGCACCCGGGTCACCCGACCATTCCGACACGAACCCGGCGCCCAGGCCCATGGTGAGCATCCCGTGGGCGATCACGTCCGGCAGTCCGGCCAGCTTGGCGATGTCCTCGTCCCAGTGGATGGGGTTGGCGTCACCGGCCACGCCGGCATAGTTGACCAGGTCGCCGCGGGACAACCTGGTGTGGTGCACCGGGATGGGGTCGCCGACCTTCAGGTCGTCGAAGTTCAGTGTGCCCAGCGCGCGGTCGTCGTCCCGGGCGACCCGGACCTCACCCTCGGGCCGGAGGGTTTTCTCATACGTCGCGTCGGATCCGTCGATGCCCATGATGTCGACGTCGTGCATCATCGCCTTCTGGACGGCCGCCTTGACCGCGGGGTTGATGTCCTCGGCGGTGACGCCGACGACGGTGGTGTGCAGGGTGTGCACCCGCTCGCCGGCCGCGTCGGTGAAGGTGTTGGTGACGGTGATGAAGTCCCGACCGGCCGTCCGGCGCACCTCGGTCAGTTCGACGTCGATGTGCAGCTCGTCCCCGGCCACGATCGGCCGGTGCTGCTCGAAGACCTCCTCGGTCTGCAGGTAGGTGTCGTAGCCGACGACGATCGACTCGAACATCCGACGGTTGCAGGACATGCCCGGGGTCGACGTGAAGGTGATCGGCGCCACCAGGCCCGAATAGCCGAGCTTCGCGGCGGCGTCGACGTCCCAGTGCGCGGGGTGGTCGTCCTGCACGGCGCGGGCGTACTCGCGGACCTTCTCACGGCCCACGAGGTAGGTGCCGTCCATCTGGTACCAGTGCCCCACCCGGGGTTCCAATGCGGGTGCCTCTGATGCTGCGGTCATGAATTTCGCCCTACTGTCCTGGCAATCCCCCATGGGGGACGAACAACAGCACCCTAACGCCGGACTGTGGCTCATCGAAAAGCCGACGGTTCACCCTCATCGACGGCGAACCCATCGCAGCGTTCGCCAACCGCGTGCGCCGTCATCGGCCGGACTGCGATGATCGGACGATGCCTTTCGGGCCGGTAAGAATTGCCATCGAGGACCGCGAGACCATCCACGCACCCGACCGGGGCGGTGAAGGCCGGTCCGCACGGAAGGTCGTGCCGCGTCGCGCCTTGGCCGACTGGGATCCCGCCGGCCGCGGACACGATGCACTGGCCACGGTGCTGGCGCAGAGCGAGACGCGTGCGCAGGATCTGGTGCCGATCCGGCACGGCCGGATGGCCGCGTCACCGTGGACGTACTTCCGTGGCGCCGCTGCGGTGATGGCGGCCGATCTGGCCTCGACGCCGAACACCGGTATCAACGTTCAACTCTGCGGTGACGCGCACGCGCTCAACTTCGGGCTCTGGCGCACACCCGAGCGGAACCTGTCGTTCGACCTGCGGGACTTCGACGAAACCCTTCCCGGCCCGTTCGAATGGGACGTCAAGCCTCTCGCCACCTCGCTGGTGGTCCTGGCGCTTGACAATGGGCTAGCGGAAGCCGTTGCCCGACAATCCGTCTCGTCCGCCTCTCGCGGATACGCCGGCCAGCTCCGTGAGTATGCGACGATGCCGGAAGTCGACATCTGGTACGACCGGGTCGATGTGGACGAACTGGTCGGTCAACTAGCGCCGTACATGCCGACGAGGTCGGCAGCCACATCGAACGCGAAGCAACACGGCGCACCAGCCGCGGGGCGTCGAGGAAACTGACGACGGTGGTTGACGGTCGTCGGACCATCGTCGAGGACCCACCGTTTCGCACCCATGTGCGGACGGCGGACGACGCGGACATCGACTCGATCATCGGCGCCGACCTGCAGTCCGTGCCTGACCCGGTGTGGAGCTTCCTGACCCGGTTCGACGTCGCCGACACGGTTCGCCAGGTCGTGGGGGTGGGAAGTGTGGGGATGCGGGTCTACCTGGTGCTGCTGGTGGAGCGGCGCACCGGCGACCCGTTCTTCCTGCAAATCAAGCAGGCCGGGCCCTCGGTGTACGAGAAATTCCTCGGCGACAGTCACTATGGCAACCACGGTCAGCGAGTAATCAACGGCCAGAGCATGATTCAGAGTGCTACCGATATGTTCGTGGGATGGACCATCAGTGACGGCCACGACTTTTTCGTCCGCCAGTTCCGCGACGGGAAGGTCATTCCGAAGAGTGAGATCATCGCCGGCCGGTTGGCCGAGTTCGCGGGCGCGTGTGGAAGGGTGCTGGCCCGTGCGCATGCGCGCAGCGGTGACGCCGCCGCGATAGCCGATTACCTGGGTAGCAGCGCCAGGGTGGAGGTGGCGTTCGTCACGTTCGCGTCGGCCTACGCCGACCAGAACGAACGCGACCATGCGCAGCTCGCCCGGGCTGTCGAGGACAGGTCGATCGCCAGTGCGGCCGGCTGGGCCTAAACCGCTTGCTCAGCAGTGCGGCGATGCGGACCTCGACGGTGGGGCCGAATCCCTTGACCGTGTCGGCGTAGGCGGTTTGCCAGCTGACCGGTGTCACGGACTCGTTGTGGAAGGAGTCGATGCACACCAGCACCGGCGCAACCGGCTTCCGGATGGCCGCGGACCCGGCGTCGATCGCGGCCTTCCAGGCCTCCCAGTTGGCGGGCTTGGCCTTCAGCACCGCGCCTTTGAAGCCGAAATTCCGCGCGATGGTGTCGTTGAGATGGTGCACCGGCTGGGTGTTCCAGGTCTTCTCGATGATCTCGACACCCAGTGGGGTGAAGACGTCGGAGAGGTTTAGCGCCGGGTTCGCCGCAGTGATGCCCCCAGCACCATGACCAGATGGGAGTCAGGCGGCAGCGAAGGGGTCCTTGAGCGCAGCCGCCATCCCCACCGGGTTCTGCAGGGCGATCTTGGCCACCCCCGGCGACATCGGCACGGTGCCGATCAGGCGCAGTTCGCCGTAGTCCTCGGAGTCGAGTTCGGCGACCGCCGCGGCGGCCCCGCCGCCCTGGGACCATCCGGCGCAACCCAACGCCGTGCCCGCGCCGGCGTCGAGTTGGCGTGCAGCGTGGGCGATGTGGAGCGCGTCGAGGGCGTTGGTGATGTTGACGGCGTACTGGTGCATCCCCTCGGTGCCGAGGCCCTGGTAATCGGTGGCACACACCACCCATCCAGCGTGGATGAACCCCTGCAGGCCGGGCACCCCGTAGTCGATCTGCTGGGTTGCCTCAGGAGTGAAATAGGTGATGAACTCACGGGCGGGGTCGGGTTGCGCTGAGGGGCAGGCCGCGTCGCCCAGGCCGGTGGTGCCGTGGCACCAGGTCAGGATGGGCCGGTTCCCACCGTCGCCAGCCGGAGCGATGACCAGACCGCTGCTCTCATGACCGACGCCGCACCAAGCTACACCTGCTCACCGTCGAGATAGGTTGCCACAACAGCGATTTCGCGCACCGCATCCGGTTCGTTCTCATGGTTGAGCGGATCATCGCCGAGCAGGACGAAGTCCGCGGCCTTGCCTGCTTCAAGTGATCCGACCAGCCCTTCGGCGTGACACATCCACGCCGCGTCGATGGTGCTGCCGCGCAGCGCCTGGGCCACCG
Source organism: uncultured Mycobacterium sp. (assembly GCA_964629725.1). Taxonomy (GTDB): domain Bacteria; phylum Actinomycetota; class Actinomycetes; order Mycobacteriales; family Mycobacteriaceae; genus Mycobacterium. Next base: position 45,350 of record CAZVST010000008.1, read on the forward strand.
ACACCTTCTCGGCGGCATTGAGCACCTCGCCGCCATCGGCCATGGTGCGGGCCGCGGCGGTGGCGATGTAGTTCAACGGCCCGATCGGCGAGACCGAGAAGTCGCAGTGGAAGCTGGCCCGCAGCCCGGCCTTCACCACCGAGGCGTAGCGGTCGAGCAAGTCGGCGCGCGGGGCGCCGAGGATGTCGTCGCGCATGACCTTGCCCCACAGCCGCACGTGGTTCATCAGGAAACTCGGAGTGACACCGAGGCGGGCCATCGCTTCGATGTGCTCGTCGTGCAGCAGCGAGCAGTGCTCGATGCGGTGCCGCTTGGCGGCATCCCAGCCCGGCCGGCCGGCCGCCGACGCGAACGCCGCCACCACCATGTCGAGGGCGGCATCGCCGTTGGCGTGACACATGATCGGCCAGCCGGCGTCGACGGTCGTGGCGAAGTGCACCGCAAGGTCTTCCGGACTGAAGTTGGCCACTCCGCGGGTGTCGCGACCGAGGTAGTTCTCCCGCATGTAGCCGGTGTAGCCCTGGTTGGAGCCGTCGGAGACCCACTTGACGGTCTGCGAGCGCAGCCGGTCGTCGCCGGACCCGGGCACGATCCCGGCTTTGATGAAGTCGTCCAGACTCAGACCCCACAGCGACATCGAGCCGCGGACGGGGAAGCCCGGCTGGGCGAAGGTGTTGTGCAGGAGGTCGACTTCCTGTGCGCCGGCGATGGCGCCGGTGGCCGCCTCGTGGATATAGGTCACCCCGGCCTTGGCCGCCATGTTCGCGATACCGGTGATCGCGGTCGCGATCACCTGAGGGGTCAGCGCGGGCAGCACCTTGATGAAGCTGAGCATCGCCGCGTTCTCGGCCACGATCCCGGTCAGCACACCGTTGCGGGCGCCGTAGTCCCCACCCGGCGGATTGGGGGTCTCGGCGGTGATGCCGTCCGCCGCGTACGCCGCGGAGTTCACATAGAAGAAGTGCTGCGAGGCGTTCATCACCACGATCGGCAATTGCGTCGAGATCTGATCGAGCAGGGCCGCGGTCAAGTCGGGTTGGCCGGGCAGCAGGCTCGGGTCGAAGAGCTGTCCGACGACGGCCCGGCCGGCCGGCGCGGCGGCGACGGCCGCCTTGAGCGCGGCCAGCACCGCATCGAGGGTCTTGTTCGTGTACGGCGAACAGTCCACACCGTCGAACACCAGCGCCGACGACACCAGATGCAGATGGGGTTCGACGAAGCCCGGCAGGATCGTGCCGGTCGGGTGGTCGAGCACCCGGGTGCCCGGTCCGACGAACGTCTCCAGATCGGCGCGCGAACCCACCGCCAGGATGCGCCCCTGGCCGATGGCCATGGCTTCGGCCCGCGGCCTGGCGTCGTCCATGGTGATCAGCGATCCGGTGACGAGAAGCTCTGCCGTGCCGCCGTTTTCGCTACGCCGGGGAGTCGCGGTCCGCGCGGCGGGCCGGACCCCGGCGAGGGAGACGCGCGCGGCATTGGCGGGATGGGGTGCGCAGCAGTCGGCGGCGGGGGCATGGTCAGACACGTTGGCTCCTGGCGGCGGGCGCGGACCCTTGCGAGGGTACGGGCCCGGGCGGCATCGTCGGTGGAGTACAAACGGGGACATACCTGCTTCACCCGCCGACGTCAGAGGAGACCGCCAGATGGATTCCGTTAGGGGAGCCAACGTCCTCGTCACCGGGGCCGCCATGGGCCTGGGAAAGCTGTTCGCCACCAACGCCGTCAAGGAGGGGGCCGCAGCGGTGGTGCTGTGGGACGCCAACGAGGCCGCGCTCAAGGAGACCGCCTCGGAGCTGGAGGGTAGGGGCAGCGCGATCCACTACGACACCGTCGACGTGACCGACGAGGCGAGGGTGGCCGAAGCCGCCGATCGCGCCCGTGCCGTAGCCGGCCCGATCCACGTGCTGTTCAACAACGCCGGCATCGTCCGGGGCAACGGTTACTTCTGGGAGAACGACCCGCGCGACTTCCTGCTCACCATGAACGTCAACGCGATCGGGCCCATGCTGGTGGCCCGTCAGTTCCTCCCGTCGATGATCGGGGCGAGCAGGGAGTGCCGACTGGTCAACATCGCGTCGTCGGCAGGGCTCAACGCCGTCCCACGGATGGCGGCCTACGCCTCCTCGAAGTGGGCGGCGGTGGGCTTCTCCGATTCGGTGCGGCTGGAACTCGAACAGGCCGGCCATGACCACGTCAAGGTCACGACTGTCTGCCCGACGTACATCAACACCGGGATGTTCGACGGAGCCAAGGGCATCCTGTTCACCCCGATGCTCAACCAGGAGGATGTGGTCGCCGAGACCTGGGCGGCGATGCTTGCCGGGCGGCCGTTCGTCGTCATGCCGTGGACGTCGAAAGTCAACAAGGTGCTCAGCGCTGCCCTACCGACCAAGTTGCGCGACGTGTATCTGCGCCTCGTCGGTGTCTACAACTCGATGGACGAGTTCACCGGGCACTGAGTCGGCTGCGGTATCGCGTTATCGACCATTGGCGGCAAATCCCGGACGGTCCTACGGCACGATGTAGCGGTGTCCGGATCACTGCTGCCGCCGTTGGAGTCGCTGCGCGAGGCCTTGGCGCAGGTGCGGATCCCGCTTCCTGTCGCCGGCGCCGATGCCGCCCGGTCAGCGGCGGGGAACTTCACCAACCAACTCGACGACTACATCCTGCCGCGCCTGCGCGACGCCGACGCACCGCTGCTGGCCGTTGTTGGCGGTTCGACCGGCAGCGGCAAGTCCACCCTGGTCAACCGGTTGGTCGGTACTCCGGTGACGACGCCGGGCGTACTCCGCCCGACCACCCGTCATCCGGTGCTGGCCCACAACCCCGCCGACACCGAATGGTTCGCCTCCGACCACATCCTGCCGCGGCTGCCCCGCATCACAGGGGGCAACACGATGGCCGGCGTCGACGACGTTTTCGGCCTTCGGTTGGTCGCCGTCGACACGGTGCCGGCCGGCATGGGCCTGCTCGACGCCCCGGACCTGGACTCGGTGTCGCAGACCAACCGGGAGATGGCCGGCATGCTGATGGCGGCGGCCGACCTGTGGTTCTTCGTCACCACTGCATCCCGCTACGCCGACGCGGTGCCGTGGGCCGCGCTGCGCGCGGCCGTCGACCGCAACGCGGCGGTGGTGATCGTGCTCAATCGTGTGCCCCCGGAAGCGCTGGCCGAAGTGACCGCGCATGTGCGCCAGATGCTGGCCGCCGAACGCCTCGGGACCGCACCGCTGTTCGTCATCCCTGAGTCGATGCTGGTCGACGGGATGCTGCCGGCCGATCGCACCGCGGAGATGCAGACCTGGCTGAACAACCTCGTCGACGATGCGGCGATGCGCGCCGCGGTGGCCCGCCGAACCGTTGACGGCGCTGTCGGGCACCTCGTTGCCGACATGCCCGTCATCACCGATGCCGTCGAGCAGCAGCTGACAACGGCGAACGGGCTGCGGTCGTCGGTGGACGGCGCTTACGGCGAGGCGGTGTCCCGGCTGGAGGAGGCCGCGTCCGACGGTTCACTGATGCGCGGCGAAGTGCTGGCCCGCTGGCAGGAGTTCGTCGGCACAGGACAGATGCTCAAGAAACTCGAAGAGGGCGTTGGACGGCTGCGCGACAAGATCACCGCTGCCGTCCGCGGCGAACCGGCACCGCCGGAACGGGTGACCGAGGCGATCGAATCGGGACTGGCGAGCCTGCTGGTCGACGCCGCCAACGACGCCTCGCGCAAGGCCGACCAGGCGTGGCGCGCCGATCCCGCCGGCCGGGCCCTGCTCGGCGGTGCCGACCTTGCGCGGGCGTCGGCTGACCTTCCCGAACGCGCGGCTGCCCTGGTGCGGGCCTGGCAGGACGACCTGCTGGAGATGATCCGCAGCGAGGGCGCCGACAAGCGGCAGACCGCGCGGGCAATGGCCTACGGCGTCAACGCGGTGTCCCTGGCGCTGATGGTGGCCGTGTTCTCGGCGACCGGCGGCCTCACCGGCGCGGAGATCGGAATCGCCGGCAGCGCAACGGTTCTGGCGCAGAAGCTCCTGGAGGCGGTCTTCGGCGAGGACGGCGTACGCCGAATGTCCAAGGCGGCCATGGACAAATTGAAACTCCGTGTCGAAGGGCTGATGGACGAGGAGAAGATCCGCTTCCTGTCCCGCCTGGACGCCCTGGACCTCGATGCCGAGCTGCCTGCGCGCCTGCAGGCCGCCACGGCGCAGGTTCAGCAGGCCCGCGACGTCGAGGATGCCGAGACGGTGTTGCCCGCCAGTCCGCCGGTGCGCGGAGAACAGCTTCCGCAGCAGACGGGGCCCAAGAAGAACTGGCGCGATTCACTGCGGGAATGGTGGAACGGCTGATGATGAAAGACCTTCTGGCGCGGCTGAATCCGATGCGTCCCCAGGTGCCGGCGCAGGTCGACGGCGCCGCCCTGGACCGTCGGCTGGCGGGCTTGACCGGCGCGGCGGATGTGGCCGAGGGCCGGCTTCCGGGTCCGGTGGTGGCCCAGGCCCGGACGGTGGCCGAGCGGGCGCAGGCCCGGCTCGGCTTGTCCGAACAACTGACGGTGGTGGCCTTCGCCGGCTCGACCGGCGCCGGAAAGAGCACGCTGTTCAACTCGATCGTGGGGGAGGAGGTGGCCAAAGCCGGCGTGCTGCGGCCCACCACCTCCGAACCGCTCGCCGCGATCTGGCAGGAGACCCCTGAGACGATGGCCCTGCTGGACTGGCTGGGGGTGACGCGCTGGCACGTCGCCGCCGACGCAGAAAATCTCGCCGACCTGGTCCTCATCGACCTGCCCGACCACGACTCCACCTCGTCGGCGCACCGCGAGTACGTCGACCACTTCGTCGAGCGCGTCGACCTGATGGTGTGGGTGCTCGACCCGCAGAAGTACGCCGACGCCCTGGTGCACGAGCAATACCTGCGGCGCTTCTCCCGCCATGACGACGTCACCGTCATCGTGCTCAATCAGGTGGACCGGCTCAACGTCGGTGACGCGCAGCAGTGCCTGGCGCATCTGCGTCGGATGGTGGCCGAGGACGGGCTTTCCGACGCCGTCGTCCTGGCGACCTCCGCCCGCAGCGGCGAAGGGTTGGTGGCGCTGGCCGAGCGGATTCTCGCCGCCGTGGCCGGACGCCGCACCGCCGTCGCGCGACTGGCCGCCGATGTCGCGAGCGCCGCCGACGGGCTGGCGCAGGCCGCCGAGGATCCCGGCACCCCGGTGGCCGGTGTCGACTCCGGCGATCTCAACGGGCTGACTTACGCGCTCACCGAGGCGGCCGGTGCCCCGGTCATCGAGGCGGCGATCCGAAGTCCAGTCAGCTCAAAGCGTCTCATGCGGTGGGGTGGCCGCCGCTGAAGTGGATCGCCGGCCTCCGCAGGGATCCCGTCGCGCAGCTGCGACTGGACCGTCCCGGGGTGGATCCGGCCCTGGTGCGGTCCTCCCTGCCATCCAACGACGCTGTCGCCAAGGCCCGCGCCAACAGTGCGGTGATGAATTACGTCGACCGGGCCAGTGCGGGAGCCCCGCAGGCCTGGGTGCAGAGTGCCCGGGCGGTGGCCGACCGGGCGTCATCGACGTTGCCCGATCGGCTCGATCAGGCGGTCACCCGGGCTCCGCTGGTGCCCCCTCGTGATCCCCGTTGGTGGAGCGTCTTCGGGGTGCTGCAGTGGGTGTTGTTCGCGGTGGCGCTGGCCGGTGGTCTGTGGCTACTGGCTCTGGCCGTACTGGCCTACTTCCAGTTCCACGTCGGCGTGGCGCCGAACGTGGAGGGCGTCCCGGTGCCGACGTTGTTGTTGATCGTCGGGTTGCTGGGCGGTGTGGTGCTGGCTTTCTTCGGCCGCCTGATGGCGAAGACGAGCGCCAACCGGGCGGCTCGCGCCGCGCGCGCGGCACTGCGCGCCGAAGTCGAGGTGGTCGCCCAGCAAGAGATCGCCGACCCGGTCGCCGCGGAACTGGCGACGGTCGAGCAGTTCCGGCAGGCACTGACCACCGCCCGCAGCGGCTGAGCGCACAACCTCTGTTGCCTGTGGGGTTTTTGGGGCGAATGCGGCGGCGATGGTCCGACGTATCGGGGGAAGAGTTCCCGTTGCCTCGATAGTGGGGCTATTTTCTGTGACGTGCTCTCCTCGATCAGCGCTCTCGCGCGCAGCGTTGTTCCCCTGTTGGCCGTGGCGACCGTCGTTGGCGCCGGTGTCGCCGCCGGCCCGGGTCGTACCGCCGGCGCTCCGGCGCGTGGCGCAGATGCCCCGGCCGTGCGCCTGGTCGACGAGTCCAACCCGCTGGCGGGCCGGCCGTTCTACGTCGACCCGGTGTCGAACGCCATGCGCGCCGCGCACAGCAATCCGACGCCGGAACTGACCGCACTGGCCAACACGCCGACGGCGTACTGGCTCGACGAGGCGTTCGGATCCCCGGCCGGCACGGTGAGCCGGTACGCCAGTGCCGCCCAAGCCGCCGGGGCAACACCGGTTTTCGCGCTGTACGCCATTCCGCACCGCGACTGCGGCAGCTTCTCGGCCGGCGGGTTCGCCTCCGCCGACGGTTACCGGCAGTGGATCGACGGCGTCGCGGCGGGCCTGGGCAGCATGCCCGCGGCGATCATCGTCGAACCGGATGCCATCGCGATGGCCGATTGTCTGTCACCGGATCAGCAGCAGGAACGCTACGGCCTGCTGCGCTACGCGGTCGACACGCTGACCCGCGATCCCGCTGCCGCGGTGTACATCGACGGCGGGCACTCCCGGTGGCTGAGCGCCGACGTCCTGGCCGCCCGGCTCAACGACGTCGGTGTCTCGCGCGCACGGGGTTTCAGCCTCAACACCGCGAACTTCTTCACCACTGACGAGGAGATCGGCTTCGGTGAGGCGGTGTCGGGGATGACCAACGGTGCGCACTACGTCATCGACACCTCCCGCAACGGCGCGGGACCGGCAGCGACATCAGAGCTGGACTGGTGCAATCCGGACGGCCGCGCCATGGGCGCGACGCCCACGACAGCCACCGTGGGTGCGCACGCCGACGCCTACCTGTGGGTCAAGCGCCCGGGTGAATCGGACGGGTCCTGCCACAGCGGTGACGCACCTGCGGGCCGATTCATCAGCGAGTACGCCACCGAATTGGTGCGCAACGCCGGCGGCTGATCAGACCGTCGGCGCCGCCTGACCGAAGACCGGCAGGATGGCCTGCGCCCACACCAGAGCGGCGACCAGACCGGCGGTGCTCGACAGGCCGACGGTAGCCGCGATCGGAAGGCCGACCGCGTCCGACAGGCCCTGAATCACGTTGCCGCTGAACACTTCCTGCATGCCGTAAAGGAACAGGTTGGCGTCGTAGGCAGGCAGGGTCGTCACGAACGCGTTGATGACGTCCGCCGTCGGCAACAGCGCGGCGTAGATGCCCGCGACCGTTCCCGAGATGTAGTCGCTCACCGAGGTGATCACCTGCTGCACCGACGAGATGAACCCGCCGGAGGTGCCCATCGCCAGCGGCCCGAGCGTCGGCAGCGTGAAGGACGAAAGCTCATGGACCACAGAACCGTTCGGCCCGAGGTCGCCGATGAAGTCCTTGATCCCCTGCCCGATGCCGTCGAAGAACTGCTTGAACATTTCGCCGTACAGGCTTGCCGGCGGCAAGAAATCGAAGGGCTGCAGTTCGTTCGCGTACGGCTGCGTGCCGCCCGAGTAGCCGTGTGCCGGATCCGCGTAGCCGAAGTTGACCAGCGCCTTCAGCGCCGGCTGGATCAGGTCCGCGAGCGGATTACCGATCAGGGGGATGTCGCGAAGCGGTTGCAGCAGCGGAAGATTCTCGGTGGGAATGACGTAGTAGTGCGCAGTGAGCGGCTTGCTGGACGGCAGCAATTGTTTCTGGGCGAGTTGCGCCTCGGTGAGGCAGAACGCCTTCTGTGCGCACGTCGCCTGATCGACCGTCGGCGCATATTGGGTGTGGACGTAGACGATGCCCAGCCCGGCATTGATGTCGGCCAGCAGGTTGATCGGGTACCGCGGGAAGTCGGAGAAGCCGTCGTACACCCGCATGTAGTTCGTGGTGTTGTACTCGACGCCGTTCGCCGGGACCGGGCCGCCGGGGGTTGGGCCGTAGAACGGGATGCCTAGGCTCTCCAGGGTGAGCAGCGGCATGCCGCGCCCGCTGAACCGGGACAGGAATCCGCCGTCGGGGTTCATCTCGTTGCCGACCAGGACGAAGTCGATGCTCTGCTGAAGATCGGCAGGCACGGCGAGCTTCGTCGGCGTTCCGTTGATGTCGACGGTGTAACCACCCTGCAGCAGCGACGAGATGATCGCGCTCTGGGAGTACCCGAAAACGGTGACACTTGTCCCCTTTTCCAGGCTGCTCAACGAGTCGTTGAGGATCTGGAGGCCCTGATCGACCGACGTGTTCAGCGGCAGGCTCTTCACGCCGGTGATCGGATACAGGCCCTCCGGGGTGAACAGCAACTGCTGGGTTCCGAGGATTCCGTTCGGGATGTAGTAGTTCATGACCGTGGTGCCGTAGGCATCGGACGGGATCGGAACACCGCTCGGTCCCATGATGATGGGCAGGGTGACGGGAGCCGAGGTCGTTGCGGCCGCCTGCGGAGCCGCCAGGGTGCTCGCCGCGCTCAGCGGATTGCGACGGCTGTAGGCGAGGACCGTCCAGTCCAGTGGGGTGTCCACCGGGACACCGCCGTTGCCGTTGCCCACCAGCGGATCGTCCAGCGCGGTGACGGAACCGGGCGGAACCGCTACAACCTCGGCGGGCGCCGAGACCGGTTCGGCGGCGGGCTGGGCTACGGGAGCGGTCTCGACGACAGGGGCCGCGATTGACGCGGGCGCGCTGTCGGTCACGGGCGCAGGCTGGGCCTCGGGAGCGACGACCGGCTCGGCAGCGGCAACCTCGGCGACGGCCTGTGCGGCGGCAGTCGAGGCCGATGTCTGGATGGTGTTGCTGGACAACGTGTCCGGAAGCGTGACGACCGCGGAATCGGAGTTCCGCTGTGCCGTCGGAGCCACAATCGATGCAGTGGCTCCGCGGGCTCCCCGGACCGGCGCCGGCTCCGATGCCGACGTTTCGGCCCCGCCGCGTGGAGTGCGGCCCGGCCCGCGCGTCTGCGCTGAAGCATGGTCGGCGGACGAACTCGGTGAGGTGTCGTCGTCCGCCCAACCGACGGCGGTCCCGCCGAGAACGGCCGCGCCCACCCCCAGGGCCACCGCCAATCCACCGACCCGACCGACGTAAGCGCAGGATCCCATGTGAGTCCTTCCCGGGAATTTCCTGATATGAAACTGAGCAGAGACTAGCCACCAGGAATCCGCAGTGCACCACTACTGTGACATCGGTGACCCGCGCCCCGGTCTTCGACGCGCACCTGCACATCATCGATCCGCGGTTCCCCCTGCAGGAGAACAACGGGTACCTGCCGGCGCCGTTCACCGTCGAGAATTACCGGGCGCGCGTCGCCGGTCTGGGAGTGGCTGGAGGAGCCGTGGTCTCGGGGTCCTTCCAGGGCTTCCACCAGAGCTATTTGACCGCGGCGCTGAAAGCCTTGGGGCCCGGCTATGTCGGCGTCACCCAAATACCGGCCGACACCACCGACGCCGAGATCCGATCCCTCGATTCCGCCGGAGTGCGCGCTGTCCGCTTCAACGCCCGTCGGGGCGGGTCAGCGGACATCGCCGAGGCCGACCGGCTTGCCCGCCGGGTCTACGACGTCGCCGGCTGGCACGCCGAGTTCTATATGGACTCGCGCGAACTGGCGCCGCTGCACGCCACCCTGGCAGCACTGCCCCGCGTCAGTATCGATCACCTCGGGCTCAGCGCCGCCGGCCTGCCGGACCTTCTGCGCCTGGTCGAGTCGGGCGCCTACGTCAAGGCCACCGGCTTCGGCCGCCTCGACTTCGATCCGGTCCCGGCGATGGTCCGCATCCTGGATATCAACCCGCATGCGTTGGTATTCGGGACGGACCTGCCGTCCACCCGCGCCCCGCGTCCATTCGAGGACGCCGACCTGACCGGCCTGGCTGATCTGCTCGGTCCGGCAAACACGCCTAATGTCCTGTGGCGCAACGCCGCAGCCCTCTATTCGACGGGTCAGCCGACTGAAGCCGGCTCTGCCACAGCCGGTTTCGACCCGAACCGCGATTCCACCCAGCCCAGCAGCATGGTGGCCCACACGGCGAGCACGAAGCCGGACGCCAGCGCGGGTACCGGGGCGTTGCGGTTGATGTAACTGAAGAACCAGGTCGCGAGCAGGGCGGCGAGGACAGCCGTCCGCAGGTCTCCATTGAGTACGGCCGCGACGCCGAGGGCGGCGAGAACCGCATTGAAGCCGACGAAGCCGGTGTTGATCGCCCCGCCGGCAATCCCGATGTGCGCGGCCAGCGAAACCGCGATCGTCGCCGCCAGCAGCGCGACAACGGCGTGCCGCCAATTACTCACCAGCAGACCGGCGAAGAACAGCACCCCGGTGATGACAGCCGGGGCGAACAGGGTCGCGCCGAGTGCGTCGATCACGGCGGTGCCCCAGCGCACGTTCTCCACCGGCCACGGCCCGAGATCGAGCTTGGCCAGTTCAGGACGCGTATCGGCGACGAACCACGTCAGCCAGAAGGTCAGAATGAACGGCGCGGCGAGGAACGGGATCGGCAGGAGCTTCGCCATCGCGACGGCCACCGCCGCAGTGAGCGCGGCCAGCACCACCACCCAGACCCACAGCGCGGTGTTGGGTTCGTAGAAGCTGCCCATCGCCAGACCCATGAGGCCGGAGTTGAAGCCGAACAGACCGAGATCGGTCAGGATCCGGTCGGCCTTGAGCAGTCGTGCTACGCCGGTCGCGATCAGCACCGACAGCACGTAGAAGACGGCCATCCGCCAGTTGAACAGGGCGACGGCGGCGACGAAGATCAGGCCGGTGATCTCGTTGGCCTGGAACGCACACTGCGAGAAGCCGCGCAGGAACTGGCGCCAGAAAGGGACGGCGCCGAGTTCGACATCGGGCAGCACCGCGTTGCCCATGATGGTCATGACTAAATCCCTTCTGCCGCGGTGTAGGCCCGCCATCCACCATGTCGGGTGATCTCGGTCTGGCCCTCGACCAGCGCCGGCTCACCGATCACGCCGAGCACCGTCGACCCGTCGACCAGGCGGACCTTGCCGATCGTCAGCCCGGGCGGCTCGTTGAGCAGGATGCCGGCCAGTCCGGCCCGGGGTACCGACCAAACCTCCACGGCCACAGCGACTCCCGAGCCGTCGGTGACCCGGATCATGGCCGGGTGGTCGTCGTTGATCGTCCAGAGCCGGTAGGCGGGCTCGGTGTCCGTCTCGCGCAGGAACGTCGCGCCGGCGGCGGCCATGTTGGGGGAGAGTTTCAGGCCGCGCATCAGTGTCCCGTTGACGGCGAGTTCCACCTCGGTGCCGGCGGGAGGGGCGGGTCGCAACGGCTGCTCGGCAGCGTCGCCGCTGACGATCCGGGTTCCCGACTGGCCGGCCAGGATCGCCGGGATCTCCTCGGCCGCTCCGATGATTCCGGTGGCGCCCGGCGTCGCGTCGACGAAGTCGGCGACGGCCTCCACCTTGGGCTCCATCGATCCCTTGCCGAACTGGCCGGCCGCGATGTAGCCGCGTGCCTGTTCGACGGTGATGGTCTCCAGCCACTGTTCATCCGGGGTGCCGAAGCCGATCGCCACTCGCGGGACCGCGGTGGGGATCATCAGCATGTCCGCACCCAGATCGTGGCCGAGCAGGCCCGAGGCGAGGTCCTTGTCCACCACGGCTTCAACGCCCGTGACGATGCCGTCGGCATCAATGGTCACCGGGATGCCGCCCCCGCCCACCGCCACGACGATCGCCCCGTCGTCGAGCAGGTTCCGGATCAGTTCGGTCTCGAGGATCGACGTCGGCTTCGGTGAGGCGACGGTACGACGCCAGCCCCGGCCCGCGTCCTCGGCGATGGTCCACCCCAGGGTGGCCGCCATCTCCTTGGCTTGCGGCTCGGGCATGAACGATCCGACCGGCTTGGTCGGGTTGGCGAAAGCCGGATCGTCGAGGCTCACCACCGCGTGGGTGACGACGGCGATGACGGGCCGGGAGATGCCCCGGCGGCTCAGTTCGTTGCGCAGCGCCTTGACGAACATGTAGCCGATCGCGCCCTGCGTGTCGGCCACGGCGTAGTCCACCGGAACCGGATCGACCTCGGCCTGCGCGATCTCGGAACGCCGGAGGATGAAGCCGACCTGCGGCCCATTGCCATGGGAGACAACGAGTTTCCAGCCCTGCTCCGCCATGTCGATCAGCGGCGGAACGGTGCGGCTCACCGTCTCGTACTGCTGCGGAATGGAATCGTGTTCGGCATCGGTCACCAGGGCGTTGCCGCCGAAGGCGACGATGGCGGTTCCGGTCACGACGGCTCTCCTGCCCCTCGGTCGGCGGCAAGCGCCTCCAACGCCTCGTTGAAGCACTCCATCGGCGCGGTGGTGATCCCGGCGCCGATCTGGCCGACGCCGGCCTGACGGTGCGCGATCCCGGTGTTGATGATCGGCAGCACGCCGGAGTCGACCACCAGGCGCGCGTCGATGCCGGCCGGTGTGCCGCCGAAGTTCAACGGCGGCAACGTGAATGCGGGGTTGGCTCCCAGGGTGATGCTCAGCATCCGGCGGCTGTTGGCCGTCGCGTCGGCGGGCGTGCCGCCGACGAACTGGACAATGGCCGGGGAGGCCGCCATGGCGAAGCCACCCAGTCCGTTGGTCTCGGTGATCGCCGAGTCGCCGAGGTCGGCCGCGGCGTCCTCGACGGTGTAGCCCGGGAAGTACAGACCGTCAACGGGATTGGCCGGCGCCTGGAACCACCGGTCGCCGGTCCCGCTCAACCGGATGCCGAAGTTCACCCCGTTGCGCGCCATGACGGTAACCATGGTGCTGCCCGGAACGCCGGCGGCGGCGTCGGTCATCGACTTGCACGCCGCCATCGAGATGTTGAGGAAGAAGTGGTCGTTGCCGGCCACGAACTCCAGCGCCCGGCGCACCGCATCCGACGGAACGTCCGAACCCAGCAGCGAGAGCGTGAGCCGCTTGAACAACAGTGCCGACGCGGCCGCGTTGCGGTTATGGAGTTCGTCGCCCATGTGAAGCGCCTGTGCCATCAGCGGTTTCAAGTCCGGGTCGGCCAGTCCGCGGACCGCCTTCTGCATGGTGGTGAAGAAGTCGCTGCCCAGCCAGCGCAGCCGGTCGAGCACGTCGGGGGAGTTGGCGCCGAACCGCAGCACCTTGCCGAGACCCTCGTTGAGGTTGCAGTAGGCGCGGTTTCCGGCCGCGGTGTTCTCGACCACCCAGACCGGCATGGACGGGCTGATGATACCGGCCATCGGCCCGACGGCACCGTGCTCGTGACACGGATCCAGCGTCACCGCACCGCTTCCGGCCAGCTTCTCGGCGGCGTCCAGATCGTCGGCCCAGCCCTCGTAGAGAATGGCTCCGGCGATGGCCCCGCGCTGCGGGCCGCACATGTCCGGCCAGGCGATCGGCGGGCCGGAGTGCAGGATGCGCCGCTCGCCCGGACCGAGTCCGGGGATCGCGTCGGTGGCCCGAACCAGGTCGACCAGCCGCGGCTGGGCGGCGAGATAACGGTCGTAGGCGGTCCGGTTGGCCGCCGCGATGCCGGGATCGCCGACCAGCGTGGCCAGCGTCCAGCCCAGGGCGGCATCGGCGCCGGCCGGGGGCGCCCAGGTCAGGTTGGTGACCTGACCACCGGCCGCGGTGATGTTGTTCGCGAAACCCTGCAGGCCGACATTGACGACCTTGAGGTCTTGTTCGAAGAGCTTCTTCACGCGCCGACTCCTTCGCGATCGCTGATCAGCGCCGCGGACCAGACCGCCGCTTCGGCGTTGCTTGACGCTACGAGGACACCGGCCGCCTTCAGCGCCGCAATGGTTTTGGCGCGGTCCTGCGGGTCGATGTCGGTGCCGCACACGTAGCCGATGAAGGCCACGGTGCGGCCGGCGGCGCGGGCTTTGGCCTTCGAGGCGCCAATGATCGGAATCAGTTCGGCGGTCGGGTCGTCGGCCGAGCCGTAGCCCAGTACCACGTCGAACAGGACGACGGCCGTCGTCGGGTCGGCCACTTCGTCGCGGATGCGGGCATCCTTCTGGGACGGGTCGATCATGGGATGCGGCCGGCCCTGGGTGAATTCATCGTCGCCCATGTCGACGATGGTGTTCTCCTGGCTCTTGCGGATGTCCGGCAGTGTGGTGTTGCCCTTCACCGGGGTGTTGGAGTAGGCCGAGATGCCGCTGGCCCGGTGGACGAGCTGGGCCTCGAAACAGAATGTGCCACCGGAGAAGATGCCGCGCACATAACGCTGGCTCGGCGCCATCGACCGAGCGAGATCACGCAATGTGCGCCGCATGTCGTTGGTGATCGTGATGGCGGCCGAGTCCGGTGTCTTGCCCTTGGCGAGCGCGACCGCCATATCGGCGGCCTGGGCAAGGTAGGCGGCACCGTAAACCCCGTTGCGGGTGACGGATTCGGGGTCGGCACCGAGAAAGATGACGACGACGGGTTTGTCGCTGGCCTCCGCGGCGCCCAGCACCTTGGCGGCGACCTCCGGCGAGGGCGGTTTGGACACCAGTACGATCACCGAGGTGCCCGGGTCGCCGTCGAGCGCGGCCAACCCGTGCAGCATGGAGATGCCGCCGATGGCATCGGCGAGATCGTGACCGCCGGTGCCGAGCGCCTGGGAGATGCCCGAGCCGTTCTGGTGCACCCGCACCGTGACTTCCTGGGTCCCGGTTCCGGACGCGCCGACGACTCCGATCGGTCCGCGCCGCACCACGTTGGCGAACCCGAGCGGGATCCCGTTGATGATCGACGTCCCGCAGTCCGGGCCCATCACCATCAGGTCGGCCTCATCGGCGTACTTCTTCAGTGCCAGTTCGGCTTCCGGGCTGACGTTGTCGCTGAAGATCATGACGTCCAGTCCGAGCCGCAGGGCCTTCATGGCTTCCGCGGCGGCGTAATCGCCAGGCACCGACACCAGCGCCAGGTTGAGGTCGGGGTCCTTGGTGACGGCCATCTGGATGCTGGTGGTCGGTGCGGCCGCACTGCTCTCCTCACCGCCGCCGCCGGGCGCTTCGGAGAGGAGTTTGTCGGCCAGTGCCAACGCCTCCTCGCAGGCCTCCTCGGGGCCCGACACCGCGACGACGAGGTCGTTGGGCCGGACTTCGAATTGCCCCAGCCCGGCTTGGGCCATGTTGTCGACGTTGGTGGCCGAGGCCATCACCACCGACGCCGCCTCGATGCCGGGCACCGAGGTGACCTGCACGGAGACGGCCATCAAGGAGACGGAGTCCTTGTAGAGGTTGGGGTAGAACCGGGAGCTCGTACTCATGTGCAGCCTTCTGTTTTTCAAACCCGTTCGGCGACAGCGTCCTTCGCCGGGTGATCTACGACGTGGCGGCCAGGAATCGTTCGGAGTCCGAGACCCAGCCGAAGATGGCGCCCTGAGCCTTGATCATCTCCAGGCCGACGCGCTGGAATTCCGGGAAGTAGGACGCCACGCAGTCGCTCAGCACCACGCACTCATAACCCCGGTCGTTGGCCTCGCGAACCGTGGTGTGGACGCACACCTCGAGGGTGACGCCGCAGACGATCAACGTCTTGATCCCGCGGTCGCCCAGGATTTGCGCCAGATCGGTGGCGTGGAAGCTGCCCTTGCCGGGCTTGTCGATCACCGGCTCGCCGTCGATCGGGTAGAGCTGATGGATGATGTCGTGCCCCTGCTCGCCGCGGACCAGGATGCGGCCCATCGGCCCCGGCTCGCCGATGAAGGTCTTGCCGCCGCGGGTGAGCTTTGCCGGCGGGCAGTCGCTGAGGTCGGCCCGGTGGCCTTCGCGGGTGTGGACGACGAACATCCCGATCTCACGGGCCCGCTGGAGCACCTTCTCCGTCGGCTTGACCGCGGCCAGCAACAGCGACGTGTCGTTGCCGAGCGCTTCACCGAACCCGCCCGGCAACACGAAGTCGCGCTGCATGTCGATGATGACCAGGGCTGTCGATGCGACGTCGAAGTCGAGGGGAAAGGGTTCCGCATCGATGGTTGACATGGGCGTCCTAAGTGGGCAGAGGGAATAACGGGACTTTGGGTGACTCCCGAAAGTTACGGAGCTATCGCATCAACGACGGCCCATGTACGAAGAGATTTAACATGATCGTAATGTCTCCGAGCCGCCCCGTGATTCGCGGACGGCGACCTACGCTGGTGATCTCGCGAAAGGATCCTGCACTGAACGTCGACACCGCGATTTCCGCCGTACTGTCCGCCGCCGATCGGGTGCGTCCCTGGCAGGAGGACCTGTATCGCGACCTGCACCAGCACCCCGAACTGTCCCATCAGGAGCATCGGACGGCGGCGGCGGTGGCCGACCGCCTCCGGCAGGCGGGCTTGGCGGTGACGACCGATGTCGGCGGCACCGGTGTCGTGGGAATCCTGCGCAACGGCGACGGCCCCACGGTGCTGCTCCGCGCCGATATGGATGCGCTGCCGGTGCGGGAGGACACCGGATTGCCCTACGCCAGCACCGCGCTGGGCACTCCGCAGGGCGCGACGAGTCCGGTCCCGGTGGCGCACGCATGCGGACACGATATGCACGTCACCTGTCTGCTGGGCGCCGCGCAGCTGCTGGCAGATTCCCAAGAAGACTGGGGCGGAACGCTTGTCGCGGTGTTCCAGCCGGCCGAGGAGGCCGGCGACGGCGCGCGGGGCATGGTTGCCGACGGACTGGCCGATCTGGTCGGCCCGGTCGACGTCGCCCTCGGTCAGCACGTCGCACCACTTCCGACGGGTTGGATCGCCGCCACGTCCGGGCCGGCGTTCGCCGCCGCGGACTGCATCCGGGTGACCGTCTATGGTCGCGGCGGACACGCGTCGATGCCGCAGGCCTGCATCGACCCGGTGTTGTTGGCCGCCAACATCGTGGTGCGACTGCAGACCATCGTCGCCCGGGAGGTCGATCCCGCCGAACCGGTGGTGCTGACGGTCGGCAGCATCAACGCGGGCACCAAGGCCAACATCATCGCCGACCATGCCGAACTGCAACTGAACATCCGCACCTACAGCGAGCCGGTGCGCGAGACGGTACTGGCGGCGATCCGCCGGATCGTCAAAGCCGAATGCGCAGCATCGAATTCGCCACGCGAACCGGAATTCGAGATGTTCGACCAGTTTCCAGTGACCGACAACGATCCCGACGTCACCGCGCGGGTTACCGAGACACTGGCCGCGCATTTCGGCGCCGACCGGGTGATCGCAGCGCCGCGGGTACTCGGTAGCGAGGATTTCGGCGAACTCGCTCGGGGCGTGCAGGCCCCCTACTGCTTCTGGCTGTTCGGCGGCGCCGACCCTGCAGCTTTCAGCGCCGCCGGCCAAATCCCCGGTGATATTCCCGTCAATCACTCGCCCCGATTCGCTCCGGTGATCCAGCCGACTCTGGACACCGGAACCGCCGCGCTGGTGGCGTCGGCGCTTGCCTGGCTGGCGCGTGACGGTGGTGTTCAACCCTCCAGCTGAACCACGATCCGGTTCGCCAGATGCGGGAGGATCAATTCCTTGAGGATGCGCTGATGTTCGGGGTGATCCCGATACGCCACGAAGCACTCCCGGTCGGCGAAGACCCCGACCACTGCGAAGTCGTAGGAGTCCGGCGTGCGGCTGACGTCGGGGCCACAGCGGTAACTGTCGACCCCGGGCAGCCCGGGCGCCAGCGCCGTCAGCGCGGTGGTGACTCGCTCCACGTCGGCCGCAGTGGTCTCTTCGGTCCACTGGAAATTCGCGATATGGCTGAACGACATCGTTGCCTCCCGTTCGCTGTCAGCCTGACAGCGCAGCCTAATACTGCACCGACATAACATCACGGCATCGAAACCCAGGAAATGGATGCCGAACCCCGGCGCAGGGTATGCATCGTGTCGCACCGATTGGGCGGCTACGACGGCGTGAGCGTCGAGGCGGCCAAATGGCAGCGCGGATTCAGCCGACTCGGCTGGTCGGTGACTCGCGCAGCGGGGTTCTTCGCTGACGAGGCGAGCGGTTCCGACATCACGGTGACCGGTTTGTGGGCACCGACGTACGGTGCCTGCCCGCCGGACCCTGACGTCACTCAACTCCGCGCGCTCTGTCGTTCCCATGATCTGCTCGTCATCGACAACGCCGGTTCGCTGCCGACGTGTCCGGCGAGCGCCGTCGCTCTCGAAACGGAGGCGCTGCGGGCAGGAATCCCGACTATCGTTCGCCATCATGACCCGCCCTGGCAGGTGGCAGGGCTGGAACACACTCCACGGCAACGGTTTCCGCTGCACGACCCCCGAATGCTGCATGTCACCATCAACCGGCTCACCGAATCGCAATTCCGGCAACGCTATCCGGAGTTGGCTGCGGCCGATGCGGTGACGACGATGCACAACAGCGTGGACACCGCGGCCGTCGACGGCGGCCGGCGCTGGGCGACTCGGCGCCGGATGGGAGTCGACGACGACGACGTCCTTCTTGTCCATCCGGCCCGCAATATCGGCAGGAAGAACATTCCGGTTGCCCTGCGCGTCGCCGGGAACCTCCACCGTCGGGCGGGCCGAAAGGTCCACTACTGGCTCACCGACCCCACCGGCGAGATCGGTGCGGTCCCGGCAGGTGTGCGCGTCCATCGCGGCCACATATCGAGCGCCGCCGATCTTTACGCGGCAGCCGACCTCGTGCTGCTGCCGTCACAGTGGGAGGGCTGGGGACTTCCGGTCGTGGAGGCAGCCGCAGCCCGGCGGCCGGCCGTCACATTTCCCTACCCCGTCCTCAGCGAGATTCACGGGCTGGGAATCGCGACCGTGAACCACTCCGACATCGAGACGATCACTGCATTGGTCAACGACGCCCGACGGCGCGGGGCGTTCAGTTCCGCCAACCACTGCAGCAGCGCCGCGCTGGACATTCGCCGACTACCCGAAAGCCTGCGCCGAGCCGCCCATCGCGCGACTGCCCTGATGGCGGGAACCAGCGCCGTCACCTGATCGGGGGACACCCGATTCGTGCGCCACGCGGGCCGCCCGGGGGACCAGCACCGTCGGGGCCGTCAACCGCACCGGCACCACCGGCGTCTTGCGTGCCAACGGCACGCAAGGCGTCTTCCGTGCCGAAGGCACCCAGGGGCCGATGACCGGCCCGCTCATGGACGCCCAACCCCAGTTCCGGGCCGCGCCGGCGCCGCACAACTCCAAGCCGTGAGCCGTTGATCCTTCTTTCCCGTTCACCGCGCGTTTTTGCTATGTTCACCGCGGGTACACGGCTGGCTCCTCCCGGCCAGATTCACGGGAGAACTTCATGGGGATCGGGCTGATCGTCGCGATCGGCTTCGCCATGTCCTTCGCCCTGACCAACGGCTTCCACGACGCCTCCAACGCGATCGCCACCCTGGTGGCCACCCGGGGCGCCACCCCGGGGCAGGCCGTCGCGCTGTCGGCGGTGTTCAACATGGCCGGAGCAGTGCTGTTGGGCACCGCCGTCGCCGACACCATCGGCAAGATCGTCACAGTCCCGCAGGGCCAGATGGTGCCCGTCGTCGGAGCGGGACTGGCCGGGGCGACGGCCTGGAACGCCATCACCTGGTGGCGCGGGCTGCCGTCGTCGTCGGGTCACGCGCTGGTCGGCGGGCTGGTCGGAGCCGCCGTCGTCGACGGCATGCTGTCCGGATACGGCGGTCTGCGGTCGGTGCAGTGGGGCGGTTTCCACGGCTGGCACCCGACCGGGGTGATCGGGGTGCTGGTCGCGTTGTTCATCTCGCCGCCCCTGGGGTTCGCGGTCGCGTTTGTGTTGCTGCGACTGCTGCGCCGGCTGTCACGCCGGTGGACGGCCCGGTGGATCGGTCCCGTTCGCGGGGCCGGTTGGGTTGCGGCCGCCGGACTGTCGTTCAGTCACGGCGGTAACGACGCCCAGAAGTCCATGGGTGTGATCGCGGTGCTGCTGCTGGCATCCGGGCATACCGACACCATGTCGGTGCCGCTGTGGGCGAAGGTGGCCACCGGCGTCGCCCTGACCCTGGGCACCGCGCTGGGCGGCTGGCGGATCGTCACGACGATCGGTCGCCGCATCTTCGGCCTCACCCCGCTGGACTCGTTCGTCAGTCAGGCCTCGTCCACCGCGGTCATCCTAGGTGCGTCGCTGGTCGGCGCGCCGGTCAGCACCACCCAGGTGGTGGCGTCGTCGGTGGTCGGGGTCGGGGGCGGGCGGCGGCGGTGGAAGCACGTCCGCTGGGAAATCGTGCGGGAGATGGCGGTCGCATGGCTGACCACGATTCCGGCGGCCGCCGTTCTGGCGGTCGTGGTCCTTCTCGGATGGAGAGCATTGACATGAGCCGCAAGGGCACCCACTGGTTCCTGCCGGAAACCCCCGACATCGTCGGCATGTTGCAGAACCAGGCAGCGATCACCGTGCGCGGCATGGATGCGTTCGCCGATTGGGCCTGTGGGGCCACCGCACGCGCGGACGACGTCCGGCAGGCCGAGCACGAGTGTGACGACGTGCGCCGCAGCCTCGTCGATGCGGTCAGCGAGGCGTTCACCACGGCGCTGCCGCCCGAGGACCTGTTTCAACTGTCCCGCGATCTCGACAAGGTGATCAACGGCGCCAAGAACACCGTCCGAGAATCGGAGGCCATGGAATTCCCGCCGGATCAGGCCACCGCGGACATGGCGGTTCTGCTGGCCGAAGGTGTCCACCACCTGCAGGAGGCCTTCCAGACCCTGGACCAGAAGTCCATCGCCTCGGCCACCTCCGCCGCTGATGCCGCGGTGAAATCCCAGCGAAACCTCGAACGGGTTTACCGCCAGGCCGCCGGGGACCTGCTGACCATCGGTGACATCAG
The DNA here is from genome assembly GCA_964629725.1 of uncultured Mycobacterium sp. Lineage (GTDB taxonomy): Bacteria > Actinomycetota > Actinomycetes > Mycobacteriales > Mycobacteriaceae > Mycobacterium. The sequence goes on from CAZVST010000008.1 coordinate 66,226, forward strand.
CGTCGTCACGGCCCGTCGCGAGTTCTACCGCCGGATCTCGGCAATCTCCGACGACATCGTCTCGGTCGCGGATCGCGTCTGGTACTCCCAAGTCAAGGAGGCCTGAGTACCGCACACTGGGAGGGTGTTGCGCAGCGGGAAGGAAAAGCCATGACGGGAACGCGGATGCTGTCGGCGCTCCTGGTGAGCGGTTTGGTCGCCCTCTCCGGGACTGCCGCGCCGGCTCACGCCGATCCCATGCCGGGCGCCGGCACCGCCGACGTGCACACCGAAGCGACGGTCGAGATGGCGCATCTGGCGGCCGTCCGGATGGCCGGCCATGACGGCTTCGACCGCATGGTGCTCGAATTCGCCGACCGCGTTCCCGGTTACACCATCGGCTACCGCCCACTGCCGGCCCGCGAGGACGCCTCCGGCTTCGAGATCCCGTTACCCGGTGCCGGTGCGCTGCTGCAGATGACGCTGTCCCGGGCCACCGCGGCCGGTTGGGGCGGCGGCCCGCAGACCTATTCGGGCCCATGGTCGTTGAGCGGAAACACCGGATCGGTCACCGAATTCCGGTCGGCCGGTGACTTCGAGGCGGTGCTCACGTGGGTGGCCGGGGTCCGGGTGCAGGAGCCGTTCCGAGTCCAGGTCCTCGACGGCCCGCCGCGTCTGGTCGTCGATGTCGCGCGCTGAATCACGCCGCTGAATCACGCCGCGGTCTCGGTTCGCAGCCGGTTCGGCTGCGACGGTTTGCGCCGCGGTGGTGCCGCCGATCGCGCCGATACGATGACGGGGCTGTCGAACGGCAGCATGACGATTCACATACGGGGTGCCTGCGTGACTGTGCCGAAGCTGCTCACCGCCATCGCCGCCCAGGTCGGCGCCGTGCTGGTGAGCCTCCCATTGGCGGTGTCCGCGCCGGCCGCGCCCACGCCCGCGCCGACTCCCGCCCCTGCCACGCCCGCGCCGGCGCCGGCCGCGCAAACCACCCAGTGGATCGTCGTCGGAGTGCCGAAGGCCGACGCCACCTCCGGAACCCTCACCGCGTTCCAGCGGGTTGGCCAGGACTGGAAAGTCGTGCTAGGGCCGACGAAGGCGATGGTCGGCGACGTCGGGGTCGGCGAGGGCGCCGACGGCGTGCACCGGACCCCGGTCGGCACGTTCGCCTTCGACCAGGCCTTCGGCCGCGAAGCGAACCCGGGCACCAAGATGCCCTACTTCCAGGCCACCACGCAGGACTGGTGGGACGAGGACGCCACCTCCCCGACCTATAACACCCATGTGCGGTCGGCGGCCAGCCCGTCGGCGATCACCGAGAACCTGTACGACTCCGGACCGGTCTACGACTACGCCGTGAACATGGCGGTCAACCCGCAGCGAATCCCCGGCAAGGTGTCCGGCATCTTCCTGCACGTCACCGACGGCACCCCGACCTGGGGATGCGTCGCGATCGGGCGTGAACAAATGAAATCGATCCTCACCTGGCTCGACCCGGCGGCAAATCCGCGGATCACCGTCGGGGTGGGGGATCCCGGCCTGCTGCCGGCCAAGTCCTGAACCGCTCAATCGATACCCTTGCGGTGTGACGCTGAGTCCTTCCCGCCGCCCCGCCCCGAGTCTTTCCCACCGCCCCGCCCCGAGTCCTTCCCGCCGCCCCGCCCGCCGCCCATCCCGCCGCCAGATCCTCAAGTACACCGTTCCCGCCGTGGTGTCCGTGGTGGCCGGACCGACGGTGCTCGCGTCGATCGCCCGGGCGCCGAAGGCCTCCGCCGAGGGCCTGCAGCTGATCGACTTCGCCGTCCGCCAGGTCTCGCCGGAGGCGATCAAAGCCGCCGGTTACGACGGCGTGCTGGTGTACGTATCGCAGCTGCGGCCCGGTGCCACCTTCGACTTCAAACCCGTGAGCCAGGCCTACAGCGACGGCTTGCGGGCCCTGGGCCTGCACGTCGTGAGCATCTACCAGTACGGCAAACCGGGCTGGGTGAACAGCCCGTCGGATTTCACCCGCGGCTATGACGGCGGGGTGGCCGACGCTCAGACCGCGCTGGCGCTGCACACCGCGGCCGGTGGCCCCGCCACCGCCCCGATCTTCTTCAGCGTCGACGAGCCCCTGGATGCCGACCGCTGGAAAAGCCTTGCCGCGCCGTGGTTCCGCGGCATCAACTCGGTGTTGGGCGTGGCCCGCACCGGCATCTACGGCGGCGTGAACGAACTCGGCTGGGCCATCGGCGACGGCGTGGTAGGCCCCTCGACCACCCCGGGATACCACTGGGCATGGCAGACCAAGGCATGGTCGGGCGGCAAGCGGGCTCCGGGTGCGGTGCTGTTCCAGCGTGAAGTGGTCACCGCCAGCGACCCCGGCGCGATCATCGACGGCGTCAGCGTCGACGTCGACGACGTCCTCGCCCCCGATTTCGGACAGTGGGACCTGCCCCGATGATCCGCGGCGGGCTGGTTGTGGGCATCGGCCTGGGCGCGGCGGTGTTGTGCGGGCCCACCGTGGCCTCGGCCGCCCCCGACACCGAGGCATCCTCCAGCACAGCTGATTCCGCACCGGTCCACGGTCACCGCGGACCACCGACGGGTTCCGCCGTCACGGCGCGGCCGGCCGCGGCGGTGCGTCCCGGACCGGCATCCTCATCGAGACTGCGTCCAGATCGCGTCTTCCGGCCGGAGGGAGCTCTGAGCGCAGGATCGGTGGGCCGCACGGCAGTGCCGGCAGTGCCGGCCGTGACGGTGCAGCTGCCGCCGATGCCGCTCGACAACGGCCAGTCCTTCGAGGTCTCCCCGGGGGCGATCACCACGGCGGCCAACGACTTCGTCGTCGCCGGCGGTGACCCGAAGGACAACCCCCGCTTCTTCTTCGGCGATCTCGCGGTCCGCAGCCTCGACGCCCTGGCCGGTCCGAACCCGCCGCCCCAGCAGGTCCGCGCCAATCTCGGAAACCTCGCCGTCTCCGGCTACTTCGGTGGAGTGTGGTTGCGCGACAATCTGAGCGGCGCGCCCGCCGCCATCACCGCGCCCACCGGAACGGCAAGTGCCGCAAGCACTCTCGCCATCTCAGCCATCGGCATCCGGTTGTTCGACGCGATGTCGGCCGGACTTGCCGGGTTGGCCACCAGCAAGACGCCGTGGATCGCGACCACAGCGGCGCGGGCGTCGGTCCCGGTGCTGCTCACGCTGTACGGCTACAACCGGGGCTATCTGCAGTATCTGTTGGAACACCCCCCGGCCGGGGTGCCGTCCCGGCTGGACAGCCTGAGCTGCACGGGTTTCCTGGCCTGCAACTCCACCGCGTTCCCGCTGGCGATCGCCGACCGCTACGACGCGGCGCTGAACAGCCTGGACAGTCCGCCGAACCTGCCCTGGCAGGAGATGAAAGCCTGGACCTCGCTACTGGAGGGCGCCACCGGAACCGGGCGCTTTGTGTGGGGAATCATCGGCCAGGCCGGGTTCTCACCGGCGTCCTACGATGCGCTGGTCGACCTGAGTTCGGCCTACCTCATGGTCAGCAAGGCGGCGGTGCTGTCCAGCATGCTGGCCTACACCGGCGGAGACGCCGACCTCGCGCGCAGCTCGCTGCGACTGCAAGCGGGACTGTGGATGTGGTCGGGGGCCTACTTCGGCGGGCTGGCATCCGACGCTCCGCGCGGCACCATCCCCACCATCGTGGCGTCCTGAAACCTTCCGGTTCGGGCAGCAGCCGCCGGGGAATTCGACGACAATGGCGCTCAACGTTGGGAGTGCTGATGGTCGCGGTAATTCTGCGATGAGTGCCGTCCTGTTCACCGGCGGAACCATCTGGACCGGCAGCGGCGACACCGATGCGGTGCTGGTGTCGGACGGCATCGTGGCGGCCGTCGGCGCGCCGGCGCGGGAACGCGCGCCCGACGGAGCTGTGAAAGTCGACTTAGAGGGCGGATTCCTGATGCCGTCGTTCGGCGACGGTCACGCCCACCCGCTCTACGGCGGGCTGGAGGCCGCCGGCCCGGCGGTACGGCCCTGCCGCTCGATCGACGAGATCACCGCCGCGGTGAAGTCCTACGCCGACGCCCACCCCGACCAGGAGTGGATCGTCGGCGCCTCCTATGACGGCAGCCTGGCGCCGGAAAGCCTCTTCGACGCCAGATGGCTGGACGCGGTCGTACCCGACCGGCCGGTGGTGTTGCGGGCCTGGGACTACCACACGGTGTGGTGCAACACCGTCGCCCTCGACCGCGCCGGTATCACCGCGGACACCCCCGACCCGGTGCTCGGCGAAATCCCCCGTCGAGCAGACGGATCCGTGTTGGGCACCCTGCGCGAGTGGGGGGCGGTGGATCTGGTGGCGAACGTCATGCCGCCGCGCGACGAAGAGGTCCGGATCGCCGCATTGAACACCGCCGCCGACTATCTGCTGGCCCGCGGCGTCACATGGGTGCAGGACGCCTGGGTGGAGCCCGCCGACGTGGCGACCTACGTGGCGGCGGTCCGGCGCGACGCTCTGCGGATGCGCGTCAATCTGGCCCTTTACGCCGACCCTCGGTACTTCGACATGCAGGTCGAGCAGTTCGAGGAGTCGCGGCACCGGGTGAACGCGGCGGGGTCACCACTGCTCACGGCCAACACCGTCAAGTTCTTCGCCGACGGTGTCTTCGAGAATGAGACCGGCGCCCTGCTGGAGCCGTACTGCTCCGGAATGCATAGCCACGGCCAGCGCAACTGGGAGGGCGATGCGCTGGCCGATGCGGCGGCCCGGGTTGACGAGCTCGGCCTGCAGATCCATATCCACGCCATCGGCGACGCCGCCGCCCGCCAGGCCCTGGACGCCATCGAATTCGCGATCCTCCGCAACGGGCCGCGTGACCGTCGGCCCGTCATCGCCCACGCCCAACTGGTCGACGACGCCGACATCGGTCGGTTCGCCGAGCTCGGGGTGATCCCCAACATGCAGCCGCTGTGGGCACAGCTGGACCCGCTGATGACGGTGCTCACCGTCCCGCGCCTTGGCGCCGAACGCGCCGACCGGCAGTACCGGATGGCCTCCCTGCTTGCCAGTGGCGCGAAGCTGGCTCACGGTTCGGACTGGCCGGTCTCCTCCGGAGCGCCGCTGGACGGCATCGCGGTGGGCGTCTCCCGGCTGACCGTCGACGGACAGCCGGAGGGCGGCTGGACGCCGCACGAGATCATCCCGATCGACCGTGCGCTCTCGGCCTACAGCGCCGGGGTCGCCTACCAGGCGTTCGCCGAAAACACTTGGGGCACAATTACACCCGGGGCCAGCGCGGACCTGGTATGGCTGGACCGCGATCCGCGCAGCACCCCGGCTCTGCAACTGCCCGACATCGCCGTGCGGGCCACCTATCTGCGCGGCGAACCGGTCTATCGCACCGACTGAAAGGCAATCTCCCATGGCGACCCCGACGAATTCACCCGTCCCCGGGCCGGTGGTGGCTGAGCACGAAGGACACCTCAAGCGGGCGCTGGGCCTGCCGTCGCTGGTGCTCTTCGGTCTGGTGTACATCGTCCCGCTCACGGTGTTCACCACCTACGGCATCGTCACCGAGACCACCGGTGGCCGGCTGCCGGTCGCCTACATCGTCACCCTCGTCGCGATGGCGTTCACCGCGCTCTCCTATGCGCGCATGGTGGTGGCCTTCCCGGTCGCCGGATCGGCGTACACCTACACCCAGAAGACCTTCGGCGCACCGCTGGGCTTCCTCATCGGCTGGTCGCTGCTGCTGGACTATCTGTTCCTGCCGATGATCAACTACCTGGTCATCGGGATCTACATGGAAGCGGCATTCCCGGCCGTCCCGGCCTGGGTGTTCATCGTGGTATCGATCGCCTTGGTCACCGTGCTCAACGTCGTCGGCATCGTGTCAGTGGCACGGGCCAGCAGCATCATCGTCGCGGTCCAGACGGTCTTCATCCTCACTTTCGTCGCCATGGCGGTGGCGACCGTGAGCGGCAAGGGCCACGTCGACCTCGCGGCGCCGTTCCGCGGCGACGGCTCGGCCACCGGCCTCGGTGTCGTGTTCGCCGGTGCGGCGGTGCTGTGCCTGTCCTTCCTCGGATTCGACGCCGTGTCAACGCTGTCCGAGGAGGCGAAACACCCGACACGCGACGTGCCGCGCGCGATCATCATGGCCACCGCGGGCGCCGGCCTGCTGTTCATCGTGCTGTCCTACCTCTCGCAGTTGGTGTTTCCCTCCAATGCGTTCGCCGATGTGGATTCCGGCTCGCTCGACGTGATGCGCACCGCCGGCGGTAAATTCCTGGAGAGCTTCTTCACGGCGGCCTACGTGGCCGGATGCATCGGCTCGGCGCTGACCTCGCAGGCGTCGGTGTCCCGCATTCTGTTCGCGATGGGCCGCGACGGTGTCCTGCCGCGACCGTTCTTCGGCCACGTCTCGCAGCGGTATTCCACCCCGGTGTACGCCATCCTGCTGGTGAGCGTGGTGTCGCTGCTGGCCATCGTGATCGATCTGACCACGTTGGCGTCGATCATCAGTTTCGGCGCGCTGGTTGCCTTCTCGGCGGTGAACCTCTCGGTGATCAAGCACTACTTCATCGACCTTCGGAAGCGAAGCGGCACGTCACTGCTGCGGTATCTGATCCTTCCGCTGATCGGATTCGTGCTGACCGTCTGGCTGTGGTTCAGCCTGTCCGGCCTGACGCTGATCGTCGGGCTGTGCTGGCTTGGCGTCGGCCTGCTCTGGCTGCTCATCGTGACTCGGGGCTTGCGCCGGCCGACGCCGGTGATGGATATCGAGCCCGACGGAGCATGACGATCAAGCGGCGACGAAGGAGCCGCGATGAAGAATGCGACCGGTCGGACCCCAGCAGCGTGACCCGCATCGCGTGCGTCCAGCTGGCCCCCGTCTTCGGGGACCTCGACGCCAACCTGGACGCCTCGACCCGCGGCGATCGCCGATGCGGTGGCGGACGGGGCGCAGATCGTGGTGCTGCCGGAGCTGGTCACGTCGGGCTACATGTTCGCTGACGCCGCCGAAGCCCGGGCGGTCGCACTGGCCGCCGATGACACGGCCTTCGATGCCTGGATCGCCGCGGCCGGGACCGCCACGGTGATCGCGGGATTCTGCGAGGCCGGCGCCGACGGTCTGATGTACAACAGCGCACTGGTGATAGACCGCTCCGAGGTGGTCGCCGTCTATCGCAAGACCCACCTGTGGGACCGGGAGAAGCTGATCTTCACCCCCGGGGATCGCCTACCGGAGGTGCTGTCGACGGCACACGGCAGGCTGGCCGTGCTGGTGTGCTACGACCTGGAATTCCCAGAGGTGACAAGGGCGGTCGCGGTGGGTGGCGCGGAACTGATTGTGGCACCGGTGAATTGGCCGCAGGCGCCGCACCCCGACGGGGAGCGTCCCGGCGAAGTCATCACCGCGATGTCGGCGGCTCGCACCAACCGGGTCGCGATCGCGGTCTGCGACAGGACCGGCGTCGAACGGGGTCAGCACTGGGCCGAGGGCACCGCGATCATCAACGCCGACGGCTGGGTGGTCGCCGAAGTCGGGGGCGGAACCGGCGCGGCGGTGGCCGACGTCGATCTCGCGATCAGCCGCGACAAGAACCTCACCGAGTATGTGCACGTACTCGCCGACCGGCGGCTGGATCTGCACTGACTCAGCTTATTTCGCGCAGCGGGTGAGAACACCCTCGATGACCGCCACGATGTCGTCGGGGCAATCCTCCTGCAGGAAATGGGCCCCGGAGAGTGTGACGTGCGGTTGCCCCTTGGCTCCCGGCACCAGTTTCTGGAAAGTCCTGTCCCCGCCGGCAGTGATGGGGTCGGCATCGCTGAACGCAGTGACGAAGGGCTTGTCGAATTGTGTGAGCACCGCCCACGCAGCTTTGTTCTCCTCGACGGAGGCGTGTTCGGCCGTGATCGGTACCAGGGTCGGGAACTGACACGCGCCGGCCTTGTAGCTCGCGTCGGGGAACGGCGCGTCATAGGCCGCCGCTTCGTCCGCGCTCAGGGCCCGGGCGGTGCCCATGTCGACGATCCGGCCGATCGGCAGATCCGGTGTGCTCTGACTGAACGCCAGCCATTGCGCGAACCCGTCGGAGAACGTGGTACCGATCGGCAGCCCGGTGTTGGCGACGATCACGCCGGCGAACCGCTCCGGAAATGCCGCCAACAGGAGCAGGCCGAGCAGCCCGCCCCAGTCCTGCAGAACAGCGTCACGTCCTGCAGCCACAGGCCGGTGAACCACTGGCTCAGCCACGCGACATGACGTTCGTAGGTGTAGTCGGCGCGGTCAGCCGGCTTATCGAAGCGGCCAAGACCGATCAGGTCCGGAGCCAGCACCCGATGGCCCGAGGCGACGAGTGCCGGGATCATGTGCCGATACAGGTAGGACCAGCTGGGCTCCCCGTGCAGCAGTAGCACCGGGCGGCCGTCGCGGGGGCCCTCGTCGACGTAGGCCATCCGTAGGTCCTGCCCGGTGGCGGCGTCGGTGATGTCGGCGTAGTGCGGCGGATAGGTCCAATCGGGCAGATTCTCGAAGCGACTGTCGGGCGTGCGCAGAACCTGCATGGTGGCCTCCGTCAGGAGGTGATCAGATGGGCCGACCCGCCAAGACGCGTGACTCCGACGTGCTCGACATCACCTACGCGTTGGAGTGGCAGCGGGGGTGCGACGACGTCACTATCCGCGACCTCGAAATAGCCCTCGATCTGCGGGCGCCGTCGATTTACCGGCGGTTCCGGTCGCGCGACGACCTCCTCGCCTCGGCGATCGACCGCTACGTCGAGTGTGTGGTCGACGTCCGGGTTCGCCGCTACCTCGAGGGCACCGGCGATCCTCTGCGTGGGATCCGCCGGTTCTTTCTCACCGCCGTCGAAGCGACGGGCGACCCAGCAACACCTGACGGGTGCCTGCTTGCCACCACGAGTCAGCAGTCGTCCTACGCGGTCCCGGTGATCCGCGACGCCGTCGACCGCGGCATCGTCCATGTCGAAGAAGGGCTGTGCTCGGCGCTGGGCCGGGCCGCCGACGCGGGCCATCAGTTCGCCTCGCCGCATCGCGACCTGGCCTGGGCGCTGCTCCAGCATTTCCTGGGCCTGCTGATGATGGCCCGCTGCGGCTACCGCGATCTCGAATCGAGTGTTTCCGTCATGCTCGACGCCCTGCTCGGGCCGAGCTAGCCACAAGCTGAACCCAACTGTCGCATTCCTCATCGCGGCTCCTTCGTCGCCGCTTGATCGTCATGCGACGCGTGCGCCTCGCGGGCCACCGGTTCCCACTGCCCCACTGCGCAAGCCGGCTCTGGTAGTCGGCTTTGGCGAGCGCGAACACGTTGGATCCCAGGAACACTCGCAATGGTGGCTCCTCGGCGTCGGCGATCGTCAGGATCGCCGATCGGGACGCCTCCGGCGGGGCGAGATCGCTCATTCGCTCGTGTCGCGCCTCCTCGAACTTCTCCCGCTCGACGGCGCCTTGCGACGCAGATTTCCTGAGCCTCCTTGATACTCGAAACATCGAGCACCTTGCCGCGCATCTGAATGTGGTTGCCCTTAAACCCACCTTAAACCCCCTTAAATTAAACCACCCTTAAACCTCTCCAGCGGCTTGACCACCACGCCTATTGAACTGGTGCGTCCAGGTGGCGAGGTCCCGCCCCACGGATCATGCCGCCCGACGGATCATTCAGTAAAGGCAATTACGCGCATCAATGCTGCTAGCGTTTCCGTCCCGACAGTTGTTGGTGTGGGTACCAAGGTAAAGGAGTCTGATGATTGTCAACCCATTCGACGATGACGATGCGAGTTTCGTTGTCCTGATCAACGATGAGGAGCAGCACAGCCTGTGGCCCGTGTTTGCCGACGTCCCGAACGGTTGGCGCAGGGTTCACGGCGAGGCTTCGCGTGCTGAATGCCTGGACTACATCGAACGAAACTGGCCGGACATTCGGCCCAAGAGCCTGCGAGACAAGTTGGCTGGCAGAGGCTGATAGGTAAACACCAGTGCGGTCGAGAGTTTGCCGCGCAGGGTGCGACAGATCGGGATGCAAGACGGCACTAGGTGGTTGGTGTTTTTCGTGTGGCGGTGACCGGCTGATCGTGGCCGCTCGCGTTGAATGATTTGGTGACGTTGGGACGGAGGCCTACTCAGGCGGATCTGCTGCGGTCGACGGCGAATTTCTGTGCGGACCGGGTGTCTGGCGACTCGATTTACGGTGTGCTGCACCGGGAGTGTTTCAATCTGTTCCCCGATGAGATGTTCGCCGACCTGTTCACCGACGTGGGGCGCCGCTCGGTGCCGCCGATGATCGTGGCGGTGGTGATGGTGCTGCAGCGCATCGAGGGCCTCTCGGATCGAGAGGCGGTGGAGCGGTTCGCGTTCGACGCGCGCTGGAAGTACGCCGCCGGCGGGCTGGATTTCGACTATCCGGGGTTCGTGCATACCGTGTTGGTGGACATGCGCGCGAGGCTGGCCCGGTCGGATCGACCGAACCGGATCTTCGAGACCACGCTGGAGGCGGCCAAGGCAGCGGGTCTGGTGGGCCGTAAGCGGGTGCTGGACTCCACCCCGCTGTATGACGCGGTGGCCACGATGGACACGGTCACCTTGATCCGCTCGGCCATCCGCGGGCTGTTGAAGGCCGTCGACGCGGAGCTGGAGGCCGAGCTGCGGGCAGTGTTGGGCCGCGACGACGACTACGCCGGCGCGGGGAAACCGGTGTGCGACTACGACGATGCGGCGGCGCGGGCAACGCTGGTGGACGCGCTGGCCCGCGACGCGATGGCGCTGGTAGCGGCGCTGGATGGGCGGGAGCTGGCCGCCGAGGTGGACCAGGCCGCCGAGCTGCTGGCCACTGTGGTCGGCCAGGACCTCGACCGCGACACCGACGGGGTGTTCCGTATCGCGCGGCGGGTCGCCAAGGATCGAGTGATCTCCACCGTGGACCCGCAGGCGCGCCACGGGCACAAGACTTCCGCGCGCGGCTTCGACGGCTACAAGGGTCACATCGCGATCGACCCGGATACCGAGATCGTGACCGCCACCGAGGTGAGCGCGGCCAACGCCGGCGACGCCGGGCCCGCTGCCGATCTGCTGACCGATGACCTGCCCGAGGACCCCGACGCCGACGCGGGTGAGGGCGACGACGGCGACGACGGCGACGATGACTCGAATCTCGGCGCCGGCGGTGGTGCGGACGCACCCGGGGGCGCCGACCGCGGCGCGGATCGCCCGGCGGTCTACGGCGATGCGGCCTACGGCGCGGGCACGCTGCTGGCCAGGCTGGAAGCCGCGGGCGCGCAGATCAAGGACACCTAGGTGCACGGTGGGCCACTGAAAAATGACGAGGATGACATGAGGACTTGTGGTCACCGTTCGGCGCGTGACACGGGCGGTGACACATCCACGTCGGCCGTGACGTTGTGGGATGCCCAGGTTGCCCGTACGCCGGACGCCGTGGCGTTGGTGTGTGGGCCGACTTCGTTAACCTATCGGCAGCTTGATCTGGCAGCTAACCGGCTCGCGCACTTGCTTGTAGGGCAAGGCGTGGTTGCTGGCGATGTGGTCGTGGTGTTGTTCGAGCGTTCAGTTCAGGCGATAACGGCGATCCTGGCGGTCCTCAAGGCTGGGGCTGCGTATCTGCCCGTTGATGTGGGATATCCGGATGCGCGCATTGCGTTCATGATCGAAGATTCGGCGCCGGTGTTGGTGCTCACGACGGGAGCATTGGCGTCGCGGCTGCTCGGGTATGACCTCGTGGTGATCGACGTTGATGATCCAGTGGTTGCCACATATCCGGCACATTCGTTGCCGAGTCCTGCTGCTGACGATGTTGCCTACATCGTTTACACCTCCGGCACCACGGGGACCCCGAAAGGGGCCATGTTCAGTCATCGCAAGATCGCAGAGCTGCTGCCGTCACCGATCTCTTCCACTGCGAGGGCCGGCCAAGTGGTGGCCCAGGTGCATTCCTACGGCTTCGATCTGTCGGTGTGGGAGATGTGGATCGCTTGGTTTCACGGCGGCCGGTTGGTGGTGGTTCCGGAATGGGTTGTCCGTTCGCCGATGGAATTCCACCACCTGCTTGTTGCTGAGGGCGTCGATGTCTTGACTTTGACTCCGTCCGCTGCGGCGGTGTTGTCGCCGCTGGGTTTGGAGTCGGTGGTATTGGTGGTGTGCGGTGAGGCTTGTCCTACCGCTTTGACGGACCGCTGGGCTGCGGACGGGCGGGTCATGGTCAATGCCTATGGTCCGACTGAAACGATGATGTATGCCTCGGTGAGTGCGCCGTTGACGGCGGGTTCGCCGGTGGTGCCGATTGGTTCGCCGGTGCAGGGGGCGGGTCTGTTCGTGCTCGACGAACGGTTGAACGAGGTTCCCGCCGGCGTCGTCGGTGAGTTATACGTGGCTGGAACGGCGGTGGGTTACGGGTACTGCCGGCGAACCTCTTTGACGGCGTCCCGGTTTGTCGCGTGTCCGTTTGTGGGTGGCGGGATGCGCATGTATCGCACTGGCGACCTCGTGTATTACGGCGCTGATGGCCAGTTGGTGTATGTCGGACGAGCGGATCAGCAGGTCAAGATCCGTGGCCATCGCGTTGAGCTGGGTGAGATTGGGTCGGTGCTGGCTGGCCATCCGCGGGTGGCGCAAGCTGTGGTCACCACCCATGCCGCCCGCGCGGCTCACGGCGCCGACGACCAGCACTTAGTGGGTTACGTCGTGCTCGATCAGGAAGCGATGCTGGCTCCGGCGCCGCGACGGGAAGCCGAGTTGGTCGAGCAGTGGCGGCAGGTTTACGACGTTGAATACTCGGGTCTGATTGCCCCTGCTACGGCGCCAACCTCGGCGGCGCCTTTCGGAGAGCATTTTGGGGGATGGAACAGCACTTATACCGGTGCGCCGCTGCCTGTTGAGGAAATGCAGGATTGGCGGGCGGCGGTGGTGAACCGGATCCGCGGGTTCAGCCCGGCGAAGATATTGGAGATCGGCGTAGGTAGGGGGTTATTGCTTGCGCAGCTCGCGCCGGAATGTGCCGAGTATTGGGCGACCGACCTGTCTGCGTCGCAGATCGAGATGTTGCGGGCGGCGGTGGCAGAGGAATCCTGGGGCGATCGGGTCCGGTTGCGCGTGCAGCCGGCGGACGTGGCCGAGGGGCTGCCAGTAGGTCATTTCGACGCAGTGGTGATCAGCGGTGTGGTCCAGTACTTCCCGAGCGCGGGCTATCTGCTCCAGGTCGTGGAGATCGCGATGAGCTTGTTGGCGCCTGGTGGGGCGCTGTTCATCAGCGATGTTCGTCCGTTGGCGTTGCTTCGCGCGTACACCACCGGATTGCTGTGTGCGACGGCCGGTGAGGACACTGCTGCGGTGACACGTGAGCGGGTGCGTCGGGGAATGTTGGCCGAGCAGCAGCTGCTACTTGCGCCGGAGTTCTTCATCGGTCTGCCGCAGAAGTTGCCGGACATCGCCGCAGTTGACATCCAGTTGTCCCGGATGCGGGCTGTCAACGAGTTGAGCTGCTACCGCTATGAGGTGGTGCTGCGCAAGGGGCCGGTGGGGGTGCGATCTGTTTCGGATCTCCCGAGGCTGCCCTGGGAGCAGTTCGGGGGTTTGGCCGCGTTGGGCCAGTATCTCAGGTCGCAGCAGGGGCCGGGTGTGCGCGTGACTGGCGTGCCTCACGCCGGAGTGTGGGCTGACGTGGCCATGATCGATGCTTTGGCTGAGGCCGACGATGACGTGTTGGCCAAGCATTTGCGGGTAGACGTTTCGAGCGTCGATGCGGTATTGCCGCACCAGTGTCACCTGCTGGGGCAAGAGTGCGGATACGAGGCGGCAGTGACGTGGTCGCCGACGGCTGGATTGATGGATCTGGTCTTCTTGCGCGCCACCGATTCGCTCGCTGATGGACCCGCCCCCGCGTTGTCCGATACGTATTTTCCCAGCGATCCGGTGGATTCTCTGGTGGGCTATGTCAACGATCCGTCAGCGATCGAATTACTGGCTGAGTTGCGCCGTTATGCCGGTGAGCGGTTGCCGCAGTACATGGTGCCGGCGGCGGTGATGGTGGTGGAGTCGTTGCCGTTGACGACCAACGGCAAGCTGGATCGGCGGGCGTTGCCGGTTCCTGAGTTCGTGGCTACGACGGTGTTCCGTGAGCCGCGCGACGCTCGTGAGCAGGTGCTGGCCGGGCTGTTCGCCGAGGTGTTGGGGCTGGCTCGGGTGGGTGTTGATGACGGGTTTTTCGATCTGGGTGGGCATTCGCTGTCCGCGACCCGGCTGGTGGCCCGGATCCGCGCTGAACTCGGCGTCGAGGTCCCGATCCGAGCCGTCTTCGAGGCACCCACCGTGGCCGGATTGGCTGACTGGGTTGCTCGGCGTGGGGGTGTGCTGGCGCGGGTGGAGTTGGTGGCGTGGGCGCGGCCGCAGCGGGTGCCGTTGTCGTTTGCGCAGTCCCGGTTGTGGTTTGCGTTCAAGTATGAGGGCCCGTCGGCAACGTACAACCTGCCGTGGGCGGTGCGGTTGACCGGGGAGTTGGACACTGCGGCGCTGGTGGCGGCGATCGGTGATGTGGTGGCTCGTCATGAGAGTTTGCGCACGGTGTTCGCCGAGGTTGATGGGGTGCCCTACCAGCAGATCGTTCCGGTAGATGCGGTGGATGTTGCTGTCCCGGTGCGTCCGGTCACCCCGGCGGGGTTGGCTGATGCGGTGGCTGGGGTGGCGGGGTATCGGTTTGATCTGGCTGCTGAGATTCCGGTGCATGCGCAGTTGTTGCGGGTGTCGGCCAGTGAGCATGTGCTGGTGTTGGTGGTGCACCACATCGCTGCTGATGGGGCTTCGCCGTTAGAGCGGGACCTGGCGGTGGCGTATGCCGCGCGGTGTGGGGGTCGTGGGCCGGGGTGGGTGCCGTTGGGGGTGCAGTACGCCGATTACACGTTGTGGCAGCGTGAGATGTTGGGTCGTGTTGATGATCCCGGCAGTGTGTTGGCGCGGCAGTTGGAGTATTGGCGGGCGGAGTTGGCGGGGGCGCCCGAGCAGATCGTGTTGCCGTTCGATCGGCCGCGTCCGGCTCAGCAGTCGTTTCGGGGTGGGTTGGTGGAGTTCACCATCGAGGCGGAGTTGGTTGAGCGGATCGGGGTGCGGGCGCGGGAGTTCGGGGCGACCACGTCGATGGTGCTGCAGGCGGGGTTGGCGGTGCTGCTGGCCAGGTTGGGGGCTGGTGATGATGTGACGATCGGGGTGCCGATCGCTGGGCGTACCGATGCTGCGTTGGATGATCTTGTCGGGTTTTTCGTCAATACGTGGGTGTTGCGGGTCGACTTGTCTGGTGATCCGAGTTTCGCTGAGTTGCTGGGGCGGGTGCGGGATAAGGCTCTGGGGGCCTATGAGAACCAGGATGCGCCGTTTGAGCGGTTGGTGGAGTTGCTGCATCCGGTGCGGTCCAATGCCCATCATCCGCTGTTCCAGGTGATGTTCGCGCTGGACAACAACCCGATTGCTGAGGTGGACTTCCCGGGTTTGGGCGTTCAGGCGTTGGCCACACCCACCGCTGCCGCGGTGTTCGACCTCTTCGTTGGGGTTACGGAACTGCCGACGGTAGATGGGTATGCGCAGGCGTTCCCAGGCGGGTTTGAGTACGCCAGGGATGTGTTCGATGAGGGCACTGTGCAGCGGTTCGCTGCTTATTATCTGCGCATCCTGCAGGCGCTGGTGGCTGATCCGGGTCAGCGGTTGTCGGCGGTGGATGTGCTCGATGAGGCTGAGCGCCACCGATTGGCCCGGTGGGACAACCGGGCTGTGTTGGCCGGCCCGGTGGCGGGTTCGGTGTCGATCCCGGGGTTGTGGGATGCGCAGGTGGGGCGCACGCCTGATGCGGTGGCGGTGGTGTGTGGTGATGTGTCGTTGACTTACCGCGAGCTTGACGAGTCGGCGAACCGGTTGGCGTGTCTGCTCACCGATCGGGGGGTGGGTCCCGGTGTTGTGGTGGGGTTGTTGTGCGAGCGTTCGGTTGAGGCGATCGTCGCGATTGTGGCGGTGCTCAAGACCGGGGCGGGGTATCTGCCGATCGATCCGGGTCATCCCGATGCCCGTATCGGGTTCATGCTTGATGACGCGCAGCCGCCGGTGGTGGTGTGCACTGCGGGGTTGAGGGGCCGTTTGGGCGGCTACACCGTCGAGGTTATCGATGTCGATGACCCGGTGATCGGCACATATTCGGCCGGCCCGTTACCGCTGCCGGATCCCGATGACATCGCTTACCTGATCTACACCTCCGGGACGACCGGTGTGCCGAAGGGGGTGGTGATCACCCACCGCAACGTGACCGCGTTGATGGGCTCACCCGCGTCCTATGCTGCTGCGCCCGCGGTGTGGGCGCAATGGTCGTCCTACGCCTTCGACTCGTCGGTGTGGGAGATCTGGGGCGCGTTGGCCCATGGTGGGCGGTTGGTGGTGGTACCGGAGTCGGTGGTCCATTCGGCGGAGGATCTGCATGCTCTGTTGCTCGCCGAACAGGTCAATGTTTTCGGTCCTACTCCCTCGGCTCTGGGTGTGTTGCCGGCACAGGGGTTGGAGTCGGTGGCGATGGTGGTCGGTGGTGAGGCCTGCCCGGTCGAGATCCAGGATCGCTGGGCCAGTGGTGGGCGGGTGATGATCAATGGCTACGGCCCGACCGAGACCACCGTGCAGGTGGCGGTGAGTGCGCCGTTGAGGCCGGGTTCGCCTGTGGTGCCGATCGGTTCGCCGGTTCCTGGGGCGGCGTTGTTTGTGTTGGATGAGTGGCTGCGTCCGGTTCCGGTGGGGGTGGCCGGGGAGTTGTATGTGGCTGGCGCTGGGGTGGGTGTTGGGTATTGGCGGCGGGCGGGGTTGACGGGGTCGAGGTTTGTGGCGTGTCCCTTCGGTGGGGTGGGGGCGCGGATGTATCGCACCGGGGATGTGGTGCGCTGGCGTGCTGATGGGCAGCTGGACTATCTGGGCCGGGCCGATGAGCAGGTCAAGATTCGCGGGTATCGGATCGAGTGCGGTGAGGTGGAAGCGGTGTTGGCGGCTCACCCGCGGGTGGGGCAGGCCGCGGTGGTCGCACATACCGCCACCAATGATGCAGATGGTGTGGTGGATACCCGGTTGGTGGGTTATGTGGTGCTCGATGGCGGTCTCGGCGTTGAGGGTGTGGATGCGGAGTTGGCCGCGCAGTTGCGGGGGTTTGTCGGTGAGCGGTTGCCGCAGTACATGGTGCCGGCGGCGGTGATGGTGGTGGAGTCG
>CAZVST010000008.1:83534-99802 GCA_964629725.1 uncultured Mycobacterium sp.
GGTCCCGATCCGAGCCGTCTTCGAGGCACCCACCGTGGCCGGATTGGCTGACTGGCTGTCGGTGGATAGGTCGGCGGAATCGTCGGATCCGTTCGCGGTCGTCTTGCCGATTCGGTTGGGCGGAACAAAACCGCCGATCTGGTGTGTCCACGGTGCTCTCGGACTGGCTTGGGGATTCCGGGGGCTGGTAAGCCACCTCGATGAACACCCAATCTATGGGCTGCAAGCTCGCGGCCTAGACGACGCCACACCGTTTGCTGCATCGATTCCTGCCATGGTCGATGATTACCTCCAACAGGTGCTAGCGATCCAGGCTGAGGGGCCGTTCTTCCTTTTAGGTTTCTCTTTCGGGGGTATCGTGGCCCACGCAATGGCGGCGGAACTCCATCGTCGGGGTCATGATGTTGCATTGCTGGGACTTCTTGACAGCGACCCGGCAAGCCCCGAGGAGGCGACACTGGCGCTGCCCGACGACCATGATGAAGTCAATGCGATGGGCGTATCCGCCCTCACCGATCACGGACTTCTTGCCGATGATGCCGATCGGAAATTGCTCGTGGAAACCACGGTTGCGATCATGAAAAACAACATGGATGTTCTGCGGAACTTTGAATCACCCTGCTATCAGGGATCTGCTGTCCTGTTCCTTGCGACCGATCGTGACATCAGCTCGCCAGAGGAAGCAATTGCGCCTTGGCAAGGGTACATAGAGGGGCCCATTTCGGCCTACACGATCGCGTGCACGCACGATGAGATGATCGCGCCGAACGCAATGGCGGATATCGGCCGGATCCTTAACGAGCTCCTCACGATCGAGGCTGCAGTCTGTATTTGAATCCGACATTCCCACCCGAAGTCCCGACTTGCAGCGAAAATTTCCCGCCGTATTGGAAGGTCATGACGTCGGCCGTGATCAGGTCGCCCGACTATGCGCATCGCCGGCATCCACGGGGCGCGCCGCGGCAAGCGGATCCGCACCACCAAGCCCGACCCCACTGCCGCCCGCCACCCCGATCTGGTGGGCCGGGACTTCACCGCCACCGCACCCAACCAGTTGTGGGTCACCGACCTGACGTTCGTGCCGACCTGGGCAGGGGTGGCCTACGTCTGCTTCATCGTCGATGCCTTCAGCCGCATGATCGTCGGCTGGCGGGTGGCCGGTCACATGCGCACCACCATGGTCCTCGACGCGGTGGAGATGGCCCGCTGGTCACGAGGAATCATGTTGCCGGGCTTAACATGTCGCTCCGATGCCGGATCGCAAGGCGGATTCAACTGGTCGTCGCAACACCTTCGATCCAGGAGGTGCGGTGGCGAGACAGAAAGACCCGATGCCGAGCGGCGTGAGGCGGCAGTGGGCGGCTGATCGTGCGTTGCGGCCGGCGATGCGCTCACCGGGCCGGCCTGAGCCGTCGCGTTCGGTTCAGCGGGAGTTCGGGCGGCTGATCGCCCAGGGTGTCTCGACCGAAGATGCTGCTGCGGGAGTGGGTGTGTCGACGCCGGTGGCGACCAGGTGGTTCCGCCACGCTGGCGGCATGTCACCAATCAGTCTGGACGAGCCCACCGGACGGTATCTGTCGTTCGATGAGCGGGAGGAGATCGCGCTGCTGCGCGCGCAGGATGTTGGGGTGCGCGAGATCGCCCGCTAGATCGGGCGTGACCCGGCGACGGTGTCTCGGGAGCTGCGGCGAAACGCGGCCACCAGGGGCGGCAAGGCGGTCTACCGCGCTGGTGTGGCGCAGTGGAAGGCCCAGCAAGCGGCGAAGCGCCCGAAGACCGCGAAACTGGCCGCCCACGATCAGCTACGGGAGTATGTGCAGGATCGGCTCAACGGCAGCGTCCGCCGACCGGATGGCACTGCCGTCGAAGGCCCGCAGACCGGTGCATGGAAAGGGCGGAACAAGCCGCATCGGCAGGACAGACGCTGGGCGACGGCGTGGAGTCCCGAACAGATCTCCCACCGCCTGCCGATTGACTTCCCCGATGATGAGTCCATGCGAATCAGCCATGAGGCGATCTACCAGTCGCTGTTCATTGAGGGGCGTGGGGCGCTCAAACGAGAGTTGGCCGCCTGCTTGCGAACTGGGCGTGCGCTGCGGGTTCCGAGGGCTCGGACACAGAACAAGCCGCAGGGGCACGTCAGCGCCGACGTCGTCATCAGCGAGCGTCCCGCTGAGGCCGCCGATCGCGCGGTGCCCGGACACTGGGAGGGCGATCTGATCATCGGGACCGACCGCTCGGCGATCGGCACGCTGGTGGAACGAAAAAGCCGCTCCACGATGCTTGTGCATCTTCCCCGGCTCGACGGTTGGGGGCAGGCGCCGCCGGTGAAGAACGGGCCGGCGTTGAGCGGATACGGTGCCGTGGCGATGAACGCCGCCCTGGCCGCATCGCTGGCACGGCTACCCCGAGCAGCTGCGGCAGACCCTGACGTGGGACCGCGGCAAAGAACTCGCCGGGCACGCCCAGTTCGCGTTGGACACCGGCACGAAGGTGTTCTTCGCCGATCCGCACTCACCCTGGCAGCGGCCCACGAACGAGAACACCAACGGTCTGCTGCGCCAGTACTTTCCGAAAGGGACCGATCTGTCCCGATGGTCGGCCGAAGAACTCGAAGCGGTCGCTCTTGCCCTCAACAACAGGCCCCGCAAGGTCCTCGGCTGGAAGACCCCCGCCGAAGTCTTTGCAGAGCAACTACACTCGCTTCAACAACCCGGTGTTGCATCGACCGATTGAACTCACCCAGTTCACCTCTATAAGGTACGGCGAACGCCTGGCCGAAATCGGCGCCGCCCCCTCGATCGGGACCGTCGGGGACAGCTATGACAACGCTCTGGCCGAGACGGTCAACGGCTACTACAAAGCCGAATTGATCTACGGGCCCTCGCACGCCGGGCCCTGGAAGACCGTCGCCGACGTCGAGCTCGCCACCCTGGGCTGGGTCCACTGGCACAACACCAGCCGCCTGCATGGCTACATCGGCGACCTACCGCCAGCAGAGTTCGAAGCCACCTTCTACGCTACAAACCGGAACGACCAAACCCTGGTTGACATTGCCACCTGGTCGAAATCCAATAGCCCGAGTGCGGTGCGTCCGGCCACGGCGAGGTTTCTAGTGGTCATTCCGCGGAAAATGCGTCGACGCGCCGATACTATTCAGAGCGCCAGCGACACAGATGATTTCGAAACATCAGTGATTGGAGATCCGACTTGGAAGCCGCCAACCCGTTCGACGATGACATCGGCCGGTTCTTCGTGCTGGTCAATGATGAGGATCAGCACAGCATCTGGCCGGTGTTCGCTGAGGTTCCGGCGGGCTGGCAAGTGGTGTACGGAGAGTCGAACAAGGCAGATTGCCTCGACTATGTCGATCAGAACTGGACAGACATTAGGCCACCTACGCTGCAGGAGAAGTTGGGATTATGAGCACCTCGACCGAGTCAAGCGCCGGCACTGTTGCGACAGGGCCCCGCGCGCAGGTTCCGGCCACACCTTCGTTGAGGGCCAGAGTGCGTTTCTGGTTCGACGATGCCATGTCCAGCGCCAAGGCACTGTGGATCGCACTGGTCGTCCTCATCGTCGGGTCTGCTCTAGTGCTTGGCTTGATCCTCTGGGTTACCCGCATTTCTCCTGAAGGAGAGGAGCCTGTCGGTTTCGTCGAAGCTTTCTGGCGATCGTTGGAGACCTTCGGCGTGGCGAACAGTTCGCCGGGCTGGCCGTATCGGATCCTGATGACGCTAGCCGTAGTCTTCAATCTGTTCCTTGGATGCGTAATTTTCGTGTTGGTGTGGGTCGCCGCTGACGATTGGTTCACGGGCTTGCGCAAGGGCCGTTCGAAGGTGCTCGCAACCGACCATACGGTGATCCTCAACTGGTCGCCCACGATTTTCGACGTCATCTCAGAGTTGGTCGTGGCCAACTCCAGTCGTCGACGCCCCAGCATCGCGATCCTGGCCAACAAAGACAAGATTGAGATGGATGACGAGATCGCTGAGCGGGTGCCCAATCTGGGTAACACGAAGATCTATACCCGTTCTGGCGATCCCACCGACCTCAGCGACCTGGGCATCATGAATCTGCAGGCCTCACGCGCTATCGTCGTGCTATCGCCGGAGATTGAGGATGGCGATTCCGATTCGAGTGTCATCAAATCGGTGTGGGCTATCACTAAGGACCCGAATCGCCGCCCCGAGGTCTACAAGATCGCCGCTGAGATTCGTGAAAGCGAGAACGTCGAACTAGCCCAGGTCGTCGGTGGCGCAGGGTTGCAAGCGGTCCTCGTCGACGAACTCCTTGCTCGCATACTCGTCCAATCAGTTCGGCAGGCTGGCTTGAGCCTTGTCTATTCGGAATTGCTGGATTTCGAAGGCTGCGAGATCTACACAGTCGAACAGCCCGCACTGGCCGGGAAGACCTTCGACTTTGCCGTGATGGCCTACGAGAGCTGCATACCGATCGGCTTGTGCGATGAGGCTGGTGTCGTTCGTCTCAACCCGCCGGGTGACACGTTGATCCAGGGCGGAGACAGGCTAGTCCTCATCGCTGAGGACGATTCCAAGATCGTCGCGGATCCGTCCAAAGCCGCGGTCAACGGTTCGGCGCTGCGTGAGTTGACCCCACCGCGGGAATTGTCGGTTGAACGAATACTGATGATCGGATGGAATCGGCGCGCGCCCCTAGTGGTCCGTGAACTGGCATCCTTTGCCGCCCCCGGTTCATTGCTGACTATCGCTGCAGATGCGCCCGACATCGAGGAGAAAGTTGCTGCGCTCACTGTCCCATCCCCAAATCTGGAAGTAGAACTCCGCCGGATAAACGCCATTGGCCATGGCCAACTCGACATGCTGGACACACTGTCCTACGACCACGTGGTCGTTCTGGGCTATAGCGATGATCTGGACCCGCAATCGGCCGACACGCGAACGATGATCACGCTGCTACGTCTCCGCAAGATTGCAGAACAGTCCGACCGCCTAATCAATGTTGCTAGTGAAATGATCGATATTAAGAATCGTGAACTCGCTGAGGTGACGCGCGCCGACGACTTCGTGGTCAGCAATAGGCTGGTTAGCCTGATGCTTGCGCAGGCATCAGAAAACGCGAGCATATCAGCTATTTTCCGGGAGCTCTTCGACGAGGCCGGATCGGAACTTTACCTGCGTCCGGTCGCCGATTACGTGAACATCGAAGGTCCGGTGAACTTCTACACGGTCGCTGAAGGTGCGCGGCGGCGCGGACAGGTGGCCGTCGGCTATCGCCGCATGCGGGGTGACGGCGGAGCCGTGGTGCTCAATCCCGTCAAGACGGAACTCGTAAAGTTCGAGGAATCCGACTGGATTGTGGTTCTTTCCGAGAGGTGATTCGGAGTGTGTGACGGGGCCGTCCGCGCATGGACCAGAGTTGGCCGCATGAATCCAGCGCCGCTAGCGAACCTTGGTGGTGTGTTCCGCAATTAGTTGACTGTATGCGCGCGAATTCCCCATTTCGCCGCGGCCCCCTCAACTCAACACGGTAGGCGATGCCGAGTACATCACCGCCGACTACGTCGCCTGGTACAACCAGCAGCGCCGCATGCACCGCCTCGCACGCATCCCGCCCGCCGAAGCCGAAGCCCGCAATTATTCCGAACTCGCGACCGGCCGACCGGCCAGCTCACAGATTCCCGAGGGTGCATGAAATCCGGGAAGCGTCAAGCTCCCGACCCGCCGTGAGCTGCCTGCTGCCCTCAGCCAGCTTGCGGGAGGATCTGGTCCGGCGGATGCCGCCGCCGCTTCTTCGATGCCATATCGATGCCGATTCTTCCTACCCAAACATCCAGGCATCGAAATCGCACAACAACTGGACCACTACGAAGGGATCGCCGCGCTTTCCAACTCTCTGACATCGCTTCCGTTTCGCTGATGCCTCAACGGTCTCGGGGGAATGCCAGACCGGACGAGGGTACGAGCAGCGCGGCTCGTAAGTAGCCGGACACCAAGTGCGCGTTGGATTCACGCCAGTCGTTGTCGCGTTCGCTCCATGGCCGTATCCGGCCCTCGCACGCCGGGCTACCGCACTGGCAGTCAAGGGGGGCTGCCAGCACGTATTCGGTCATTGCGTAGTCGAAGGTGATTTCCTCATCCGCAGCGATGTCCCGCAGAGCAATGAAATCATAGGCGCGCCATTGGTTTTCACGCACGTAGAGCGTTGGAGCGCAGCTGTGGTTGATCAGCGTGGCAGGATCATCCATCTCGACCCGCTTATCCCAGTCGAGTTGTATGGACATTCTGGTCTGCTGAGTTGGAAAGGCGATCGCTTTCCCTGTTACCACGGTCTCATCACGGCAGAAGTCTTGTGATGCAAATACTCCCACGCCCTTGGTGCCCGCGTCTGCCACGTAGATCATGTGCGTTCCTTCCGGGATATGTGCGAGCGGATGCTAACACCCGGGAGATGGTCACTTGATGTATTCGGTGAAGTCCATAACGACTCGCGAAGCCTTGCCCATCTTGCCGGGCGGCTCCGGGCCCCGCACGACGCGACCGTGGTAACGGGCGATGTCCTCGGCATGGTGGACGGGATCCACGACCCCGCTGATCGGCGCTCTTCATTGCTTCTCGGAGCAGCCGGTGGCCGTCGTGATTGCGCCGGTGCGTCTGCCCGGACAGCGCATCGCTGACCCGGACGGCGAACATCGGAGCAAAGAGAGTCAGGACGGTCTCGACGTCCCACCAGCAGACCTAGGCGCTCTCCGGCGATGCTGTCGGCCGCCCGCCAGAGGTGTGCACCGGTGGACCAGCGCGACCACACGCCACAACGCGTTTGGCCGGTACTTCGACGACGTCGCCCTCCGCGATAGCCCCTTCCAGTAGTACCCCGCGCATCTGGACCTGGATGGTCCGGTCGTCGCGTCGTTCAAGCTGGAATTCCAGACTCTGCAACGCGGACCCGGGCCCTCGCTTGGGACTACACGGCATCGTTCTCGGGCACCGGGTGTTGACCGTCCTACTGCGTGACGACCACGGCAGCGGTATGAGTCATTGGTGTTGCCGATAGTCGTTGTTGGCGACGATGTGGAAAGATTTTGCGGTGCGCGAAACCTTCAACAATCAACGGGTCACCGTTGTCGTCGCCGATGACCACCCACTCTTCCGCGACGGTCTGGTGCGCGCGCTGACCAGCAGCGGACTGGTGGAGGTCGTCGCCGAAGCCCAGGACGGCCCGTCGGCGCTGGCCGCCATCAAGGAGCATCGCCCCCAGGTGGCCCTGCTGGATCATAAGATGCCGGGGATGGACGGCGGACAGGTGGCCGCGGCCGTCCTGCGCGACGAAGTGCCGACCCGGGTGTTGCTGGTGTCGGCCAACACCGACGCGGCGATCGTCTATCACGCGCTGCAGCAGGGCGCCGCCGGTTATCTGCCCAAGGAGTCGTCCCGTTCGGAGATCGTCAACGCCGTGCTGGAATGCGCAAAGGGCCGCGACGTCGTCGATGCAAATCTCGCCTCGGGACTGGCCGCAGAGATCCGCCGCCGCGCCGAACCAACCGGGCCGACGCTGAGCGCACGGGAGCGGGAGGTGCTCGGCATGATCGCCGAGGGATCGAGCATCCCCGCGATCGCCAAGGAACTCTACCTCGCGGCGTCGACGGTGAAGACGCACGTGCAGCGCCTCTACGAGAAATTGGGAGTGGGTGACCGCGCGGCCGCGGTCGCCGAGGCGATGCGCCGAGGTCTGCTCGACTAGTGGGGAGAGACATCAGCCGGGTCCTGGATTTCCTGACCGGCGAGCCGCTGCGGATCCGTTCGATCCTGCGGCTGGTGCTGATCCTCCTGATCGCCCTGCTGATCTGGCAGACGCACGTCTCGCACTGGCTCGACGAGGTGTTCACCGCCATGCTGGTGGTTTATGCCGTCGTCTCGGTGGCATGGCTGTTCTTCGTGCTGCGCGCTCCGGTTCGGTGGTGGTTCCGGTACGCATCGATGTTTGTCGACGTCGCCGTCGTGGTGGCACTGTGCATCGTGTCCGGGCCCGGGACCATCTCGCTCTACCCGATCTTCTTCCTGCTCCCGATCTCGGTGGCGTTCCTGGACAGCCCACTGATCACCGGTCTGCTGGGGCTGAGCACGTCGTTCGGCTATCTGCTGGCGTGGGTCGTCTACGCCACCCGCGACCAGAAGATGGGCAACGCCATCCCCGCCCTGGTGTACGTGCAGGTCGCTTGCTTGCTGTGGCTGACAGCAGCGATCACGGCGCTGTCCTACACCCTTTCGCGCCGCCGCATGCGGGTGGAGGCCCTGCTCGACGTGCGCCGGCGGCTGGTCGCCGAGTCGATGCGAGCCGACGAGCTACACAGTCGCGAGTTGTCCGAACAACTACACGACGGGCCGCTGCAGAACCTGCTGGCGGCGCGGCTCGATCTGGATGAACTGCGCGACAACCCTTCTGCGCCGGGGTTCGATCGGCTCGATGCGGCGCTGCGCGAGACCGTCGCCGAACTGCGGAACACCGTCGCCATGCTGCACCCGCAGGTACTCGCGCAGGTGGGCCTGAGCGCTGCCGTGCGCGATCTGGCGAACCGCTACGAACAACGTTGGGGCACAGAGGTTCACATCGACATCGACGAGGTGGGTGAGCCGGAGTCCGAGGCGCTGATCCACCGGGCGGCCCGGGAGTTGATGAACAACGTGCACAAGCACGCGCGGGCAACCCGAGTCGATGTCGCGCTCGGCCGCATGCCGGGGCGGACTGTGCTGCGGGTCGCCGACGACGGGATCGGGTTCGATCCGGAGATCCTCGTTCAGCGGGTCAGCGAGGGACACATCGGGCTGGCGTCGCTGGTGGTGGCGGTCGAATCAACAGGCGGCTCCATCGATTTCGCCGAGTGTCCAGGCGGTGGGACCGTGGTGACCGTCAGCGTGCCGGATGAATTGCGGGACGAGGCGTGACGCGCCAGGGCTGCCCTCTCTCATAAGCCGCCGCTCGCTAGGCCTTCACGGCAACCGAAATCGTCGGCCAGCCCGAGGCACCATCCGGGGCGGGGGGCGCCGGCTGTTCGGTCTGAACCGCGCCGGTGTTGTCGGTCGCGCGGGCGGTGATGGTGTGTGAGCCGGGGGTGGCCGCCCAGGCGAAGGTCCACAGCCGCCAGGTGTCGTCGGAGTAGGCCGCCCCCAGTTGCGCCGGCTGCCATGACCCGTCGTCGATGCGCACCTCGACCGCCTTGATGCCGCGGTGCTGAGCCCAGGCCACCCCGCCGATAGTCACCGGACCCGCCTCCAGCCGTGCGCCGCTGCGCGGAACGTCGATGCGGGACTGGGTCTTGATGGGCGCCTTGGCCGACCATCCGAGTTTGGTCCAGTAGGCCTCCGCCTTGTCGAAGCGGGTCAGTTCCAGATCCACCACCCACTTGGTGGCCGAGACGAAGCCGTAGAGGCCCGGAACGACCAGTCGGGCCGGGTAGCCGTGCTCGACGGGAAGCGGGACGCCGTTCATCCCGATGGCCAGCAGCGAGTCGCGACTGTCGGTGAGTGCCTCCACCGGGGTGCCCGCGGTGAAGCCGTCTGAGGATGTCGACAGCACCATGTCGGCATCCGAGTGAATACCGCTGCGCACCAGCAGATCCCGTACCCGATAGCCCGTCCACATGGCGTTGCCGATCAGGTTTCCGCCCACCGGGTTGGACACGCAGGTCAGTGTGGCGGGCCGCTCGACCGCTTCGAAGTTGGCGAGATCGGCGAAGCTGTAGGTGATCTCGCGGTCCACCATGCCGTGGATCCGCAGCTTCCATTGATCGCGGGCCAGCTGGGGCACGCTCAGTGCGGTGTCGATCCGGTAGAAGTCAGCGTTGCTGGTGATATAGCTCGGCAGGTCGACGCCGGCGGGCTGGACGCCGGGCGGGATCGGTGGCGCGGGGGAGGAGACCTTCGGCAGGGCGAAGGCATCCCGGTCGCCGGCGACCGAGCGCCGCTGACGGGTCAGGATGCTGCCGCCCACTCCGCTGAGAGCGCCGAAACCCAGCAGGCCCAATGTCAGCAGCGAACGACGCCGCGCTGGATCAGCCTGTGCCGCAGCATTATCGGCTGCAGGTTTAGCTGCCGGCTGCCTGTTCAACAGCCGCAGCGTCGCGATGCCGCAGGCCGTGCCGACTGCGACCGGGATGAGATCCACGACGCCGCCACCAGGCTGGTTCAGCACGGCGAGCGCACCGGCCAGTCCGGCGGCCAACAGCGCCAGGGTGCCGATCCGGGCCCGCTCCCAGATCGCCGCGACGGCGATCAGTGCGGTGATCACCAGCACGACCATGACCGTCAGGAAGGTCTTGTCGTTGGTGCCGAAGGTCTGGATGGCCCATTCCTTGACCGGGCCGGGCGTCAGGTTGATCACCGAGGTGCCGACGGCGGCGCGCGCGTCGGCGGCCGGTGCGAAAAACGTGGCGATCAATTGCGTCACGCCGAGGGCGACGGCGGCGGACGCCACGCCCGCCGCCATGCGTGGGCCGATTGGGGGCATGTCTGCCAAGCTACCGGTCGCGGGCACACCGCGGCTTCCCCCGATCGGCCTCCCCTGAGTGTCCAGCTGAGATGACCCATCCTCAGCTGGACACTGTCAACGACGCAAGCGCTATGGTCACTCGGTGAGTGCGCGGTTAGAGGAATTGGGCTGGCAGCAGACACCGATGGGCGTCATCAGCCTGCGGCGCAGGTTTGACCTCTCTCTGCAGGCCGATGTTTTCGAGGTCAAGCTCGGTGACGAACATGTGATGTCGAGCCTGTTCACCGTCGCGGAGAAAGAACTGGCGCGGCTTGGTCTCGCGCGCACTCGGGGCGCGGCGTTGGATGTAATCGTCGGCGGTCTCGGCCTAGGCTATACCGCCCAGGAAGCGTTGCAATGCAACCGAATTCGCACCGTCACCGTTCTGGAGTACTCCGATGCCGTCATCGACTGGCACAACCGCGACCTGCTGCCAGACACTGCCGGTCTGACCGCTGACGGCCGCGTTGCGATCGTATGCGCCGACTTCTTCGCCGCCGCGATAAGCGAGGTGGGATTCGATCCGGAAAGCCCCGGCCGAACCTATGACGCGATCCTGCTCGACATCGACCACTCACCACGACACCTGCTCCACGAGCCGCACGCGCACTTCTATACCTACGACGGCCTCCACGCCGCGGCCACCAAGCTCGCCCCGGGTGGCGCATTCGCGATGTGGTCCGACGACCCGCCGGACGATGAGTTCATCTCGGTTCTGGAAGCCGTCTTCACCGATGTCGCGGCCACCACGGTCTGGTTCGACAACCTCATCACCCGAGGCCGGTCCGCCGCGACGATCTACCTCGCGACCCGATCGGTCACGGACTGAAGGAAAGCCCGATGACCACACCGACCCCGGACGAACTGCCGCGCCGCCGGCTTCCGCTGTGGGTGGCGCTGGCGTTGTCGGTGGCCACCGTGGGCCCGACCCTGGCGATGGCCGGCAATGGGCAGGGTCTGGTGGCCGGCGTCGGCAAAGCCGTCCCCCTGG
The DNA here is from genome assembly GCA_964629725.1 of uncultured Mycobacterium sp. Classification (GTDB taxonomy): domain Bacteria; phylum Actinomycetota; class Actinomycetes; order Mycobacteriales; family Mycobacteriaceae; genus Mycobacterium. Next base: position 95,032 of record CAZVST010000008.1, read on the forward strand.
TGTTCGTGATCGGCCTGGTCGGGGTCGCGCTGGTCGGCTGCAGCTTCGTGCGCCTGACCCGTCACCTCAACCATGCCGGGTCGGCCTACGCGCTTGTCGGTGTCACCATCGGCCCGCGCACCGGGTTCTTCTCGGGCTTCGCCATGCTCGGCGCCTACGTCGGTTTCTCGATCGGCACGCTGGCGCTGACCGCCGGGTTCGCCAATTCCTTCCTGGCCGAAATGCAACGGGGCGCCGCAAAATCCTGGCAACTGCCCTGGGTGGTACCGGTCCTGATCGCCGCCGCGATCTCATTCGTGCTCAGTGGCCGTCAGGCCCGTCTGCTGGCCAAGGTGCTTCTGGTGATCGAGGGCGTCGGGATCGTCGCGATGGTGATCCTTGCGGCGGTGATCCTGGCGCGCGGCGGCGCACCCAGCACCGGGATGGACCTCAGCACCTTCTCGTTCTCCGGGGTGTCGGTGTCGGCCGTGCTCGGCGGTGTGGTCGCGGCTTTCCTATGCTGGGCGGGTTTCGAGGCGTGTGCGTCGATGGGCGAGGAGACCGCCGATCCGAAACACAACATTCCGCGCGCCCTGATCGGCACCCTGGCCCTGACCGGGGTGCTGTTCGTGGTGGTGATGTTCGCCCAGACCATCGGTTTCGGCACCGACGAAGCCGGCCTGGAGGCATTCCAGAAGTCCGACAACACCTTGGGGGACCTGGGCGATTCCTTCATCGGGGAGTGGTTCAGCCTGCTGGTGATCGTCACCGCGACGGTCAGCGCGTTCGGTTGCCACCTGGCAACAGCCGCCACCTCGGGCCGCATGTTGTTCGCGTTCGGTCGCGACGGATTCGGCCCGAGAGCATTGGCGCACATCGACCCCGGTAGCGGCGGCCCACGGCGGGCGACCTGGCTCGTCGTGGCGCTGGCGGGGGTCGTCAACGTGATCTGCTGGTTCACCGGGTGGCCGCCGGCCGACACCGGCGACGCCGCGATCGACATCTACTTCCTGTTCGCCGTCGCCGGGTCGGTGTGCCTGATGGTGTGCTACCTGCTGATCGAGATCGCCGCCATGTGGTTCGTCGGCGCACCCCGGTTCGTCGTCGTGCACGGTGGGCAGGGGCGTACCGCGGGCGTATTGCTGCCGGCACTCGGGGCGGCGGTGATCCTGGCGGTGCTGTGGTTCAGCGTCAAGGATTCTGTCGGTCTGCTGGCGCCGCCGTTGCTCGGATTGTATTGGTGCGCAGTGGGTCTGGTCATCGCCGTCGCCGCGTCGAGGATCGCGGCGCGGGTCGGCGCCGCACTGGCGGCCGAAGTGGGACTTGCACCCACCAGGCAGAGAGTGGGTCTTGCGCCCACCGCGCAGAGCGCTTCCGGTCAGGCGATGTAGTCGAAGGTGCTGAACATCCCCGCCTCGGCGTGATACGCGTTGTGGCAGTGCATCGGCCAGTACCCCGGGTTGTCGGCCAGGATGGCGACCTTCACCGACTGGTTGGGGATGACGATGACGGTGTCCTTGCGCGCGCCCAGGCTGCCGTCGGGCTTCATCACCGCGAAGGTGTGACCGTGCAGATGCATCGGATGCCACATCCGCGATTTGTTGGTGAACGTCAGCGCGACCTGCTGTCCCTGGAAGACGCTGAACGGCTTGTTGTTCGGGTACGGACCGTTGATGCCCCACTCGTATCCGGTGTCCGCCGCCGTCAGGTCGGTCTGCATCTCGTTGTCGGCCTTGGTGAATTTCAGCTGCGCCTCGGGCGTGGCAGTGAACATGTCGACGGTGCCGACCTTGCCGTTGAGCTCCGGCGGCTGGAACGCCATCGGTGGGACGCTGCCCGATCCGGTCGACAGCAGCGCCCGCGCCGAGTTGTTCTTGCCTTCTGCCGATGCGACGAGGGGGAACACGCCGTCGCCGGCGGTGACGATGGCGTCGTAGCGTTCGCCCATGCCGATCAGCACCGCGTCGACCTCGGTGGGGACGACGGGGAACCCGTCGGTGTGGGTGACCTTGAGCTTGTGGCCGCCCAACGCCACCCGGAACGCGGTGTCAGCACCGGCGTTGATGATGCGCAGCCGGATGCGGTCACCGGGCTTGGCCCGGAATGTGGTCGGGGCCTCGGGGATTCGGCCGTTGATGAGGTAGTAGGGATAGGTCACGTCGCCGGGATCGCCGCCGAGCAGGGTGGAGCCGGTCGCACCCATCTGCCCCATGCCGCCGGGTGGTTCGGCGGCACTGGTCGAGGGCTGGCCCATGCCGCCCTGCCCCATACCGCCCTGGCCCATGGCGCCCATGCCGCCCTTCTTCAGATCGTCGAAGATCTGCTGGGGTGAGCGCCCGACACCGTCGGTCCAGTCGTCGAGCATGACGATCCACTCGGCGTCGTAGTCGGCGGGCGCCTTGGGATCGTCGACGATCACCGGCAGATATAGACCGGTGTCCAGTTCGAGGCCGACATGCGGATGCGCCCAATAGGTTCCGGCGTCGGGCGCCGAGAACTTGTAGGTGAAGGACTGGCCGGGAGCGGTATTCGGCGTCGCGGGTTCCGCGCCGTCCATGTCGTTCTGCAGAGCGATCCCGTGCCAGTGCATGGACGTCGGCGTCTTGAGTTGGTTGTTCAGCACCACCTCGAGTTCGTCGCCGACGTTCGCGCGGATCAGCGGTCCGGGAACGGCGTCGGCGTAGCCGAGCGTCTTGACCACCTTGCCGCCGAGATCGACCGTCACCTCCCGCGGAGTCAGCGTCGCGTTCACCGTCTTGCCGGTGTGCGGCCGGGCCGCCTCGGCGGCCTTGATGGCGTCCGCCAGTTTGGGATTGACGGTGGTGGGCTGGGAGGTCAATTCGGATCCGGGAGCGGCAGTCCGGGTGCACGCCGCCAAGGCCGAACCTGCGCCCGCCGCGAGGGTCGCAGCCAGGAAGGTACGCCGGGTCAACTGCCAGCGTCGCGCGTCGTTATCGGCCATCGTCTCTCGCTTTCTTTGGGGCAAGACAGTACCGCCGGTCTCAATTTGTCTCGGGCTAATGCGCCAACACGTGTGGCGGCCCCAGCAGGTCGGCGCTCAGCGTCGCGCAGAAGCGCTCCAGCGGCAGGCCGAAGACGTCGTCGCTCATCGGGTCCTCCAGCAGCGCGCCGATCCTCTCGGCGAGGACGACGAGCGTCATCACCAGAATGCTCATCGCGATCCCGGCCGCGCTGTCGTGGCCGCCGGCGCCCAGCATGGTGCAGACGACGACGGCAACGGACCACGCCAGGATTCGGGAGAACAGGGCGTAGAACCGCGGTATCGGCTCCGAGTCGATGCGCTCCAATCCCACCGCGGCGCCGACCTGAGCAGAATTGATGGTGACCAGGTCCATGCGTGGCGCACCTCGCGGCGGCGAATACGATCGGTGATCGCCGCCGCCCCACAGCGTACGTGCCTCCCACCAACCGGCGTAGGCGTTGCGGTTGCGGAAGCCGACGAAGATCGCGACGACGATGCCCATCATCGGGACCGCCGCGGAAACCGATTGCAGCCCAGCGTGATCAACCAACTGCACCAGCCGTCGGTCTCGGTGAGCTGGGCGGTGACCGCCAACCTGCTGGCGGCCGCCGCGGCGACGCCCCTGATCGGCCGGCTGGCGGATCTGCGCAACAAGGAACGCATCCTGCTGGCGGTGCTGGCGGCGGTCTTCGCCGGATCCCTGTTGGCCGCCACGACGGCATCGTTACCCCTGCTGGTGGTGGGACGGGCTCTGCAGGCTCTCGCCTTCTCCCTGTACCCGGTGGCGGTATCGATCGTCCGCGACGAACTCCCGCCCGAGCGGCTGGTGCGCTCGATCGCCGTGATCTCGGCGATGCTGGGTTTCGGCGGTGGCTTCGGGCGGGTGATCACGGGCTGCTGATCGTTTCGGACCGGCCGCGGTATGTGCGCGCGGAGATCGACTGGATCGGTGGCGCCGCCCTGGCGGCGGGATTGGCCGCCCTGCTGCTGGCGGTCACCCATGGTTCGCGGTTGGGGCTGGACGTCCCAGGCGATTCTGCTGTCCGTGGCGGCCGGCCTCGCAGTGCTGCGGTGGTGGTGGTGGTCGTGGAGCAAGCGGTGCCCGAATCCGATTGTCTCCGTGTCGATATTGAGCCGCCGACCGGTCCTGCTCGGCAACACCGCGACGCTCCTGGTCGGGATGGGCCTGTATTTCTCGTTCCTGGGGACCACCGGATTCGTCGAGGCGCCGGTCGGCAGCGGGTACGGATTCGGCGCCAGCGTTCTGGCCGCCAGCGTGGAGTTCCTGCTGCCCGGTGCGCTGTCGGCCGCGGTGACGGCTTTGGTGGCCGGACGCTACATCGAGCGGTACGGGCCGCGTGTCGTGATCGTCGTTGGTGCGTGCGTCGGCGCCTTCGATTTCACCGCGCTGCTGCTGTGGCATACCCACCCTTGGCAGATCGTGCTCGCGGGCTTGTGCACCAACGCCTACCTGAGCCTTGCCTACGGTGCGCTGTCGGTACTGGTTCTCCAGGGCGTCGCCGAGGACGAGACGGGTATCGCGACCAGTCTCAACGCGATCTTCCGCAAGGTCGGGTCAGCGATCGCGGCGGCCCTGTTCGCCGGCGTGGAGAAGCCCGCGGCCAGCGGCTACATCCCGGAAAGCGCGTTCACAGCGATCTTCGCCCTCGGTGCCGTGACCGCTGTGGTGGCGATGCTGTTGGCGTTGCGCCGCCGGTGATTTCGCTCCCGTCGGCGCGCTCAGTCCGAGGACCGCGGGGTAAGTCCCCTGGGGTGGTGGGGTTTCGGAGCCTGAGGCGCACCGGCCGG
>CAZVST010000009.1:0-99703 GCA_964629725.1 uncultured Mycobacterium sp.
CCTCGACGCGGATCCGGGATCTACTGCGCGATTCCCGGTTCCCCGAATTGCCGTCTGGTCGGATCAGGAGACTCGCACACCGCGAGCCGCCTACCGGTTGGCTACGATGGCAAATGTCGAGTCGCCACGGCTCGTGTCGATATCGACCGTGTCGTCGTGCCGACTGCGATATCTGCGCATTCGCTACCGAGTCCTGCACGTCTCGACCCGCACCACCACCGGAGGAGCCCACCACATGCGGCAACGCATCAAGGCCACCTGGAGCTGGGCCCCAGCGATCACGACCGCCCGGCGCACCACCGCTCCGCTGTGTCCTGACCGCCAGATCACCTTGTCCCGCCGACCCGGAAGACCCACAACTCGCTGCCCAGCCCGCACCCGAATCTAGCCGTGCCTGGGCAATCTGGGGAATGGACCGCCACCGCGCGACTACTGCGCCGGGCGGGTTTTGGGGCCTCCGGCCCGCAGATCGACGCCGTCGTCAACCAGGGTTGGCCGGCCTACCTGGGCACCATCTTGGCCGCCGACCCGGACGCCGACCCTGGCGCGCGGGCCACCCCACTGCCGGTGTTCGAAACACCCCTCCGACCGGCCAGGACCGCAGGCACCGAGGCCGGAAAAAGGTACAACCAGACGCTGACGGCTCAGATGAGGCAGCTGTCGCACTGGTGGATCACCCGAATGGTCGCCGTGCACGACCCCACCCACGAAAAAATGACCCTGCTGTGGCACAACCACTTCGCCACCTCGGCGGCCAAGGTCCGCGTCGCGGCCTCGATGGCCGCCCAGAACCAGACACTGCGCTCCCATAAACTCGGCGATTTCCGCACCCTGGCCTTTGCGATGCTCACCGACCCGGCGATGCTGCGGTGGCTGGACGCCACGACCAACACCGCCGGCTCGCCCAACGAGAACCTGGCCCGCGAGTTCATGGAGCTGTTCGCCCTCGGACACGGCTACACTGAATCCGACGTCCGCGCGGGCGCCCGGGCGCTGACCGGCTGGGTGGTCAGCGCCGACGGCACCCCCCTGTTCATCCCCGGCCGCCACGACGGGACCACGAAGACCCTGTTCGGCGCCACCGCCGCTTTCGACGCCGCCGGGTTTTGCGACGCGGTGCTGGCCCAGCCGGCAGCCCCGGCCTACCTGGCCAGCAAGCTGTGGGGGCAGCTGGCAACCGACACCGCGCCCTCGGCCGCGGTGCTGGCCCGCCTCGTCGACGCCTACGGTCCCGGCCGCGACCTGCAGGCGCTGACCACGGCGATCCTCACCGAACCCGAATTCACCGCGGCCGCACCCGGACTGGTGAACACCCCGGTGGAATGGCTTGTCGGCGTCATCCGCGCACTTCGGGTACCGATGACCGCCGACCACCTGCGGGCCACCGAGACCACACTGAAAGCCCTTGGCCAGCGACCCTTTTACCCGCCTGACGTGGCGGGCTGGCCGCGTGGGCCGCGATGGCTGTCCACTGCGTCCGCCACGGTCCGCTTCGGCGCCGCGGCCGCTCTGGCCACCGCCGGTGACCTGTCCACCGTTGAACAGGCCGGCACCGGGGAGCGCCTCGATGCCGCCGGCTATTTGCTGGGCGTCGGGGACTGGACCGACCGCAGCGCCGCCGCGCTGCGCCCGTTGGCCGGGGACCCGCCGCGGCTGGTGGCCGCCGCGGTCAACACCCCCGAGTATTTGACGTCCTAGGAGGGATCCGATGGTGGAGATGGACCGTCGCCGATTTCTGCGCGCGAGCGCTGGCGTCGGCGCGCTGGGACTGCTGTCGGGGGCAGCGGCGATCTCATGGCCCGACCTGATGCGTGCGGCCGCTCACCGACCGCTCCCGGCCAGTGCCGGCATCGCGGTCATCCTCACCCTCTACGGCGGCAACGACGGCATCAACACGGTGATCCCCTACGCCGATAACGCCTACCACGACGCCCGACCGGAACTGGCCTATGCCCCGGAGGAGGTACTACGCCTCGACGACCGGCTTGGCCTCAACCCCGCACTGAAAGGACTGTTCGCCACCTGGCAGCAGGGCAGGCTCGCCATCGTGCGAGGCGTGAGCTACCCCAAACCCGACCAAAGCCACTTCCGGTCGATGGACATCTGGCAGACCGCCTCCCCCAACGAGCCGGTGCCCACCGGCTGGATCGGCCGCTGGCTGGATTCCACCGGCGACGACCCACTGCGCGCGGTCAACATCGGCGCCGTGCTGCCGCCAATGGCCGTCGGGGCCCGCACCACCGCCGCGGCGCTGATCCCTGGCCCGGCCAGCAAAACCCAGGATCGTTTCACCGGCGTCATCGGCGCGCTCAGCGTCCCCGATGACCGCGACAGCGCCGCAATGGCCGCGGTGGCCGCCTCCTATCGCGCCACCACCACCGCGCGCGCGTGGCTGGCCCCGATAGGCGTGGTCCCCCGCGGCGATGTCAGCCCGCTGGCCGCCCAGCTGGACTTGGTAGCCAAAGCCATCACCGCCGGCGTACCCACCCGGGTCTACATGGTCTCGGCCAACGGGTTCGACACCCATGCCAACGGGCGCGGCACCCAAGAAAAGCTGCTGGGCACCGTCGATGCGGCCATCTCCGGGTTCCTGCACCGGATGGCGGGCGACCCGCATGGGGCCAATGTGGTACTAGCGGCCTACTCCGAGTTCGGCCGCCGGGTGGCCGCCAATGCCTCCCAGGGCACCGACCACGGCACCGCCGGCCCGGTCTTCCTCGCCGGCAGCCCCGTACGCGGTGGCTTCCACGGCGAACAACCCAGCCTGACCGACCTCAACAACGGAGACCTCAAACCCACCACCGACTTCCGCGACATCTACCACGACCTGCTCACCACCACCTTGGGCGCCGACCCCGACCCGGTCCTCGGCCCCCGCCGCGCCGGGCTGGGACTACTGACCTGAGCACCCACCGGTGAGACGCCTCGCAGCGCCCTGCATCACAGGACAACGGCAAGATCCTGCACCGGGTGGTTCACAACAGTTCGCACCGCGTCAAACTGCTCACCGCCGACTGGGTCCACTGGTACAACACCAACCGCCTAATGCACCGGCTCGGCCGCACACCACCGGTGGAGTTCGAATCCGCCTACCACACTCAGCAAGCGGCCGCCAAAACGGAGGCACACCATAACCAAGTGTGCAGGAAACCCGGGGCGGTTCACTGGACGACACCCAATCAGGCACAGGTCACCGAGTTCGTACCCACACGCTGAATTCGGCAGTCATGCGCAAATTTCTCGAAGGTGGGCCAAGTGCCAATCGGCAACGTCTGCAAGTGGAATCCCGCATGCCGCGGCCCTATTGGCCTCTCCCATTGCCATCATGGCGGCCGGGTCGGCAAGCATTTCCCGCAAGGCTCGGGCGAGGTCTTCGGCATCACTCGCATCGAAGGTGACTGGCTCAAAACCTTCATCGCGCACCACATCGACGAAATCAGCGATATCGGGCAGAACCACCGGGCACCCATATTCACCGGCCTGATGCAGCACACCGGATGAGCCCGTGGTGCTCGTGTACGGAAAGACAGCCACGTCAGCCGACCGGAACATGCGCGGAACATCTTCCTCGGCAACATATCCAGTGAACCGGACACCCGGCAGGTCTCGATACTTCTGCTTGACGGAATCGAGATAACCTGCCGCGTTGTGGCTATCCGTGCCGGCGACGACGACGTCAACCACCACCCCTTGCGAACGAAGGATCGCGCAGGCGTCGAGGAGCACGTCGACCTTCTTGTAGGTGCCCCACTTGCCGAACGCAAGCAGCGACGGCACCTCACCGGATTCCCTTTCCACGGAATCGGATTCGTGGGGGTCGAAATCGGCAAAACTGCCATGCGGGGCCAGATAGACGTTTCGTGCGCCGTACTTGGCGCGCAGCACATCGACGTATTGGGGGATCGTGACACATACCTTGTCTGCGGAAAGGACCGCCCGGGTCACCAAGCTGCCAAAGAAAGACAGAATTCTCGCTTGCATAGGGTGCGACGAGAACCCTGCCTCCTTGAGATCAACGGTATCCACCAGGTTGTGCAGAAGCACCACGTTCGGCAGCCCGGCGATGCGCAGCAGCACAGGTAGCATCAGCCCTGCAGCGGCGCCCGCCTTACTTGCCGCAAAGCTGGTGAAGTGAGCGTTCACCAGTACAACATCGGCTCGGCACGCCCGAACAGCCCGCAAGATTCGCACGGGATTGATCAGAGAGCCATAGCGCCAGGCCGCCACCGCTCGGGCCCCCTCAGGCAGGTCGACGATGGGTTCCTCGACGTCGTCGTGCAGGATGACCAACTCGCGCACCTCGGGCTTGGCCGCGAGGTGGCGGGCCAAGTGATATCCATACTCGTTCAGAGTGGTCCGACTCGGCGGGTATGCGGTGACCAGGGCGACCCGTAAAGCCTGCGGGCTCGAAGTGGAGACAGGGCTGATCGGATCATTGGCTTTCATCGTCGATTTTCCCTAGCTCGTGGGGCTGATGGTCAAGTGCTTGGAATCCGCAACAACCGGCATGCCGGTTTGAGCTACGCCGCGATCGGCTCGGCGGGGTAGGCACCCCGCAGTTCCCGGATCCGCAATGCCGCGACATCGCGGAGGAAGCGAGCCGATTCCCGGCCTGGACGGACCTTGGAACCTGGCGCCTCGATCCAGCTGACAGGCACCTCTTCGATGACGATTCGCCAGCGCTGGGCCAGCCAGAGAATCTCAAGATCGAAGGAGAATCCGTCGACATAGGACGCCCCGAAGAGGATGCGGGCCGATTCACGAGTGAACAACTTGAAGCCACATTGGGTGTCCTTGACCCGCACTCCCGTCACCGATTGCACACCCCAGCGCAGCGTCGAGCTGATGAAGCTCCGAAGTCGGCTGCGTCCGTGCTCCCGAGCCCCGTCGGCCGCTCGTGAGGCCACCGCCACGCCGGCACCCCGCTCGACGGCCAGCAGAAGCCTCTCCAACTCTTCGATCGGAGTTGACATGTCGGCATCGGTGAACAAGACGTACCGACCCCTCGCGGCAAGAACACCGTCACGAACCGCGGCACCCTTGCCGCGATTGACTCCGGGATCCAGGACGGTGACATTGGCCAAATGTAAGGACCTGACGAGGTCCACGGTGCCGTCGGTGCTGCCGTCGTCGGAAACGATCAGTTCACACGAGTGTCCTGACGAAGTCAGGTAGGCGGCGATGGCACCGATTGTCGGCACTATCCGGTCGTTCTCGTTGAAAGCCGGGATGACAACGGAGATATCAGGCGCGGTAACGAGTCTCGTGGTGCGCCAGGTTCCGTATGCGCCGTACGTCATCTCGGTGGGTCCTCTCGTCCAATGAGAACGTAAGAACGGCGGGTCAAGGTCGCCTAGCGCGAGTCTTGGCAGACTGAGCCAGCGTCGCACCTGAGCATATTCCATTCGCCGTGCCGAGCTGTCAAAATCTCGCTGGTGGATCGTCGCGCTGGTGGCACCGACTCCGTGGATGCTGGTCGGAAGGAATCCATTTCGATCGCCGGCCTCAACGCGCACTATGGCCTCGACCGGCACGGCAATCCCTTCGACATGGTTGGCGCGTGCAGGTTGCTGGACGCGGACGTGATCGCTCTGCAGGAGGTCTGGTGGGCCCGATGGGGGCTACCAACTGGCAGTGCTTCGGCACGCCCGAGCCCGCATATCACCCAACCTCGCCGTACATCGGGAACCCCGCACCGGCACAGGATGGTGGGCTCGCAATAGCCAGTCGCCCTCCGTTGATGAGCCCCCGGTCGATCGACATCGGCAGGACACCGCTGGACCCTGTCGGACGCCGTTCGGCATCGCACGTGGAGGTCAACATCGGGCCAACCGAGCGGATCTCGGTGACCACCGTCCATGCGACCCACTAATTTCCCTTCGCGTCAAGTCATCACCACCGCCTGGCCGAGGAGTTGCGGGGATCCACCAGGGCCGTCGTCTGCGGCGACTTCAATCTCTGGGGACCGCCTACCGCACTGGCCTTCGGAGGTTGGCAGCGGCACGCGCGCGGTCGCTCCTATCCAGCACACCGACCGCACAGCCAGATCGACCACCTGTTCGTGACAGACGACCTGCCTGTCGAACACGCCGCAGTGCTCGACGAAGTCGGCTCCGACCACCGTCCGATACGGGCGCGCGCTGCAATCGGCCTGCCTCATTCCGTCATGCCAGGCACGGTTTGATCGCTCCTGCGACGGAATATGGAACTGGCCTGAAATCCGCGGCCGATAATGAGGCCTGTGATAACGACCAGCACACCCCGGCACATTCGATGACGCCCGCGCGGACGGGTCCCACGTCGCGAACCGAAGCCAGCACCGCCCGCCGGCAGGTGAGCGGAGCCCTGATCCTCAGCGTGACGATGCTCGCGGTCGCCGCGGCCAACTACCTGCTCAACCTGCTGCTGGCCCGCTTTCTCTCACCGGCCGAGTTCGGCGACGCCAACCTCGCGGTGAACCTGGTCCTGGCTGCTGCTGCAGCCGCCGGGATGTTCCAACTGCTCTCGGCACGCAGCGGCGCTGTCGACGACCCAGCGGGGATAGACTCGCGGCGCCGACTGATGCGGTGGGCATGGAGCACTGGTGGTGCCGCCGGGATCGGACTTGCGGCAGGCTCCACGGCCCTCGCCCATCTCTTCAACACCTCCACACCTGTTTTGTTCGTCGTGATCGGCTTGGGACTTCCCGTCTACTTTGCGCAAGCCGTCCTACGCGGGGCACTACAGGGCGAACTGCGAATGGGCCGTTTGGCTATGACCTACGGCGTCGAGGCCGCGACAAGGGTGGGGATAACCCTCGTGCTGCTCGCGCTCGGATACGGGGTGGCCGGGGCAGCGGTTGCCATCTCGCTGTCATTCGTTGCATCGGCGATCGCCGCCCGTCATCGCGCCAAAAGCACCGTGTCAGGCAAGGATGGCCGGCTCGGTGTCCCCGAGACCAAAAAGTCCGACTTGGCGACGGTGTCGTTGGCCGCGGCCATCCTGCTTGTGGGGCAGGTCGTGATAGCCAACGGCGACGTGATCCTGGCCAAGGCGCTCATGGACCCGCAGGCGGCCGGCGCGTACGCCGGGGCCGCGGTCATCGGGCGTGGGTTGTACTTCCTGTCCTGGGCCGTGGTCCACAGCACATTCCCCGTCGTCGCAAATACCAAGTGCCCCAAGGCGCGGCGTAAGGCATTGAATCGGGCACTGGTCATGGTCGCATCCACCTGCGGGGTCGGTATCGCAGGCCTCGCCCTGCTCGGCAAACGAATCATTCCGCTGCTGCTGGGGGACGCCTACGACAACGTCGCCGACGTGCTCGTTCCCTACGCGATAGCGACCGCACTGTTCGCTTTGGCCAACCTTGTTGCCAGTCTCGACCTCGCGATGGGCCGTTGGCGGGGGCCTGGTGCCCTGTTTGCAGGCGCCGGACTGCAGACACTTCTGCTCGTTGCTTTCGGCGACACACCAATGAGCATGGCGGTTACCCAGGTCATCGCCATGGCGGTCAGTGTCGCGCTGGTGGGGCTCGTGCACTTCTGCGACAATCGACGGGACCTGCGGAACGCTGGGCAAACGGAGACAACCGACGACAACGGGGACCGATGACATGACAGCCACCGCAGACGAAGCCCATGAGCGGGCCGGGTCCACCCCCGCCACCTCGGGCCACATTCGCCCCGGGGGACCCAGAGTTCTGTTCCTCGGAACCCATGGCCAGGCAAACGTCGGTGACGAACTGTTGCTCGACACGTTCCTCACTGAACTCGGGCCGGATTGCTCCTACGCGGTCAACTCCTACGACCCCGCTGCGACAACCGCGCAACTGGCCGACCGTTTCGACGTGACGGTCTTCGACACCGCCGCCGACCGCCTCGGCCTGCTTCGAAACCTCATACGCTGCGATGTCGTCGTGTTCGGTGGTGGAAACATCCTCAAAGAGCTGTACCGCTCGGTGGGCAGATGGAAATATTCGACTCTCGTCATGGTCCTCGGCGTGGTGCTACTGGCCCGGCTGACGGCCAAACCCATCCTCATGGCCAATGTGGGCATCGGGCCCGTAGACTCCGCAGCCGGCCGACTGCTGGTAACGGCCATCCTGCGTCTTGTCTGGCTGATCTCGGTGCGGGATGAGGGTTCCTTTCGATTCGCCGCATCCCTGGGCTGTCCCGGGCACAAACTGCGACTGGTACCCGACGCCGTCTGGGTGCGCGACCCCGATTCACTGCTGGCAAAGACAGATCCCGGTGATCGCATCGCCGCGCGTCCACTGAAGATCGCCGTCAACTTGAACAAGGATGTCGACGTGGCCGACGAATGGGATCAGTTCCTCGATCGGCTCGTAGCAGCGCTGGGCGAGGTGGCGCAGAAGCGAAGCGTCGAGTTCCACGCCCTCCCCATGCAGTGCGGCTTCAAGAGTGGTACGGACTTTGAAGTGCTCTCGGACGTACTCAGGCGTGTGGACGCTCCAGTGCACTTCCATGCGCCCGCCGATCACCACGAGGTCGCCGCCATCATCGCGGCCTGCGATGTGATCGTCGCTGAGCGTCTGCATGCATTGATCCTCGCGATCGTCATCGGCTGTCCCGTCGTCGCTCTTCCCTACGACGTCAAAGTGCGCGAACTCACCTCTCAACTCGGGATAACGCAACGATCCTTTGATGTGTCAGCCGATCTGCGCCCAGGCGAACTGGCCGCCGCAATCCTGCGAACTGCTGAAGAGCCGGATGGAGAAAGGGACCGGATGAATGCGGTCGCAGCCGCCAAACGGCGAGACGCAGCCGCCGGTTTCGCGGCGCTGCGCTCCTGGGTCGCGGCCCCTGGAAAAAGATGGGCGCTGCGCGCCGGGTGACGACAACCGCCGAACCCTCGGAGGAAGGCGCTATGCGCACCGGGGTAGGGCGCTCCGTGGATGAGCCCGCCGCCATCGGTCGCCGACGAAGGCGCGCCGTGGCCGGGGAGCGGTTCACCCACCGGCGTATCGCGTTTGTGGTCTGCGCACTTTACTTCGTTGCGAGCCTCGTGGTCTTCCGTGATGTGATCTTCGCGATACCTGACATCATCTCCGGCAAACGGGTTCTTGTGGGCGACGAACTGGTTCCGTTCTTCAACCCCAGCAGCCAGTTGTTTGAGCAAGCCCAGGGAAAATTCAGCGAACTGACGAACGGCTACGAATTCAGGGTCAGATATGCGTTCCTCACGACCTGGTTACGGTATTATTTGATACTCCCTTTCGCGGTGCTGCTCGTTCTCCCCGGCATCGTCAGCAGCGCCTACCTGACCACCGCGTGGTTCATGCGCCGAAGTTTTCCTTCGTTTTCGGCCACCAATATCTACCTCTCCGCCGGTGGGCCCACCGCGGTGATGTATATGATCATGATCTACGCCAAGGCAACCCACTTCTACACGCTGGTACTCGGCCTCTGCCTGATGATGATCAGCGCGTTCCTGACGCTGGACGCGTTGCTATTCAGAGAGCAACGCTGGGGTCGCCGGATGATCGCCGCCAGTCTGGTGACCCTCTTCAATCCGGCGGTGCACTACCTGGTTCTATTTGCGCTGTTTCTTGGGCTGGCCATTGCCTCGCTCGTCATCGGCGAAGCCGCCAGATCCATCCGGTCCAACGGGCCGAGGAGGATCTGGCAGTCAGCTCGGGTGCCGTTACACATCCGCATCGGCCGGCTGCGCGAATTCCGCAAAGCCGCCGCGTGGAGGGGCAGCCTCCGCGTCCTGCTGGCGCGAACAAACGCCACCACGACCGGCAAGTGCGCGTGGTCGCTCGTTGCGTTGGTGGTTTTCGCCCTCATCCCCTACGCCCTCTTTGTCAAGTTCGTTGCACTGAGGGGTGTGTCGAACCTCGCCGAGACGGTACCGGGCGACTATTACTTCATCCGCGACGCTTCCGTATCCCTGGTGCACATCCTGTCCTGGGATCTGGCCGGCATCATGGACAAGATCAACTTCGGTGACTACCTCGCCAAAGTTCCCCGAGTCTCAAGTCTCGTCTACACCGCGTTGATCCTCGTTCCCATCGCGGTCCCGGCGGTACGCCGAACCTTGCTTGTCGGCAGACCGCAGCGCCAGCTCTTCGGTGTGATATACGTCAACATGACGTTCGCAGTCTGGGCCAGCGTCGGTTACGCGGACCCACAGTGGTTCCCAACGTTTCACCGCTCACTGGCCGCCCTGACCCGCACTGTGGCGAATGTCAACCCCGCTGCCGGTGACGCCGCCATGTCGTTTGCCTCGACGATCGTGCAGGTTCTGCGCTTCCCCCACCGCTTCCAGCTCATCCTGTTCATGCTCGGACCGTTGTTGCTTGCCATTCCACTGGCTTGGGCGCTGGGCGCGCTCACCCTTCGCGTGAAAGTGCGCGCCCCGGGGCCAGACCCATCCAAGCGACACGACAGCGGGGAGCGTCGGCCAGCCGGACGGCCCATCGCCCGCAACGCCATCGTGCCGGTTGCTCTGGCGACGGCCCTCAACCTAGGGCTTTTCGCGCCGCTGCTGTCGAATGAAACCTACCGTTCGGCGTACGGCACCGGTGACTTCGGCGGCTTCTTCTCGGCTTATCCGGTGGAGGACCTCAAAGATTTGAAGGATCATCTGCTCACGCTGCCGAGAGGCAAGACCGTTGTCCTACCGCCTACCGAAACCGCCAAGTTGGTCGTCGGTCCAGACCACGTGCCGCACAAGTTCATCGACAAGTTCTACATCTACTACCTGGACGCGCCCAGCTTCTATTACGGCCTCACCGGAGACAAGGAGAACAAGTTCGAATTCTTCCTCATGTTGCGCTCCCTGTACTACCAACAGGACTGGTGGGTAAATATCGCCCGGGACATCGGCTTGCAATACATAGTGCTGAACAAGCAAGTCGATAACAACGGTGGTCTCGGCGCGGAGTATCTGCCTCGGATCGAGACATATCTGAGGAAGGATTTTGAGGCGGTTCCCCGTTATGTAACGCAGGTCTACGAAAACAATAGCTTCGTGCTGTACAAACTGGATGATCCGGCCCCACCGAACCGACCGGTGCTGCTCTTCGACACCTCATGGAATCGCTTCCTGAGCACCGTCTATGACCGACTCGACCTGAGTCGCTGCTACGACTTTCAGTACATATCCGACTTCGCGGGCACCTCGGGGGGGCAGCCGATCCAGCTCATCACCGACGATCGACGCGAGGCGGCACTCGATATCTGGTCGGTCGACCATCCAGGTAGCTTCTTCGGACCGACCGCCAATGGCGCCGCGTTCAACCCCGACGTCGTCACCTCGGCCTACTACCTGTCTCCGATGTTCAGGTTGTTCCTGATGTTCTCCTACACAAAATTCAACCGGGCAGAGATGCTCACGCCAGGCATCTTCGGAGCGCTGCAAAGTTCCTTCACCGGCTTGCCCAGAGCAACTCAAATCAAGATCCCCATCCGCGTTGCCAATCCAGGCCGCTACCGGATTCTGGTGCGCGCCGCCACAACCGCCAACGAGCTGTCCCTGACATCGAAGTCTCTCGGATTGCAAACCAAAGTTGAGCTGCGTTCGCCGCCCGATGCGCTCCAGGTTTTCGGTAGAGACATCGTCTACAACCGGCAGCGTCAACCCACGTCCGTATCCGAGCTCTCGGTCCCGCAGCTGGAGAGACTCATCCCCAACGTGCTCGTGCCTGTAAATTTCCGCTATACATACCAAGACATCGGCGTGGTGACCGCCGAGGCCGGGTCGCACACGGTGACGATCGACAAGCTCGACACCAACCCGATGCTCCTCGAAGGCTTGGTCGTTATTCCAGACGATGACTACCGGCACCTGCAACTGCCGCCCTCCATCAAGGTCGTGAGCCAAGCAAGCGACCTCAACTGCTCGGAAAAGTCACCAGTCCGTGCCGGGACGAGCGAGGCCGAGGATGCCTTCGGCGGCAAGGTGAACCAGGGGCCCACCTTGGAGCAGTTGCTGGAGATGCTCGGTGCCGCCGACGATGTAAAAACGGAGGCACCCCCCGCCAGCGGCCAACGATGGCTCTATGTCTCAGCAACGATACTTCTGGTCGTCGCATTTCTCGCGGTGATCCGGCGGCGCATCCGGCGCCGCCGCGCAGGCAACCGCTCTCACGAAAATTAAGGTGCCCACAAGCTGGTGAGCACGGGTTGGGGTGACTCGCCGGTGGTGTCGACGGGGTTTGCGAGCCTGTGTTATTATGCGGTGTTGGTGAGGGGTTGCAGGGTGACTTTGTAGCCCAGTGATTCGAGTTGTCCGATTGCCCGCGCTTTGGTCTTGGCGGGCGCACGGCGGGTGAAGTAGTCGGCGCCGGGATCACGGTAGAATTCGCCGTTGCCCAGCATGTTCCAGGCGGCGATGAATCTGGCGTGTGCGACGGCGACGAGGGCTTTCATCGGGCCGCGATGGGCGGCGATCCGCTTGTACTTCGCGGAGAGGTAGGTTTCCTTGGAACGAGACGCTGCCACCGCTGCGGTGCCCCGGGCGCCTTTGAGGTAGCGATTCCCGGGGCGGGTCTTGGTCGATTTCACTTGGCCGGCGGACTTGTTGCTGCCTGGTGCGGTGCCCGCCCAGGAGGCCAGATGCCCGGCCGTGGGGAACACGCTCATCTCGGCGCCGGTTTCGGCGACGAACACCTCAGCGATGGTCCTGGAGATGCCCGGGATGCTGCACAGCAGGTCCCGGGCCGCTTGAAAAGGTTCCATCGCCTCGTCGATGCGGGCCGAGAGCCGTTCGATATCGGCGGTGTGGGCGTCGATCCGGTCAAGAAACAGCCGCGCCATGAACGCGTGGTGGGCGGTGAAGTGCCTGGTGAGGGACTCGGTCAGCGCCGGGATCTTCGACCGCAGCCGACGTTTCGCCAGATCGGCGATCACCGCGGGATCGTCGCGTCCGTCGATGAGAGCCTCGGTGGCCCGAGGACAGTTTGATCCCGGCGTCTTCGAGCAGTTTCTCGAGGCGGTGGATCTCCCGGGTACGTTCCTGGGTGATCACGGTGCGGGCGCGGGTCAGATCACGCAGCGCCCGGATCGGCTCCGGCGGCACGAACGAGGCCCGTACCAGCCCATGGGCGCCCAGATCAGCGAGCCAGGCCAGCAGATTGGGGCGGTTCGGTCTGAACCTGCACCCGGACAAAACCCGGATCGTGTACTGCAAACAGGTACGGGCGTGACCAGCACCACCCGGTCACCGAGTTCACCTTCCTGAGGTTCACGTTTCGGCGCCGGGCAGCCCGTCTACGAGACGGGAGGCTCAAAGTGGGCTTCTTGCCCGCGGTGAGCAAGCAGGCCAAGAAGTCCATGGCCAACACCATCCGGAACTGGCAACTGGGCCGCTGGACCGCTTTGAGTTTCCAGGGCATCGCCACCATGATCAACCCCGTGGTGGCGGGCTGGATCAACTACTACGGGCACTTCTACAAATCCGAGTTGATCCGCTTCCTGGAACAACAGATCAACCCATTCCTCGTGAAATGGGCCAGGCGGCAGTACAAACGTTTCCGCCGCGGGTCACACGCAGTTCGCCCGGCTGGTTCGCACCAAGCGGGCGCGCGCGTTGTTCGGTGGTGTGGCCGCGTATACGTTTCGGCCTTTGCGCCATCTGATGACCTCCGCGATCGGGTTGGGCATCACCACGGCGGGGCACCGTTAGGGCTGGCCTGTGGTGGCGGGAGGAACGCGGGCGATACCGACGCGTTGCTGTCGGCGCTGAGCGATCGGGGCGGCACGGTGGGGACCGGTGCGCGGATCGACTCGTCGGCACGGTTACCCCCGGCAGATGTGCCGATATTCGATCTGGCGCCGACGGCTGTCGCCGCCAAGCTCAGAGACCGGTTGCCTCGCTGGGTGCCTCACGGACAGTGGCGAATTTTTGGAATTTTTTGAAACCAGTACAGCCGCCCCCGTGATGGTCTAGCATCCCGTGGACAGAAAACCTCGCATGACCATGGATTGCCGTGGCGGCACCGGCTAGGAAATCTTAGGTCCCACGCGTATTTTCAAGCGGGCCGAACGAAAAGCAAAAGGGGACAACGATGTTACTTGCGAAGTATGTCGGTCGGGCGGGGGCGTTGGCCGTGGTGGCGCTGGGGGTAGGAGCGACGGTCGCGATCACGCCCGGCGTGGCATTTGCTCAGCCGTCAGACTCGGATTCACCCCCGTCTTCGGGGCGGTCTGCGGGGGCGGCCGAACCTTCTTCGGGCGCGTCCTCGTCTCGTGAGTCCGCGCAGGTCGATGCATCGTCGCCAGCCAAATCGTCGGCGCTGGATGGTTCGGCAGGGTCAGCGGGTCGCGGTGATTCGGGGTCGGCGGCTTCCGTGACCGAAACGGGGTCGCCCACCGAGCTCGAAGAAGTGCCCGCCGATGACGCGACTGTGGCCGCTAATGGCGATGTGGACGAGCCGGCCCAGGACGGTCCGGCTACGCCGCAGCCGGCCCCCGCCTCGGATGGTGACGCAGGCACGGCGGCCCCGATTGGCGTCCAGGTCAACGAGTCGGTTGTCGACGACGGCGCGCCGATTGCCGGTCCAGCCGCCGCTGGCGGGGATGGCAGCGGCTTGGGTGGGCGGGCCGGTGGCGGGCCGTCGGCTGACGACACGGGCGGTGTTGCCGGCGCGGCGGAACTTCCCGCTGGTGTTGAGCCCCGGTTCAGGGGTGCGGCGGTGACGGCCGAGCCACAGTTGGGGACGCCTCGTGTCACCTCGAACACCGCGGCCGCGACGGACGCCGTGATTGCAGCTGGAGCGGTCGAGGTGCCGTCGGCTGACGACACAGGCGGTGTTGCCGGCGCGGCGGAACTTCCCGCTGGTGTTGAGCCCCGGTTTGAGGTTGCGACGGTGACGGCCGAGCCACAGTTGGGGACGCCTCGTGTCACCTTGAACAGCGCAGCCGCGACGGACGCCGTGGGGGCTGGGGCGGTCGAGGGGCCGGCGGCATCGGCCGGAGCCGTGCCGAGTTTGGCTGATCTGCCCGGAATGGTCGTCGAGGCGGTGCGCCAGTTCGTTTCAGCGCTGGTGGGACCATTGGTGAGTCAGGATGGCCCGTTTCCGCTGCTCTCGGTTGTGGTGGGCGCGTTGGAGATGGTGCGCCGCGAGATCGAGTCGTGGTTAAACCCGCCAGTGATCGATACCGGGTCCAACGCGGCGCCGGTGAACACGATGCCGACGGGTGGATGGACGACCTTTGCGGACACCTCGCTGGCGTTGACTGGGTTGTCGATCGCTGATAGAGATGCGCATGCTCATGATATGTCGGTGACGCTATTCGTGGATCCAGACACTGGCCGGCTGACGGCTGATTCGACGGCGACTGTGGCTGTGGCACATTCGGGTACCAATGAGATTGTGTTGACTGGTCAGTTGGACGAGTTGAACGCGTTTCTGGCTGGTCCGGGGGTGAGGTACACCTCGGTGGCTAATGCCGACGGCGATCGGGCGTTGCGGATGACAACCAGCGATAACGGTGGTACTGGGGCGGGCGGCCCCCAGCGGGCCACGACTTTGGCCTACATCAAGGTCAAGAGTGTCGTGCCGAATACCGTGATCGGTACGGTCCAGGTAGGTGCTGGTCCAGCTGATGTGGCGGTGAGCCCGGCGGGCGATCGAATCTATGTGACCCATCGGGATTTGGGCACTATCTCGGTGATCGATTCCGCCACGCTGACGGTGATCGACACGGTTAAGGTTGGTGGATATCCGTATTCTGTGGCTGTTAACGACGATGGCAGCCGCGTTTACGCCTCTGATAGGGGTACGGGGTCGATCGTGGTGGTGGATACCACCACGAACGCTTCGATCGACAGAATCCCAATGTACTACCCGATGGATATCACGGTCAGCGGGAACCGCTTGTATGTGACCGACGAGGGCTCCAACTTCTCGGCGGTTGACACCGATACCAACCGCATTGTCATGACCACCGGTGTTGACACCCAGCCGCAGAGTGTCGCGATCAGTCAGGACGGCACACGCGCCTACGTCGCGAGCAGGTCTGAGTACACCGTGTCGGTGATTGACACCGCTACCTTCGACACGGTTGCCGTTATCCCGGTCGACCGCGATCCAGTTGATGTGGCAGTGAGCCCGGACGGCTCCCGCGTGTACACCTCCAACAATGTTCGGGACACAGTGTCGGTGATCGATACCTCGACAAATACCGTGGTCGACACAGTCCCGGCCGGGCACTCCCCATTTGGTCTGGCGGTGAGTCCTGACGGTACCCGGGTCTACGTCGCCAACTGGGACAAAGACCTGTTGGTGATCGACACCGCCACCAATTCCGTGATCGGCACTGTCAAGGTCGGCAAAGGCAATAAGCGGGTGGCTGTCAGTCCGGACGGTAACCGCGTCTACGTCACCAATCCCGACGACGGCACCGTTTCGGTGGTTGCCACCGGGTTCAACGAGCCGCCGACGAACACGATGCCGGCGGATGGGTGGTCGACCCGTGAGAAGACGCCGCTGGCGTTGACTGGGCTGTCGATCGCCTATGGGGATGCAAATGCAAGTATGTCGGTGACGTTGCGGGTGGACCCGAACGCTGGCAAGTTGACGGCTAACCAGTCGGACAACGTTGAAGTGAATGCTTCGACGAGCGACGAGATTGTGCTGACTGGTCATGTGGATGCGTTAAACGCGTTTTTGGCTGGTCCGGGGGTGACATATACGTCGTTGCCTACCGTCCACGATGCTAACTGGGCGTTGTCGATGACTACCAAGGTTAACGGTGTTACCGGGGTGGGCGATTCCCAGCAGGTCACAGATGCGGCGCATATCAAGGTGATAGCGGTTAATGATCCGCCGGTGAACACGATGCCGGCACGTTGGTCGATCAACGAGAAGACGCCGCTGGCGTTGACTGGGTTGTCGATCGCTGATGAAGATGTGGATAAAGGCAATATGTCGGTGACGTTGTTCGTGAGTCCATCCGCTGGCCGGTTGACGGCAGATTCGACGGCGACTGTTGCTGTGACGAATTCGGGCACCAATGAGATTGTGTTGGCTGGTCAGTTGGACGCGTTGAACGCGTTTTTGGCTGGTCCGGGGGTGACATATACGTCGTTGCCTACCGTCCGCGATGCTAGCTGGGAGTTGTGGATGACTACCAGCGATAAGGGTAATACCGGGATAGGCGGCACCCAGCGGGATAAGGATTCGAGATTCATCAAGGTGATAGCGGTTAATGATCCGCCGGTGAACACGATGCCGGCGGGGTGGTCGACCCTTGCGAACACTCCGCTGGCGTTGACTGGGCTGTCGATCGCTGATGAAGATGCGGATAAAGGCAATATGTCAGTGACGTTGTTCGTGAATCCGGACACTGGCCGGTTGACCGCTGATTCGACGGCGACTGTCGCTGTGACGAATTCGGGTACCAATGAGATTGTGTTGGCTGGTCAGTTGAATGCGTTGAACGCGTTTTTGGCTGGTCCGGGGGTGACGTATACGTCGTTGGTTAATGCCGACGGCGGCCGGGCGGTATGGATGACTACCAGCGATAAAGGTAATACCGGGATAGGCGGCACCCAGCGGGACAAGGATTCGAAGTACATCACGGTCAAGAAAGTGCCGACATTCAGCCCTGACATTCGGCTCTGATGTTCACTGGTGAATCGTATGGCTTGGCGGTCGCCGCCGCGGGATAGCCGGTGGCGGTGGGTTTTGTCGTTGGAGGCCGGGATCGGGGCTACCCCGCAGAGGGCGGCAAAGGATGCCTCGGAGCTGATCCGGCCGGGGTTGTCACCGGCTGTGATCAGTAACTGGGCGCGGTCTCTTAGCCGACACCGCGGATAGCAAGTAGTTGTGGGCAGGCCCGCTCGACGAGCGGTCGCAGTCTGGTGTCGTTCGGCGATCTCGGCGATCTCGGCGATCTCGGCGGTGAGGGCTTGATGGCGTCGCGCCAGGCTGCGCAGCGCCAGGCGGACCACGACCTGCGGTTCGGCGCAGTCACCGGTGGGCCGCAGCCCGTGCGCAGGTGGCCACGAGGGCGACCGGGGTCACCAGCAGCGCGCGTAGTTCGCGCGCGGTGCGTGCCTTGACCGCGCCGGCCCGCGTGGTGTGCAGCGCGCGGATCGCTTCGACGATTCCGGTGCCCAGTTTCGGTGTTGTGTTGCGGTGGCCCTTTCGGACAAGACCGCATCGGCGGCGGCGTAGGCGTCGAGCGGGTCGGACTTGCCTTTCATACGGCGTTGGCGCCGGTCGGGGCGGTTGAGTTCGACGACCCGCACCCCCTCGGCAGTCAGGTGACGGGCCGGCCGGCGCCGTACGCACCGGTGCCTTCGACGCCGACGGCGAACAGTCGCCCAAACGAACGTAGCCAGGCAGGCCAGTAGCAGCGTATAGCCGGCGGTTGTGGCCGGGAACTCGGCGTCGGCGACGCGGGCGCCGCTGAGCAGCACTACCGCAGCGTGCGGGATATCACCATGGGTGTCCACCCCGCCGACGATGCGCCGCTCCAGCACGGCGGCGTCGGTAGCGCGCAGGGCACCCCAGAACTCCACCATCCCGTCGCGGGCTTGCCCGAACTCGACGTGCCGGTCCTGTTCGGCAGAGCGGGCGTTGCGCAGCGCGAGGGGGTCCAGTTCGGCAACCCAGCGGTCGATCACCCCGGCTAACTAATCGCCGCCGCGACAGGCCGTTCCACGAGGGTGCCCATCGGGTCAGCCGTGAGTCGATCCCGTTCAACACCTGCGCGTCGGTGAAACCAGTCCGGAATACCGCCGCCGCGATCACCAGGACTCCTGACACGACTCAAAAATTGGTGTGTGTCAATACGTCGACAGTGTGCGGTGGCCGGGGCGGCGAACGGCATCGGGGGTCGCGCGACCAGCGCCAACCGCGGTCGAGTCCGGGCAAATCAACCTGCATGAATTTCACGAATTATTGCGCAGTGGAGTCGGGGTCGCGCAGCTCATTCACCAGGAAACGGCAGCTCAGGCGAATAAGCCGCCGAAAGCGACGGCGACCGTGTCAGGAGTCCTGATCACCCGAAACTCCGCCTCGTCGGCGGCGAACGCTGCCCCCAGCCGGGGCAACCGTTCCAGCAACTCCAGCACGTGATTCATCTGCGCGGAGGCGCGGTGGCGACTGATGGCCAATTCGGCGCCAATCTCGGCGGCCTCCCAGTTGTCGATACACTACTGCGCCCGCTCGTCGTCGGGCATCGGAGCCAAACGCCGCTGGCAGAGCCGTCCCGCCGCGAACAGCCGCCGCGCGACCGCGACCCGCTCAGCCCGCTGCGCTGCGGACATCTCCATCAGCAGCGAGGCTTCGTCGGGCCGTATCGAACATACGCTCTACACTAGGGCGCGGGGGTGACAGATTTCCTAACTTGTGCGCAGCCCCGCCGCCTCCAGCGCCGCCCGAAATTCGTCGGGGATCGGCTCCGGCCCGTCGTCGCCGAGCATGACCAAGACGGTGTCGCAGACCCCGATGCACGTCCCGGCAACGAACAGTCCGGTGGACGCCACGAACGACGTCCGTCCGATGCGGCCTACGCCGGCCCCGGTCTTGATCGTCACCGGCCAGTGGGCTTCAGCCAGGAAGTGCACCGCGTTCTGCGACGTCACGAGCCGAAACGGGCGCTTACCGGCGCGGTAGGCGGCGGGGTAGAGGCGGTGGTTCATCGTCGCGCGGGCGTTCTCGTGCAACGACTCCAGCGCCAGGTTGTTCAGATGCGCGTTGGCATCCATATCGCCGTAGCGGGTGGCGATCTCGTCGGTGAACGGGTAACACTCCAACCGCAGCCGGGTCGGGTCGGGACGAGGGGCCGTCGTCGTCAGATCGCTCACAAGGACCGCAGCCTATCCTCGTTACACTCTGCTGTGAGTTCCGAACGGCAGGGTTTTGGCATCGACCCCGAACGATTGGCAGTGACGCTGGCCGTTCTGGCCGAGTTGCACCAGCTCGACAAGAACCATCCGGACTTCATCGCGGTGCGACGGGCCACCGCGCACATGTTCAAGGCGGCGAAGAAATCCCGCCGGGACGAGAAGCGGGCGGAGATCGCCGAAGCAGACCGCAGAGTGGTCGCCGCGACCGCGACCGGCGCCTCCGATCGCATCGACGACGAAACCCGCGGCATACCCCTGTCCACCTCGGTGACCGCACCGAGCGCCGGCACCTTGCTCAGATCGCGGGCCTGCTACATCTGCAAGACGCACTACACCCGGGTCGACGCGTTCTATCACCAGCTGTGCCCGGAGTGCGCGACCTTCAGCCACGCCAAGCGCGAGGCCCGCGCCGATCTCAGCGGCAAGCGCGCCCTGCTCACCGGGGGTCGCGCCAAGATCGGCATGTACATCGCCCTTCGCCTGCTGCGCGACGGCGCGCACACCACGATCACCACCCGGTTCCCCCGCGACGCCGTCCGCCGCTTTGCCGGTCTGCCGGACGCCTCGGACTGGCTGCATCGGCTGCGCATCGTCGGCATCGACCTGCGGGACCCGGCGCAGGTGGTCGGCCTCGCCGACGCCGTCGCCGACGCCGGCCCGCTCGACATCCTGATCAACAACGCCGCCCAAACGGTGCGCCGGTCTCCCGGCGCCTACGCACCGCTGGCCGAAGCCGAACTCGCGCCCTTGCCGGACGGCCCGGTCCCTGAACTGCTGACCTTCGGGCACACCATCGACGCGCATCCGCAAGCGCTGGCCGCCTCGGTCGCCAGCCACCCGATCCTCGCGGCAGCCGCCTCCAGCGCCGAAGCGCTGACGGAAGCGGCGCTGACGGCCGGGTCGACATCGCTGGATCGGCTGGCCGCCGGAACCGCCATCGACGCGGGCGGGCTCGTCCCCGACGAGAACCACGTGAACAGCTGGACGCAGCATGTCCACGAGGTCGAGCCGCTGGAGATGCTCGAGGTGCAACTGGCCAATGCGACCGCGCCCTTCCTGCTGATCAGCCGACTTCGCCCGTCGATGGCCGCCTCGCCGGCCCGGCGCAAGTACGTGGTCAACGTTTCGGCCATGGAAGGGGTGTTCTCCCGTCGCTACAAGGGGCCAGGGCACCCGCACACCAACATGGCGAAGGCCGCGCTGAACATGCTCACCCGGACCAGCGCGGGGGAGATGTTCGAGACCGACGGAATACTGATGACGAGCGTCGACACCGGCTGGATCACCGACGAGCGCCCGCACTTCACCAAGGTCCGCCTGGCCGAGGAGGGCTTCCACGCCCCACTCGACCTGGTCGACGGCGCGGCCCGGGTGTACGACCCGATCGTGCAGGGTGAAGCCGGAGTCGATCTGTACGGGGTTTTCCTCAAGGACTATCGCCCCGCCAATTGGTGACGGGCTGGATACAGTGACGGCCGTGCGGAGCAACTCGGCGGTGCGGTTCGTCCCGGTAGTCGTCTTGGCGATCCTGATCAGCGCCACCGCCTGCGCGTCCCCGCAGAAGCAGGTTCCCGCCGCCGGTCCGGACACCGAACACCGGCCGGCCCTCTTCTACGCCAAGGACGGCGCCGTCTACGTCAGCGACCCCGCGGGCACCCCGGGTCGCAAGCTCACCGACGGGCCCGCCGACAACGATCCGGCACCCGCCCCGGACGGCAGCCGACTTGCCTTTGTGCGCAAGGGATCTCGCGCCGCCGGTGGCGGCGAATTGTGGGTCATGGACCTCTCCAACGACAGCGCGCCCGCGGGCGCGCCGCACCGTCTGGTGGATCCGAAGGAACTGCAGCCGAACTTCGAGGGCGACGACCCGGCCCGCAGCACCGTCCGCAGCCCGCGGTGGTCGCCCACCGGCGACCGGATCGCCTTCCTGAAGGCCGGCGGGAACGGCGGCTTCCTGCTCACCGCGTCCGCCGCCACCGGGAAGGTGGACGCGCCGCCCCGGCCGTTGTATGCCGACGAGCACTACGCATGGGCGCCGGACGGCAAACACATCGCCTGGGTGTCCGGCCGGATGGACGTCAGCCCGGTGAACGTCAGCGTCCTGACCGTCGGCGAGGGCTCGCAACCCGTTGCCACCGGCACCAACGCCGACTCGGTGGATTACGCCGACGGCGGCCGCTCGCTGGTCTTCACCAACAGCGACGCGAATGGGAGTTCCTACCGCGCAACACCTTTCACGCTGCGCGACGGCGGCATCTACACGATCGAGCCGCCGGCGGCGCCCCACCCGGTGTTCGCCGGATCCGGATCCTACGCCGACGTCGCGGCACTGTGGAAAGGGGCCGTCGGCTTCACCCAGTGGAGCGCCGATCAGAAGACCAAGAGCATCCAGGTGGTCAAGCCGGGCGCCGCGCCGCACACCATCGCCGACACCCGCAGCGACGCCCCGGGGCCGCAGTGGGCCGGCGACACCGTCGCCTACGTGGGGACGGCCGACGACCGGCCGCTACTGATCACGACGGATGAGAACGACAGCGGAACCAAGAACGAGCCGCAGCGGATCGACGTTGGCGTCGACGCCTTCGCGTGGGGCGATTAGACCGGCGGGTAAGCGGGCGTTCCGGTCCAGTCGGTCCCGCGCAGTGCCCACGGCAGCCAGCTGAAGAAGTACTCGATCTCGTCGGTCGCGTCGTAATCGGGATTCGGATCGGGATTCATGTGCTGGCCTCCTTGAGGGCGAGTGTAGCCCCAGGCCGCCGTGGCGAGTGTCGTTCAGGGGGCATTCTCTAGACTGGCCAACCAGTTGATAGGGAGGACTGCCATGCCACCGGAGAACGGCTCGACGCGCCGGGAGGAACTGCTGGCCGTCGCCACCAAGCTCTTCGCGGCGCGTGGCTACCACGGCACCCGGATGGACGACGTGGCCGATGTGGTCGGGCTGAACAAGGCAACGGTGTACCACTACTACGCCAGTAAGTCGCTGATCCTGTTCGACATCTACGCGCGCGCCGCGGAGAACACGCTGGCCGCGGTGCACGACGACCCGTCCTGGACCGCCCGTGAGGCGCTCTACCAGTACACCGTCCGACTGCTCACCAACATCGCCGAGAATCCCGAGGGCGCCGCCGTCTACTGGCAGGAACAGCCCTACATCACCGAATGGTTCACTGAGGATCAGGTCGCCGAGGTCCGGGAGAAGGAGACCCAGGTCTACGAGCACGTCTCGGGCCTGATCGACCGCGGGATCGCCAGCGGCGAGTTCTTCGACTGCGACTCCCACATCGTCGCGCTGGGCTACATCGGCATGACGATGGGCGCCTACCGTTGGCTGCGGCCGGACGGTCGGCGCACCGCCAAGGAGATCGCCGCGGAGTTCAGCACCGCACTGCTGCGCGGCCTGATCCGCGATGAGACCGTCCGGGTGGAATCCCCCCTCGGCGACGCCGAGGCGGCGACCAAGAAGGTGCACGCCTGATGCCCCTGGTAAGCAAGACCGTCGAGGTCAACGCCGCCGCCGCGGCGATCCTGGGCATCGTCGCCGACTTTGAGGCCTACCCGCAGTGGAACGACGAGGTCAAGGCCGTCTACATCCTGGCCCGGTACAACGACGGACGGCCCAGCCAGCTGCGGATCGACACCGAGATCCAGGGCCAGCAGGGCACCTACATCCAAGCCGTCTACTACCCGAGCCCGACGCAGATCCAGACCGTCATGCAGCAGGGCGAGCTGTTCTCCAAACAGCACCAGCTCTTCTCCGTGGTGGAGATGGGGCCGTTGAGCCTGCTCAGTGTCGACATGGACGTGGAGACCTCGGTGCCGGGCGTGCCGGCCCTCATGGTCAAGAAGCTCGTCAACGACGCACTCGACCACCTCGCCGGAAACCTCAAGACCCGGGCCGAGCAGTTGGCGGGTTGAGCGCGTACATAAATTGTCGGTCTCGGCGCGGCGTTTCGCGCCTTCTCTCCGACTCCGTCGTTGCAAGCTGAAACACGATGGAGATTCCCCCGGGACCGGAAAGCCTCGAACAGCCCTATTTGTCCCGCCGCCAGAACTGGATCACCCAGCTGGCCCGCCACGCCCTGATGCAGCCGAACGGCACGGCCCTGCGCTTCCTGGGCAGCAGCACCACCTGGGCCGAGTTGCATCGCCGGGTGTCCGGACTGGCGGGCGCCCTGCGCCGGCGCGGTGTCGGCCCGGGCGACCGGGTGATGATCCTGATGCTCAACCGGCCCGAGTTCGTCGAGACCTGCCTGGCCGCCACCATGCTCGGCGCCATCGCGGTGCCGGCGAACTTCCGCCTCACCCCGCCTGAGTTGGCCTATCTCGTCGAAGACTGCGGTTCGGCGGTGCTCGTCACCGAACCCATGCTGGCGCCGCTCGCCGCCGGGGTTCGCGATCTCGCCCCGCAGTTGACGACGGTGATCGTCTCTGAGGCCACGAGCGATGGCTCAGTGCTGGGTTACGAGGAACTCGTCGCCGAAGCCGGCGATCCCGCACCGCCGATCGACGTCCCGAACGACAGTCCAGCGCTGATCATGTACACCTCCGGCACCACCGGCCATCCCAAAGGTGCGGTGCTGACCCACACCAATCTGGCCGCTCAGGCGATGTCAGCGATCTACACCACTGCGCCCGACATCGCAGGAGACGTCGGCTTCATCGGGGTTCCGCTGTTCCACATCGCGGGGATCGGCAACATGCTGCCCGCACTCACGCTGGGCATTCCCACGGTGATCTATCCGCTGGGTGCATTCAACCCCGCCGATCTGCTCGACGTCCTGGCCGCCGAGAAGGTCAGCGGCATCTTCCTGGTGCCGGCCCAGTGGCAGGCGGTATGCGCGGAGCAACAGGCCCGGCCGCGGGAACTGCGCCTGCGCAACCTGTCCTGGGGTGCCGCGCCGGCGTCAGACACCCTGCTGCGGCAAATGTCCGCAACCTTTCCGGGCTGCCGGATCCTGGCCGCCTTCGGCCAGACCGAGATGTCACCGGTCACCTGCATGTTGCTCGGCGAGGACGCCATCCGGAAACTCGGCTCGGTGGGCAAGGTCATCCCGACGGTCGCCGCGCGGATCGTCGACGAGGAGATGAATGACGTGCCGGTCGGTGAGGTCGGCGAAATCGTCTATCGCGCACCGACTCTCATGGCGGGGTACTGGAACAAGCCCCATGCCACCGCGGAGGCGTTTACCGGTGGATGGTTCCACTCCGGAGATCTCGTGCGCAGCGACGAGGACGGCTACATCTGGGTGGTCGACCGCAAGAAAGACATGATCATTTCGGGCGGGGAGAACATCTACTGCGCCGAGGTCGAGAATGTGCTGGCCGGCCACCCGGCAATCATCGAGGTGGCCGTGATCGGCCGCGCGCACGAGAAATGGGGCGAGGTGCCGGTCGCGGTTGCCGCGGTCAGCCAGCCTGACCTGCGACTGGAGGATCTCAGCGAGTTCCTCGACGAGCAACTGGCGCGCTATAAGCACCCGAAAGTGCTGGAGATTGTGGAGGCCTTGCCGCGAAACCCCGCCGGGAAAGTCATGAAAACCGAGTTGAGAGTTCGTTTCGGCGGAACGGGCCCAGTGGACGGCGGCCAAACGTGACGTCCGAATGTGACGGCTTCGCGCCATCGGGTACATTCCTGTGGTCCAACTCACTTGATCATGTGAGGATGGCCCAGATTGCGTTTGCTCGGTCCTAAGGAGGGGTGCGTGCCGAACTACCTACCCTCACGCCGCGGTGTCCGGCTGACTCCCGGCGTGGAGGCCGAGCTGTGACGGCATCGACCAGTTTCCTGCGTGAACGCTTCAACGGGCCCATGCAGGCCCTCGGCGGCTTCTTCAAGATGTGCGTGCTCACTGCCAAGGCGCTGGCGCGGCCGTTCCAGTGGAAAGAGTTCATCTCGTTCAGCTGGTTCCTGATGACGGTGTCGCTGCTGCCGACCTTCGCGATGTCGATCCCGCTGACCGTGCTCATCATCTTCATCTTCAACCTGCTGCTCACCGAGTTCGGCGCGGCCGACGTGTCCGGCGCCGGTGCGGCACTGGCCTCGGTGACCCAGCTCGGGCCGCTGGTGACTGTGCTGGTGGTCGCGGGCGCGGGCTCGACCGCCATCTGCGCGGATCTCGGAGCGCGAACCATCCGCGAGGAGATCGACGCCCTCGAGGTCCTTGGGATCGACCCGATCCACCGGCTGGTGGTGCCCCGCGTGGCAGCGGCGACGTTGGTGTCCGTCCTACTCAACGGCGCTGTGATCGTCATCGGCCTGGTCGGCAGCTTCATCTTCGGGGTGTTCCTGCAGAACATCTCCGCCGGCGCCTACCTGCAGACCCTGACCCTCATCACCGGGCTGCCCGAAGTCATCATCGCGATCGCCAAGGCCGTCGCCTTCGGTCTGATCGCCGGGCTGGTCGGCTGCTACCGCGGGCTGACGGTCGGCGGCGGCGCGAAGGGCGTCGGGATCGCCGTGAACGAGACCCTGGTGCTCTGCGTGGTCGCCCTGTTTGCGGTTAACGTCATCTTCACCACCATCGGCGTGCGGTTCGGAACGGGGCATTAGATGGCGACAGCGACGGCGATACCGAAGACGGCGGCCCCGTCCCGGTTCCCCAAGTTCGACTCCGGCAAGTTGGCCAAGAAGCCGGGCAAGTTTCTCGACAGCACCGGCAAGGTCGGCTGGTTCGCGATCGAGTCGATGCGGGAGATTCCGCACGCGATCGTGCACTACCGCAAGGAGATCATCCGGCTGATCGCCGAGGTCGGCATGGGCGCCGGCGCGATGGCCGTTGTCGGCGGCACGGTGGCGATCGTCGGCTTCATCACCTTGTCTGCCGGCTCACTGATCGCCATCCAAGGTTTCGCCTCGCTGGGCAATATCGGCGTCGAGGCGTTCACCGGCTTCCTCGCCGCCATGGTCAACGTCCGCTTGACCGCCCCGATCGTGACCGGTCAGTCTATGGCTGCCACCGTGGGGGCCGGTGCGACCGCGGAGATAGGTGCCATGCGGATCTCCGAGGAGATCGACGCCCTGGAGGTGATGGGCATCAAGTCCATCTCCTATCTGGTGTCCACCCGGCTCGTCGCGGCCAGCATCGTGATCATCCCGCTGTACGCGATGTCGCTGATCATGGCGTTCCTCGCGGCACAGCTGACGACGACGGTGCTCTACGGGCAGTCGTCGGGAACCTACGCCCACTACTTCCACACGTTCCTGCGACCGAACGACGTGTTCTGGTCGTTCATCGAGGTCATCATGATCTCGTTCGTGGTGATGATCAACCACTGCTACTTCGGCTACAACGCCAGTGGCGGCCCGGTGGGCGTCGGTGAGGCGGTCGGCAAGTCGATGCGCGCCTCGCTGGTGCTGATTCAGTTCGTTGTTCTGTTCGCCTCGTTGGCGCTGTACGGCACCGACCCGAACTTCAACCTGACGGTGTAGCGATGACAGCTCCTCTTAATCCCCCGCGCACGCCGCCGCTCAAGCTGGCCGGCCTGGTCCTGCTTCTGATCACCGCCGTCATCCTGACGTTCGTGATCCTGCAGTTCCGCGGCACGCTGAAGCCCAAGACCCCCCTGACGATGCTGTCGTCCCGGGCCGGCCTGGTGATGGACCCCAATGCGAAGGTCACCTATAACGGCGTCGCCATCGGCCGGGTCGCCAAGATCGAGCCGACGGAGGTGGACGGCAAAGAGGCGGCCAAGTTCTCCCTCGAGGTCGATCCGAAGTTCCTTCATCTGATCCCGGCCAACGTGGAAGGCGAGATCCAGGCCACCACGATCTTCGGCAACAAGTACGTCTCGCTGTCGAGCCCGAAGAACCCGGTCGGCCAGCACATCACCAGCAACGACACCATCGACGCGCGCAATGTGACCACCGAGTTCAACACCGTGTTCGAGACGATCACCAATCTCGCCGAGAAGATCGACCCGGTGAAGCTCAACCTCACGCTGTCGGCCACGGCCGAGGCGCTGACCGGTCTGGGCGGCAAGCTTGGCGAGACGCTGGTGAAGACCAACGTCGCCCTGGACAACCTCAACCCGCGGCTGCCGCGCCTGCAGTACGGCATGCAGCGCCTCGCCGACGTCGCCGACCTCTACACCGCTGCCGGCCCGGACTTCTGGGACTCGCTGGACAATGCGCTGACCACGGTTCGGACGCTGAACGACCAGCAGGGCGACCTCGACGCCACCCTGCTGGGCGCGATCGGCTTCGGCAACACCGGCGCCGAGGTGTTCGAGCGTGGCGCCCCGTATCTGGTGCGCGCCATGTCCGACCTGGTGCCGACCTCGCGGCTGCTGAACACCTACAGCCCTGAGATTGCCTGCATGCTCCGCAAGTACGCCGAGCTCCTGCCCGGCGCGCTGGACGGCTTCGGCGGCAACGGCTACTCCCTGGCCGACCACGCCGAACTCATCGGCGCACCCAACCCCTACGTCTATCCGGACAACCTGCCCCGGGTGAACGCCCGCGGCGGCCCGGGTGGGGCGCCGGGCTGCTGGCAGAAGGTGACCCGGGACTTCTGGCCCGCGCCGACCCTGGTCACCGATACCGGCGTTTCACTCGCGCCGTACAACCACTTCGAGCTCGGACAGCCGCTTCTTAACGAGTACGTCTGGGGACGTCAGGTCGGGGAGAACACGATCAACCCATGAGCATCAAAGGAACGGCGATCAAACTCGCCCTCGTGTCGATCATCCTCGCGTTGTGCTCCGCGCTGCTCATCGTCGTGTTCGGGCAGCTGCGGTTCCAGCGGTTCTACACCTACGAAGCTGAGTTCACCAACGGCAGTGGTCTGAAGGCCGGCCAATTCGTCCGGGCCGGCGGCGTGGAGGTCGGCAAGGTCAAGTCGGTCAAGCTGCTCGACGGCGGACAGCGCGTGGTCGCCACGCTCAACGTCGACAAGTCGCTGCCGCTCTACCAGTCGACCGGCGCCCAGATCCGCTACGCCAACCTGATCGGTGAGCGCTACGTCAATCTCGACCGTGGCACCGGCGACGGCATGGATAGGGTGCTGCCGCCGGGC
Organism: uncultured Mycobacterium sp.; assembly: GCA_964629725.1. Lineage (GTDB taxonomy): Bacteria > Actinomycetota > Actinomycetes > Mycobacteriales > Mycobacteriaceae > Mycobacterium. The sequence goes on from CAZVST010000009.1 coordinate 28,821, forward strand.
GGGCTGATCCCCGTGGCCCGCACCCAGCCGGCTCTCGACCTCGACGCCCTGATCGGCGGCTTCAAGCCGCTCTTCAAGGCGCTGGACCCGGAGAAGGTCAACAACATCGCGACGTCGCTGGTGACCGTGTTCCAGGGTCAGGGCGGCACCGTCGCCAACATCCTCAGCCAGACCGCGGCGTTGACGTCGACCCTGGCCGACCGGGATCAGGCCATCGGCGAGGTCATCACCAACCTCAACACCGTTCTGGGCACGGTCAACAAGCATCAGCAGGAGTTCGACTCGACCGTCTCCAATCTCGAGATCCTGGTCACCGGCCTGAAGAACCGGGCTGACCCGCTGGCGGGAGCCATCGCCGATATCAGCAACGGCTCCGGGACCCTGGCCGGCCTGCTCGCCGAGGACCGCCCGTTGCTGCAGCAGACCATCGGCAAGCTGGAGACCATTCAGCAGCCTCTGGCCGACGACCCGGCGAAGCTGGACAAGCTGCTCTCGGAGTATCCGCTGGCGATCAACCTCATCGGGCGAGCCGGCGGTGTCTATGGCGACTTCTTCAACTTCTACCTCTGCGACCTCACCCTGACGTTGAACGGCCTGCAGCCCGGCGGCCCGGTTCGCAAGGTCCGGATCACCAAGCAGCCGACGGGAAGGTGCACGCCGCAATGATGACGTTGCAGGGATCCAACAGGATCCGCGTCGGTCTGCTGGGCCTGCTGATCTTGGTCATGGTAGTGGCCGTGGGTCAGAGTTTCGCCAGCGTCCCGATGCTGTTCGCGAGGCCGATGTACTACGCGTACTTCGCCGACTCGGCCGGCGCCGCACCCGGCGACAAGGTTCGTGTCAGCGGCTACGACGTCGGGCAGATCAAGTCGCTGAAGATCGACGGAGATCGGGTCAAGGTCGGCTTCACGCTGGGCGACTACCGCATCGGCCAGGACAGCCGGCTGTCCATCCGCACCGACACCATCCTCGGCAAGCGCGTGATGGAGATCGACCCGCGCGGCAGCAAGCCGCTGGGCGTCGGCGCGACACTGCCGCTGGACCAGAGCACCACGCCCTACCAGCTCTACGACGCGTTCTCCGATCTGACCACCAACACCGCCCAGTGGGACCTCACGGCGGTCCGTCGGTCGCTGAACGTGCTGACCGAGACCCTCGATGCCAGCAAGCCGGAGCTCAAGGCGGCCCTGCAGGGCGTCACGCGGTTCTCCGACACGATCGGCAAGCGCGACAAGGAATTCAAGGATCTGCTCAGCCAGGCCAACAAGGTCGCCAGTGTGCTGGGCAACCGCAGTGAGCAGATCAACCGGCTGCTGGTCAACGCCGGGGTGCTGCTCGCCGCGGTGAACCAGCGCAGTGCCGAGGTGGACGTTCTGCTGCAGAACGTGACCGCGGTGTCCCAGCAGTTCTCCGGGTTTGTTAACGACAACCCGAACCTCACCAACGTGCTGACCCAGTTGCAGACCATCAGCGACGAGTTGGCCAAGCACAAAGAGGATCTGGCGTACTCGATCGTCACGGCGTCGAAGTTCATGGGCTCGCTGACCGAGGCCATCGGTTCCGGCCCGTACTTCAAGACGCTGCTGGTCAATATTCTGCCGTACCAGATCATCCAGCCCTGGGTCGACGCAGCGTTCAAGAAGCGCGGGATCGATCCGGAGGAGTTCTGGCGCAACGCCGGACTGCCCGCAGCGAAGTTCCCCGATCCGAATGGCCAGGCTCAGCCCAATGGCGCACCCGCGCCGGGTCCGCAGTTGCTGGAAGGCACCCCGGATCACCCGGGCCCGGCCATCCAGCCCGGTTCGCCGTGCTCCTACACGCCGGGCCTCGGCGGTGTCGGCACGCCGGGCAACCCGCTGCCCTGCGCCGCGGCCACCCAGGGTCCCTACGGCCCGGTGCCTGGTGGCTTCGGACCGCCGGACGTGGTGATCGCCCCGCCGAACCCGGCCGCCGCCGTGCCCAACCATGGAGTTCCGGCTGCCGCGGTACCCGGACAGCCGGGGCCGCTGGTGCCCGGTGCACCCGCTCCGGCCTTCGCTCCCGGCCCCCCGGGAGCCCGGACCGTTCCGGTCGGACCTGCACCGGGATCAGCCGAGTCAACCGTCGCACCCGTCGACACGGGAGGGCAGTAACCGATGTCGGTTCGTAACGTGACGCTCAATAAGGTGTCCCGCGCCGGGGTGATCATCACCACCGTCGTGGCACTGCTGGCGGCGCTGGCGGTGTTCGTCGGCTACCGGATGTACCAGAAGGCGACGCAGACCAACGTCAGCGCGCTGTTCGACAACACTCTCGCGGTGTACCCGGGCGACCGTGTGCAGATCATGGGTGTGAAGGTCGGCGCCATCGACAGCATCGAGCCCGCCGGCGACCGGATGAAGGTCAACTTCCATTACGACAGCAAGTACAAGGTGCCGGCCGACGCCATCGCGTCGGTGCTGAACCCGACCGTCGTGGCCTCCCGTGTCCTCCAATTGGACCCGCCGTACACCCAGGGTCCGGTCCTCGCCGACAACGCCGTCATCCCGCTGGAGCGCACCCGCGTTCCGGTCGAGTGGGATGACATCCGCCAGCAGCTCGACAAGCTGGTCAAGGAACTCGGCCCCGAGGGCGGTAGCGGCAAGCCCGGCGACAAGGGTGCCCTGGGCAACATCGTGGACTCCCTGGCCGACGCGATGAACGGCAAGGGCAAGGACATCAACGCGACCTTCAAGGCGCTCTCGGACGCCGTCGCCACCCTCAACGAGGGCCGCGGCGACCTGTTCGCGACCACGAAGAGCCTGGCGGTGTTCGTCAACGCCCTGCACCAGAGCGACCAGCAGTTCGTCGCCCTGAATAACAACCTCGCGCAGTTCACCGGCCTGCTGACCAACTCCGACCAGGAGGTGGCCAACGCGGTGCAAGAGATCGACAAACTGCTCAAGACCGCACACCAGTTCGTTAACGACAACGGGTCGTTGCTGTCGAAGGACATCAATAACCTGGCCGACGTGACCAACGCGCTCATGCAGCCGGACGCCCGCAACGGCCTCGAGACGGCGCTGCACGTCTACCCGACGCTGTCGGCCAACGTCAACCAGATCTATCACCCGACGCACGGCGCCATCGTCGCGATCCCGGCGGTCGCCAACTGGGCCAACCCGATGCAGTTCCTGTGCAGCGCGATCCAGGCGGGCAGCCGGCTGGGCTACCAGGACTCCGCCGAACTGTGCGCCGAGTACCTCGCGCCGATCCTGGACGCGACCAAGTTCAACTCGCCGCCGTTCGGGGTGAACCAGTTCTCCACCGCCGAAACCCTGCCGAAGTACGTCGCGTACTCCGAGGAGCGGCTGCGTCCGCCGCCGGGTTACAAGGACACCACCGTCCCCGGCGTGTGGTCACGGGACACCCTGTTCTCGCACGGCAACCATGAGCAGGGCTGGATCGTCGCCCCGGGCATGCAGGGTCTGCAGGTGCAGCCGTTCACCGCCAACATGCTCACGCCGGACTCGCTGGCGTCGTTGATGGGCGGACCGGATCCGACGGGCTACCCGGCGGCCGGACCGCGCGGTGGTGCGCCGTCGAACTCCTACGACCAGCTCAACCCGCTGCCGCCGCCGTGGTATCCGCCGGCTCCGCCGGTCCCCGCGCCGGGACCGGACGTGGTGCCCGGTCCGCTGCCGGTCTCTCAGCAGATCGGCCCGCCCGCTCCTGGGACGGTCGCTCCGGCCGCTCCGGCGAACGCACACATGCCGGGTCCAATGGCGCCCCCGATGCCCGCACCGCCCGCTCTACCTGCTGAAACGGGGGCTGGACAGTGAGTTCATACGTTAACCGTGCCCGCCGCTTCGGGCGGCGCGGACTGGTGCTCGGCGCTACCGCGCTGGTGCTGACCTCTTGCGGGTGGAAAGGCATCGCCAACGTTCCGCTCGACTTGGGGCCCGGCAGCGAGAAGGGCGCCAAGACCATCTATGTCCAGATCCCGGACACGTTGGCGCTCAACGTCAACAGCCGGGTCCGGGTGGCCGACGTGTTCGTCGGCACGGTGCGCAAGATCGAGCTCAAGGACTGGGTCCCGACGCTCACGCTGAGCGTCGACCCGGCGGTGAAGCTGCCGGCCAACGCCACCGCGAAGATCGGCCAGAGCTCGATCCTGGGTACCCAACACGTCGAGCTGGCCACGCCTGACAACCCGTCGTCGGAGCTGTTGCGTAGCGGCGCCACCATCCCGCTGGACCGCACCTCGGCATTCCCGACGGTCGAGCGCACTCTGGCCAGTGTCGCCACGGTGCTGCGCGGTGGCGGCATCCCGAACCTGGAGATCATCCAGAACGAGGTCAACAACCTGCTGACGGGTAACGCCGAGCAGATTCGTGCCTTCCTGACCAAGCTCGACGTGTTCACCGCGGAACTGGCCAAGCAGCGCGAAGACATCGCGCGAGCCATCGAGTCGACGAACAACCTGTTCGCCTACGTGGCTCAGCGCAACGAAACGCTGGACCGGCTGCTCGTCGACCTCCCGCCGCTGGCCAGCTATCTGGCCAACTCCCGCGACAAGGTCGCCGACGCCGTGGTGGCGCTCGGGCGGTTCAACAAGGTCACCGGCGAGACGCTGGCGGCGGCCTCTCCGGACCTGCGCACCAACCTCGACATCCTGCAGCGTCCGCTGGTCCAGTTGGGCCGCGGTGCGCCGTACCTGCTCGACGCTCTGCGCCTGATCGTCACCAACCCCTACCCGCTGGACAACATTCCTAAGGTGATCCGCGGCGACTACATCAACCTCTCGCTGAACCTCGACGCGACGCTGAGTGCGCTGGATAACGGCTTGCTCACCGGCACCGGTGTGCAAGGCATGCTGCGGGCGCTGGAGCAGTCGTGGGGCCGCGATCCGAGCACGATGATCCCGGACGTGCGGTTCACCCCGCACCCGAACATGACCGACGGCGGCGGACCCTTCGTCGAGCGTGGCGAGTGAGGACTCAGACGACATGATGCTCACCCGTTTCATCAAGACCCAGCTGTTCATCTTCCTGGCGCTCACCGTCGCCGCCCTGTTGGCCTTGAGCGTGTTCTACCTGCGCCTGCCGGCTATGGCCGGCATCGGGCAATATCCGCTAAAGGTCGAGCTGCCGGCCGCCGGAGGCCTGTACAAGACGGCCAATGTCACTTACCGCGGCGTCACTATCGGCCGGGTCACCGACGTGCAGCCGACCGAGACCGGGGCGCAAGCCACTCTCAGCATCAGCAACAAGTACAAGATCCCGACCGACGCCAGCGCCAACGTGCACTCGGTGACCGCGGTGGGTGAGCAGTACATCGACATGGTGTCGCCCAGCGGCAACGCCGACGAGCACTTCAAGCCCGGTCAGACGATGACCAAGAGCACCATCCCGACGCCGATCGGCCCGGCTCTGGACGCGGCCAACGAAGCGCTGGCGGCCATCCCCGCCGGGAAGATTCCCAACCTGCTCGACGAGACCGCCCAGGCGGTCGGGGGACTGGGGCCGACGCTGCAGAGCCTGGTGCAGAACACCTACACGTTCGTCGGGGCCCTGAACGACAACATCGGTGACATAAACTCCATCGTCGACAACACCCCGCCGATCCTGGACAGCCAGGTGCAGTCCTCCGCGGCCATCTATCAGTGGGCGAGGAACCTCAACACGCTGACCGGCCAACTGAAGGATCAGGATCCGGCGCTGCGCAGCATCCTGGCGCAGGGCGCCCCGACCGCACAGCAACTCAACACGCTGTTCGTCGACGTCAAAGACGCGCTGCCGCAGACGCTGGCCAACCTCGAAATCATCGTCGAGATGCTCAAGCGCTACAACAAGGGCGTCGAGCAGGCGTTGGTGCTGCTGCCACAGGCGCCGGCTGCCGGCGAGGCCATCGCAGCACCGTTCAAGGGCGAGGCGTCGCTGGACCTGGGGCTGTCGATCAACCAGCCGGCACCCTGCCTCACCGGCTTCCTGCCGGCACCGCAGTGGCGTTCCCCGGCGGACACCAGCGTCAAGCCGGTCGAGGACGGGTTGTACTGCAAGATCCCGCAGGAGACCCCGGCCAACGTGGTGCGCGGCGCCCGCAACATCCCGTGCGTCGACGTACCCGGCAAGCGCGCCGCCACCCCGATGGAGTGCCGTAGCAACGAGCCGTACGTGCCGCTGGGCACCAACCCGTGGATCGGTGACCCGAACCAGATCCTGACCTGCCCTGCTCCGGGTGCCGCCTGCGATCAGCCGGTCAACCCGGGCACGGTGATGCCGGCCCCGACGATCAACAACGGACTGAACCCGCTTCCGGCCGATCTATTGCCACCGCCGAAAGCGCCGATCAGCGACCCGGTGTCCACGCCGGGCCAGGGTGCGGTGCAGTGTGCCGATCCGGCGGCCGGTGTCGACATCCGAGGCGTGCAGCCGGGCTGGCCGCAACCCGGCCAGTGCTCGTACACTCCGGCAACGAAGATGTCGGCCACTTACAACGCCGCGGCGGGCGAGATCACCGGTCCGGATGGTACGAAGTACACCGTCAAGAACTCGACGACCACAGGAGACGACGGATGGAAGGAGATGCTGGCTCCGGTCAGCTGACCCCAACCCCGCCACTCACCGTTGACGAGACGGGTGATTCGGTAGCGCAGTCCCGGCTGTTATCCGGTCGCTGGCCGGCCGGGGTGATTGCTGGACTGGCCGTAGCGGCTCTCGTGCTGACGATCGCCGGCGTGCTGGCCCTGATCGGTCATCGGCACAGCGCAGCGGCCGAACGCGACGAGGCCATCGCGGTGGCTGCCGCCAAGGACTGCATTACCGCTACCCAGGCACCGGATGTGAAGGCGATGGCGGACAACCAGCGCAAGATCGTCGAGTGCTCCACCGAAACCTTCGCCACCCAGGCGAATATGTACGGCGGGCTGCTCGCGGACGCCTATCAGACGGTGAACGCGCAGGTGAAGATCTCTCACATGCGTGCGGCTGCTGAGAAGCACAACCCGGACGGCTCCATCGACGTACTGGTGGCCACCCGGGTGGCGATGTCGAATGACCAGCAGCTGAACCAGGAGCTGAGTTACCGCCTGCGGGTGCGCATGGTGCCCGACGGGGGAACATACAAAATCGACAACATCGAACCGGTGAGCAAGTGACGGCAGGGCTCGACGAAGCCGCTGACACCACCGAGCACGCCGAGTCGCAGGGTGACCCGCCGCTGGCTGGTTGGTGGCAGCGTGCCGCCGCGTTCGCCATTGACGTGCTGCTCGGGATGGCGGTGGTGGCGACCTTACTGCTAGTCGGCTGGTCGGCACCGCGCGGCGGCTGGCTGGGGTGGGTCTTGTTCGTGTTCGCCGCCGTCGTCCTGATCGCCGTCGCGATCAACCGTTATGTGCTGCCGGCCAACACCGGGTGGAGTCTCGGTCGCGCGGTCACCGGGATCGCGGTGGTCGACCGGGACGGCGGACAGGTCAGCCCGTGGCGGTTGCTGCTGCGGGATGTGGCCCACCTGGCCGACACGCTGCCGTTCTGCCTGGGCTGGCTGTGGCCGCTGCTGGACGACCGCGGCCGGACGTTCGCCGACCGGATCGCCGGCACCGAGGTGCACCAGGTTCCCGGTGAGTATCCCGACCGTCGCGCCCTGGCCACCCGGGTGATCGGCGCGGCGGCGGCGCTGTCGCTGCTGGTTGCCGGGCTGGGATACGCCCTGGTCTACCGGCACCAGCAGGCATTGAACAAGGCGCGCGCGTCGATCGCCGAGGACGGTCCCACTGTGGTGACCGACATGCTGAGCTACACCGTGAAAACGGCCAACGACGACTTCGCCCGGGCGCAGACGCTGGTCACCGAGGGTTACCGGCCGGAGTTGGTTACCCAGCAGGAGGCGGTCCGCAAGAACGGCCTCGTCGACAACACCTACTGGGTCAGCAACGGCGCGGTGTTGTCGTCGTCGCAGGACCGCGCCGCCATGCTGCTGATGCTGCAGGGTCAGCGCGGCGCGGGAGCCACCCAGCGCTTCGTCACCGCCTCGGTGCGGGCCGAGTATGAGAAGCACGGCGACCGCTGGCTGGTGTCCAATCTGAGCGTGCTGTCCGCACCCAAGCCGGCGCCGGCGCCGGCGCCGGACAAGCCCGCGGCTCCCGACAAGCCCGCCCCGCAGACGCCGTCGGCACAGAAACCGGCGCCGGCGCAGACCGCCCCGGCTAAGCCCGCCCCGCCCAAACCCAGCGCAGGTGGCCGATGAGCCCGCGCCGCCGGATCGAGACCGGCCAGCCGTCTGCGCTGCGCATGCCGGTGCAGCGACCGCGCAGCCGGCCGCTGTCCCTGGCGGCGCCACTGGCCGCCGTGGCTCTGGTGGCGGCGCTAGCCTTGAGCGCGTTCGTGTTCACCACCAGCCTCACCGCGTCGCGAACGAACATCCGCAACGCCGCGGTGATCGACTTCGTCCGCTCGTTCGTCACCCAGTACACCTCGCCGGATCCGTTCAACGCGAACGCCTACGCCGACAAGGTTCTCTCGCTGGGAACCGGCAACTTCGCAAAGCTCTACTCCGACAAAATGAATCAGGTCGTGATCCAGGTCGCGCAGGCCGAGCCCGGTGTCGGGACGGTCCAGGAGATCGGCATCGAGCGGTGGAATCCGGACGACAGCGTCAACGTCATCGCGGTGGCGAACATGACCACGAAGATGCCCGACGGCAGGAAGGTCGAGAGTCCCAGCCGCTGGGAGGTCACGGCCGTCAAGGAAGGGGACCAGTGGAAGGTCAGCGACCTGATCCAAGTGCTGTGAGCGACGAGACGGCGGTCGAATCCGACGAACCCGCCGCCGAGACGGCCGCCGAGCCGACTGACGAGACGACTGTCGAGGCCCCCGAGGATGCGCCGGCGGCGAAGAAGCGGCCGGGACGCAAACGTCCGGTCAAGAAGCGCACGACGGCGCGAGAGTGGTTCTCCGGCAACAAGAAGCAGCTGGCAATGGCCTCGGTGGGGGCGTTCGTCGCGGCTGGAGCGTTCGCCGGCGCGACGGCGGGACCGTATCTGATGGACCGGGCCACCGTCGCCACCAAGCTCACGATCGCCCGTACCGCCGCCGACGCCATCAACACGCTCTGGAGTTACACCCCGGAGGATATGGACAAGCTGCCCGACCGTTCGTCGCGCTACCTCGGCGGCGACTTCGAGGAGCAGTACCGCAAGTACGTCGACGCCATCGCGGCGACCAACAAGCAGGCCAAGGTGACCAGCAGCACCAAGGTGGTCGGCGCAGCCGTGGAGTCCCTGCGGCCGGAGGCGAACGAGGCCACCGCGATCGTCTACACCAACACGACGTCGACGTCCCCGCAGAGCAACAACATCTCGTCCATGAAATACCTGTCCTACCGGCTGGAACTGAAGCGGTACGGCCGGGATTGGCGGGTCACCAAAATGACGACCGTGACGTCGCTGGACCTGACCCCCAAGCTGGGGATGTAGCGCTGTAGTCGAAGCCCGGCGGAGCCGGCGTCAGTCGAAGCCCGGCGGAGCCGGCGTCAGTCGAAGGCGAGCCAGGCGGGCAGCGCCCGTTCGCCGGCGTCGCACAGCATCTGAATGGTGTCGCAGTTGCCGCGCGGCGACCCGGCGCCGGCCCACATGCCGCCGCTGTCCCGGCGCAGCACGATGGCCGACGACCCGCCGCCGTCGAGCAGCAGGGCGGTCTCGGCACCGAGACCGCGGAACAGATCCTGGATCTGGTCGGGGTTGTAGTGGCCACCCTGGAAGACGTACATCTCGTCCTTGCCGGCGGTATAGCCGATGGCCGTCCGGGCGGCGGGCTTCCCGGTGTCGTTCAACTGCCGGTCATCACCGGGTGCAAGCAACTTCAAGCCAGATACCGCAACGAATTTCGTGTCCTTGTCGACCAGGCCGGAGATCACCGGCGCCGCCGCGTCGTAGTCGCGGGCATCCGAGGGCGTCACCAGGTAGGGCGCTCCGTGCACCGGCAGGATCAGGGTGCTCATCGCGGTCCACACTTCGTCGCCCCCGGACAGTGCTTGTTTGCCCGCATAGGCCAGTGTCCCGGTCACCGCCATGTTGGTCTTGCCCAGATCGCCGGTGTTGTCGATGTAGGCGCCCAACGGGGAACTGCAACCGGTGACCTTCCAGGAGCCGCCGCGCTGCGGCCGGACGTCGAAGAAGTTGGCGTTCACCGCGATGGTCGGCTGGCCGAGCAGTTGCCACGCCTGTTGAGGCGTAAAGGTTTCCGCTGACTGGGGCAGCCCTTCGGCGGTACGGGCGCCGGGCGTGCGCTCACACCGGGCTTGGGCGCCTTGGTGGGTGTCGACCAACAGCCTCGGTGCCAGCCGCGCGGCGGCGCCCTTGAGTACCATCAGCCGACCGCCGATGGTCATTTCGTACCAGTCGCCGACGGCATTGCGCATCGGTGCGGGGAATCCCGGGCCGAAGTTGTAGACCAGATAACTGCCGCGGGTGTTCGCGATCGCCTGCGCAAGTTGGTCCTGCGCCGCGGCCTGCGCACAGGGGTCGTTAGTGGCGCACGCCAACATCAGGACGGCGACGGCGGCACTGAAACGGCCGATGCGAGGAAGCGGCATGGGGAACGGCCTCTTGCGGACGGTGAGTGGCGAACCCACCCCACCATAGCCACATCCGTATCACTGTCAACATTTGTAACAGCGCCGTCAATGCTGCGTCGCGTGCGGATCACGAACGGAATCAGCCGTATTCGACTCGGTGGTTACCCGTTCCTGCCGTTCATCGTCGGTGTCGTCGTCGCGCCGGCACCGATCGGCGTCTACGTCCGGTCGCGGAGCGACGTGGCGGCGAACGCCCGGGTCGCGGCGATCGCTCAGGAGATCGTGGGCAGCGATTGATTGAGCGGCCCGGCCTCTGGGCTTGATTAAAATTAAACGGCCCGGCCGTTAGGCTCGCTGAATGGCCATCGAACGGATCGAACGGACGTTCCCCGGGCACGGCGGAGTACCCATCGTCTACGACGTGTGGCGGCCGGCGGGCGAGGTGCGCGCCGTGGTCGTCCTGGCGCACGGCTACGGCGAGCATGCCCGCCGCTACGACCACGTCGCCGAACGGTTCGGCGAGGCCGGCCTGGCGACCTACGCGCTCGACCATCGGGGCCACGGCCGCGCCGGCGGCAAGCGGGTGCGGGTACGGCACATGAAGGAGTTCGTCTCCGACTACCGCGAACTGGTGAAGATCGCCAGGGAGGAGAACCCTGACCTCAAGGTGGTCGTGCTGGGCCACAGCATGGGCGGCGGCATCGTGTTCGCCTACGGCGTCCAGCACTCCGACGACTACGACCTGATGATCCTGTCCGGCCCGGCGATCGCGGCGCACGAGGGAGTCTCCAAGGCCAAGGCCATCGTCGGCAAGGCCATCGGTTCGATCTTCCCCAATCTGCCGATCGAGGCCATCAACGCCGATCACGTCTCCCGCGACCCGGACGTGGTGGCCGCCTACAAGGCCGACCCGCTGGTCTACCGCGGCAAGGTGCCTGCCGGAATCGGCAAGGCGCTCTTGGTGATCGGCGAGAAGATGCACCTGCTGGCACCGGGCATCACCGCACCCCTGCTGGTGGTGCACGGTGAGGAGGACAAGCTTGTCGCCGCCGAGGGCAGCCGTCGTCTCGTTGAACACGTCGGTTCCCACGACGTCGAACTCAAGATCTATCCCGACCTGTTCCACGAGGTCTTCAACGAGCCGGAACGGGACCGGGTACTCGACGACGTCGTCGAGTGGATCACCACTCGGCTATGACACGGCTGCTGACGGCACTGCTGGCGGTTGTGCTGCTGCTGGTCGGGTGCTCCCGCACTGCGTCGCAAGAACGGACGTGGGTGGACGAGGAGGTGACGTTCGAAGCCGACGGCCTGACTCTGCACGGCACCTACCGGCACCTGTCCGGCGACGCCAAAGGCCCGGCGGCGCTGCTGATTTCGGAGAGCGGCGTGACCGACCGCAACGGCGACAACAACGTCGCCGGCCCGATCGGCAACATGCGCCAACTGGCCCAGTTCCTCTCCGATCACGGGGTGGCGACGCTGCGTTACGACAAAGTGGGAACCGGCAAGACGGGGCTGGGCCCGCACGCCGACAAGCCCACAGACGTCGGCACCGCCGTCTTCACCGCCGGCGCCAAATCCGCGGTGCGTTTGCTGGCCGGGCAGCCCGCCACCGACCGCATTTCGGTGTATGCGCTGGGGGAGGGGACGATTCACGCGATGGCACTGGCCGACGACACCGCTCCCGGTGCACCGAAGATCCACTCGCTGGGCCTGCTGCAGCCGCTCACCGCCCGCTATCTGGATCTCATCACCGATCGGGTCAATGCCGATATCGCCGCCGGCGTCCGCAACGGAACCAAGACCCGGCAGCAGGGCGATGAGGTGCTCGCCGCATGGAAGGCGGCTGTTGGGCAGGTGCGCGCCTCGGGAACCGTTCCCGACAAGCTGCCCGAGGGCTTGAGTGCCATCGTCAACCCGGGAAACGTCAAGGCGGTCAAGGAGGCCGACGCGATCGACCCGCTCGATCTCGCCGCCCGCATCCCCGCCGGAACTCCGGTGCTGCTCACCTGCTCGGACTCCGACGCACAGTCGCCGTGCTCGTCGATCACCCCGCTGGCCGATGCGCTGGCGCACACCGCACTGGATCTGGTGCGGCTCAAGGGGGTCAACCATGTGCTGCGTGACGACGCCAGTGACAGCATCGCCAATTACGCCAAGCAGGATCCGCTGGCGGCACAGCTGACCGACGCACTCGGCGCGTTCGTGGGGAAGTGACCGCGTGACCGACGACCGGATGTTGGCGCGGATCGCCGCGCTGCTGCGACAGGCCGAGGGCACCGACAACCCGCACGAGGCTGAGGCGTTCATGACCGCCGCCCAGCGGCTAGCGACCGCGACCTCCATCGATCTCGCTGTCGCACGATCACATTCGACCACCCGCACCGCGGCGCAGGTGCCGAGCATGCGCACCGTCACGATCGGGGAGCCCGGATCACGCGGACTTCGCACCTACGTCCAGTTGTTCGCCGGGATTGCGGCGGCCAATGACGTGCGCTGCGATGTCGCGTCGAATTCCAGCTACGTCTACGCCTACGGATTCGCCGAGGATATCGACGCCAGCCATGCGCTGTACGCCAGCCTGGTGGTGCAGATGGTCCGGGCTTGCGACGCCTACCTGGCCACCGGTGCGCACCGCCCGACCCCGACCATCACCGCACGGCTGAATTTCCAGCTGGCTTTCGGATCCCGCGTTGCCCAACGGCTTTCCGAAGCCCGCGACCAAGCCCGCCGCGAGGCGGCGCAGGACAACAGCACGGCACCCGGAACCGCACTGGCGTTGCGCAACAAAGAGATCGAACTGCGTGACCACTACCGTTCGCAATCCAAGGCGCGCGGCAGTTGGCGGGTAACCAGTTCGTCGGCGGGGTATTCCTCGGCCGCGCGGCGGGCCGGGGACCATGCCGGCCGGCAGGCCCGGCTGGGCGCGAGCCCGGAGTTGCCGGGAGCACGGACGCGGTTGCCCCGGTGAGCGTGACGCTGCGACCGTGCCGCGCTCACCCTTGGGCGGTGGCTGAGCCTCGGCGGCCGATCTGGTGCACGACGGTGCTCAACGTCAGAACCGACAGTGGCGTGACGAACCACAGCATCACCGTGGTGAAGCGTTGCAGAATCGGGCGTTCTGCCGCTGCCAGCACGGTGTAGATCAGGTAGGCGACGTACAGTACGAGCAGCGCCGTACCCAACCAGAACTTTAGATTCGTCGTGGAAGTTTCCAACGAAGGATGGGTTTCCCCCGTTTGGTGGACATCCTGACCGGCCGGGCGTTGCCCGGCAGGAGAGGATGCCCTCAGAGGCGCTCTGCTGGGCCGTTGGGTGGTCATTGAGCGGCCGAAGTGGGAGACAGGCGGCTCCACCGGCGGGCGGGCCGTGCGTGGGCACGCTGGTGATGTACGACCATCGTCCGTAACAACGACCATCGGCAACGCCAACGACGAATCCCGCTGCCGTGGTCGTCACGCAGTAGGACGGTCAACACCGAGGACACCCCGGCCCGGAAATAGCCCGCCCAGCCCCGCAGGCGTCGAAGTGGGGTCAAACGGAAGATCAAGACGTTGGGCCGAGCAATCGAACCCAATCAACCGCTCGATGACCTGCTTATCCGGGTCACCCACCCCCGCGCTCACCAGCGGTGGTCACGTTGATTTTCGTGAGAGAGGAGCGTGGATCAGCAATCCCAAACCGGGGTTCCGCCGGTGGAAACGGCGATTTAGCAGAGGGTAATTCGATGGAGTGGGGCGTTCTCGTTCGTCAGTGACGATCTCAGGCAGTTGCGTTTTCGCCGGGCCCGTCCAGAAGCTAATACTGACCCATCGCTCTTTCATCGCCGCGTCCATCCCCGACAGCGTGTAGTGTCCGGCTGCGTCGAATGCATGCTCGGTGGAAAATGGAGTTGAGATGGCGGAATTCAAGGGCAAGATCGAGCTCGATATCCGGGATTCCGAGCCGGACTGGGGGCCTTATGCGGCTCCGACGGCGTCGGAAGGGGCGCCCAACATCCTGTACCTCGTCTGGGACGATACCGGCATCGCCACCTGGGACTGCTTCGGCGGACTTGTCGAGATGCCAACCATGAGCCGCATCGCCGAACGCGGGGTTCGACTCTCGCAGTTCCACACCACCGCATTGTGCTCGCCCACCCGCGCGTCGTTGCTCACTGGACGCAACCCCACCACCGTCGGCATGGCAACGATCGAGGAACTGACTGACGGCTTTCCCAACTGCAGTGGACGGATTCCATTCGACACCGCACTGCTGTCGGAGATGCTCGCGGAGCGTGGATGGAACACCTATTGCGTGGGCAAGTGGCATCTGACCCCAATCGAAGAGTCCAACCTCGCCAGCACCAAGAGACACTGGCCGCTCTCGCGCGGATTTGAGCGGTTCTACGGTTTCCTGGGCGGCGAGACCGACCAGTGGTACCCCGACCTCGTCTACGACAACCATCCGGTAACCCCTCCGGCCACCCCGGAGGGGGGTTATCACCTGTCGAAGGACATCGCCGACAAGACCATCGAATTCATTCGTGACGCGAAGGTGATCGCACCGGACAAGCCGTGGTTCTCCTACGTCTGCCCCGGTGCTGGCCACGCTCCGCACCACGTGTTCAAGGAATGGGCCGATAAATATGCCGGCCGCTTCGACATGGGCTACGAGCGGTACCGCGAGATAGTGCTCGAAAACCAGAAGAAGATGGGAATAGTTCCCGCGGACACCGAGTTGTCACCGGTTAATCCCTATGCCGACGTCAAGGGCCCCAATGGGCAGCCGTGGCCGCTGCAGGACACGGTGCGTCCTTGGGATTCCCTCAATCATGAGGAAAGACGACTGTTCTGCCGGATGGCGGAGGTGTTCGCCGGGTTCATGTCCTACACCGACGCCCAACTGGGCCGCATCCTCGACTACCTCGAGGAATCCGGGCAGCTCGACAACACGATCATCGTGGTCATATCCGATAACGGCGCCAGCGGGGAGGGCGGCCCCAACGGGTCGGTGAACGAGATCAAGTTCTTCAACGGCTACATCGACACCGTCGAAGAGAGCATGAAGCTGTTAGACAAGCTCGGCGAGCCAGAGACCTACAACCACTACCCGATCGGGTGGGCGATGGCGTTCAACACGCCCTACAAGCTGTTCAAGCGCTACGCCTCACACGAAGGAGGTATCGCAGATCCGGCGATCATCAGCTGGCCGAGCGGCATCCCCGCGCACGGCGAGGTGCGGGACAACTACACCAACGTCTGCGACATCACCCCGACGGTGCTGGAGCTCATCGGCATGACGCCGCCCGAAACCGTCAAGGGCATCTCCCAGAAGCCACTCGACGGGGTGAGCTTCGTGTCAGCCCTGACCGACCCGGGTGCCGATACCGGCAAGCACACTCAGTTCTATGAGATGCTCGGGACTCGCGGCATATGGCATGAGGGTTGGTTCGCCAATACAGTGCACGCCGCCGCTCCTTCTGGGTGGTCAAACTTCAACGACGACCGCTGGGAGTTGTTTCACATTGATGAAGACCGCAGCCAATGCCGTGATCTGGCCGGCCAGGAGCCTGACAAGCTTGACCAAATGAAAGCCCTGTGGTTTGCCGAAGCCGAGAAATACAACGGCTTGCCGCTGGCCGACTTGAACATTTTCGAGACAATGGGTCGGTGGCGTCCTTACCTGACAGGCGACCGGAAGTCATTCGTCTACTACCCCAACTCCGCTGAAGTCGCTCTGGGAGCCGCGGTCGAAGCGCGTGGCCAATCGTTCTCGGTGCTCGCCGAGGTCACTCTCGACACCGCCGGCGCCGAAGGTGTGCTTTACAAACAGGGCGGCGCGCACGGCGGGCACGTGCTGTTCATCCAGGACGGCCGCCTGCACTACGTCTACAACTTCATGGGCGACGAGGAACAAGCCGTAGCGTCCTGCAGTGCCGCGCCTGTGGGCAAGCACATCTTCGGCGTGCGCTACGAGCGTGTCGGCGCCGTCGAGAACAGCCACACCCCAATCGGCACCGTGACCCTCTTTATCGACGACGAGGCGGTCGGATCCCGAACGGACGTCAAAGCCCATCCAGGGACGTTCGGTCTGGCCGGCGCCAGCCTCAGCGTCGGACGTAATGCCGGGTCCGCGGTGTCACGCGCCTACAAGGCGCCGTTCACCTTCACCGGCGGTGAGATCGCTCGTGTCGTGGTCGACATCTCGGGACAGCCCTACGTCGACGTCGAGAAAGAACTAGCGCTCGCCTTTGCCAAGGACTGACCGGAGCACGGACCGACACCGCGACTATGCCGCGCCCGAGCTAACCTCCTCCACCAGGCGCAGGGGGAGCTTTCGCCACCAAACGTGATCTGCGAGCGGGTCCACGTCGACACGGCCGTCATCTTCGAGAAGGGCAACTATGAGCCCCCTACGGGCGCACCGGAGTCTGTCTCAACCCTGGTAGCCCGCTACGAAGAAATCGACGAACTGTTTCCCGAAGAACTTCGCGGTAACGCGCTGCCGTTTTTCATCGACTGGCTTAAGGAATTCTCACCGACACGGTCGATATCGGCGTCGGCGATTCGACCGGCGGACTCGATGGCGGGCGTTGACCACTCGGCAAACCTCCCGGGACCCCCAACATCGCCGATCCTGTGCATTCCCTGCCTTTTTCCTGGGCGTCAGGTTTATGTTGGCGCACTTGGTTCGCGCGGCGGAAGGCGTTCGGGGAATGGGTGCTTCGGCGTTTGTGGATCGGGTTGGTGGTTTGGCATTGTTCACCGGTTCGGGGTGGCCGCAGCCGACCGTTCCGGTGGCGGGGGCGAGGACAGCTGGGCCGCCCCCTCGGCCGGTGACTCTTCGTCCTCGGGGGGGGGGGGCGTTGCGGGGGCATCGGGGTTCCCCGGTTGCGGATGCCGGTGGTGAGGGTGCCCCTGGGGTGGGGTGCGGTCGGAGCGAGGTCGCTCGGCCCCGGCGCCGGCGATTGAGGGTCCCGCGGTCGAGGTGTCCGGCCGTGAATCCGTAGGCGCGCCAACTGGTTCCGGTGCGGGATCTGCCGCGGTGGTGACGAAGTGGGGGATCGACCCGGTATCGGAAGAACTGGCGGCCGATGAGCCCGTCATGGCTGAGCCAGAGACCGACCCTCAGATTTTCGATGCCGGTGTTCCGGCGGCCGGGGTGGGGGTGGGTGCGCCCGGCGCCAAGCCGGCGGCGGTGGTGACGGTCACCGATCCGGTGATTCAAGCCCCGCAGGTGGGCTTGCCGTCGCAAGAAGCCCCCGCCGGTAATGTGTCGGGATTCCTGTGGGCTGGGGTCCATCTCGGACTTACACAGAATTCGTGACAGGCTCGCCGGACGTTTCAGGCGCTTGAGAACACTCCGTGGACAACCCCATCCACTGTCGCAAACCGCCGCGCACACGACCCGTGAATCGTTTGTGGCACTGCACGAACGGGCTAGTCGGCGGCTCGAACTACTGGAGAAAGCGGCAGCCCACGTCAGCAGGCCGTAACCGTGCGTGGTTCCAGGTTCGTGGAGGGCTCCGCGGGCGATGCCGGCCGATGGATGGCGTAGCCCCACCCGTCAACGAACCCCCGAAGAGTGATACCCGGCGCGAAGAAGTAGTGCCGCCGGTTCCCCCAACACGATGCCGACCAAGAAGAGCATCGCCTCTCGGAACTCCACTCCATGCCAGCGCGTCCCGCTCGGCGTGGCAGGAAGCCCGGCGCTCACCGACAGGTGGTGAGCCAGCTCGTGCAACACAGTGCTCTCGTGACCAAAAGCCCTGTTCTCCATGGGAATTGCCACTGTCGCGGTCGAAGGCTCATAATGCGCCTTGCCCTGTCCCCGACGTTCTCTTATGCGAACGGGACCGGCGTTCGGATACTTCTCCCGGATGGAGTCCAATGCCAGTACCCCGTCGACGTACCGCTGTACCGAAGGGACGTCGGCGAATCGCTTCTGTAGGGGAACGTCCATATGTGAACCGTGGAAGTTCACTGGTCCGCCCCTGTCGAGGACTGCGGACCACTGATGTTCGGCCTCATAAACCGCTGATGCGCTCACTTCCGATAACACCCCGTTCTCGGAGGAAGACGCTTGACCGTAACACCCAGGTCGGGCCGCCACAGGGGCCGTCCGGAGGTCGGCGATGTGCTGCGGGTGGCGGCGATCCAGACCGTCGGCGCCAAGCGCTGCGACGGTCTCTTCCTGGCCCGGATCAGGTGGCCGCCATCACCTCGACGGGCACACCGTTGAGCACCGAGGTGCCCGAAAGCGGTTCCAACAGTGAGCTGTCCAGCAGGCTGTTGACGTTCACACCCGGGTGAGTTGCGGCGACGGACATCCGGGTGCCCGGTGCGGTGTGACCCCAGCCGTGCGGCAGCGACACCACGCCCGGCCGGATCGCGTCGGTGATCTCGACGGGCACCTCCAGCTTGCCGGCCGGGCCGGTCACCACCGCGGTGTCGGTGACACCCAGGCGGGCCGCGTCGTCGGGGTGGATCAGCAGGGTGCAGCGGTTGGTGCCACCGGCCAGCGCGGGCAGGTTGTGCATCCAACTGTTGTTGGACCGCAGATGCCGGCGCCCGATCAGCAGCAGCCCATCGATGGGCGCGTCGACCGACTCGCGCAGCCGCGGGACATCGGCCACGATCGGCTCCGGCATCAATTCGACTCTCCCCGAGGGGGTTCGGAGAACCTCGGGGATGCGCGATGTCATCGGTCCGAGGTCGATGCCGTGGGGGCTGTCCTTGACGTGCTGCAGGGTCAGCCCGTCGGGGTCCGCACCGAATGCATCGCCGAACGGGCCGAGCCGCAGCATCATGTCCAAACGGCGCTCATAGCCGGGACCATCGATGAGCATCGCCGTCAGCTCTTCGACGTCGCGGCCCGCCACCGGTGAGGTCGGGTCGGCGACCTCCTTACCCAGAACCGCCGAAATGATCTGCTGGTCAACGAGTCCCGGATCCGCATCGACGCCGACACCGAGGACCCCCAGTGTCAGCCGGCAGACGATGGTCGCCTCGTCCGGCCGCCCCTCGGGCAACTCGAACACCGGCGGAGAGTGGCGGGCGGTGCTGTGCACGGCGACGCCGGACAGCAGGATGTCGAAGTGCGGCGCGTAACTCGGCGGCGGTGGCGGCAGGATGACGTCGGCGTGCCGGGTGGTCTCGTTGAGGTACGGGTCGATGGAGACCATGAAGTCCAGCCGGTCCAGCGCCGCGGAGAGCCGTTCACCGTCCGGCGCCGACAGCACCGGGTTACCCGCGATGGTGAGCACAGCCCGGATCTGACCGTCGCCGGGGGTCTCGATCTCCTCGGGCAGTAGCGCGGTCGGCAGTTCGGAGCACACCTCGGGGTGGCCGGAAACCCGGCTGCTCCAGCGGCCGACGGAGAAGCCGCGACCAGCCTTCGGCGGCCGCGGCGCGGCGCCGATGGGGGACTGCGGGAACATCGCGCCGCCGTGGCGGTCGAGGTTTCCGGTCAGCAGGTTCACCACATCCACCAGCCAGCTGGTGAGGGTGCCGAACCGCACCGTCGCCGTGCCGATCCGGCCGTAGACCGCTGTGCGCGGGCCGGCGGCGATGTCGCGGGCCAGCGCCCGGATCTGATGCGCCGTCACACCGCAGTGCTCGGCGACCGCCTCGGGTGGGAAATCCATTGCGGCGCTGCGCAACTGCTCGACACCGGTGACGTACTCGTCCAGGCCGCCGAGATCGGGACTCACCAGATTCTCGTCGAACAGGACGTTGACGACCGCGAACAGCAGGGCGCCGTCGGTGCCCGGGCGCGGGGCGAGGTGGCGGTCGGCGACCTCGGCGGTGCGGGTGCGGTTCGGGTCGATCACCGTCAGGCGTCCGCCGCGCCGGCGAAGTTCCTTCAGCTTGCCCGGGAAATCGGCTGCGGTGGCGACACTTCCGTTACTCACGAGGGGATTGGCGCCGATGATCACCAGGTGGTCGGTGCGGTCCAGGTCCGGCACGGTGAACGCGAACGGGTTGCCGAACAGGTATCCGCAGGCCACTTGTTTGGGCATCTGGTCCAGGGTGCTGGCGGAGAACACCAGCTTGGTCTTGAGCGCGCGCACCAATTGCGGTGAGTACAGCCCCCCGGAGACGGTGTGCGCGTTGGGATTACCCAGATAGACCCCGATGCCGGCGGCGGGATCGGCCGCCACCCGCTGCAAGCCCTCCACCGCCGCGCGCAGCGCGTCGTCCCAACTGGCCTCGACCAGTTCGCCGTCGCGGCGCACCAGTGGGACCTGCAGCCGGTCGGGGTCGTTGTCCAACTCGGCAAAGCTGGCGCCCTTGGGGCAGATGAATCCGTGGCTGAAGACGTCGTCGCGGTCACCGCGGGCGGCAACCACCCGGTCGCCGTCGATGGTCAAGACCATCCCGCAGGTGGCCTCGCAGAGGGGACAGATGCGCAGCGCGGTGCGGGTGCTCGGCGAGTTGGTCATTGACCCACTGTGCTGCACGGCCTGTGGGCTGGCAAGCACTCAGTCGCAGACCGCGCCGCCCGCCGCCGACCCGACGAGCTTGCGGTACTTCGCCAGCACGCCGCGGGTGTAGCGTGGCGGGGGCGGGGTGAAGCCCGCCTTGCGCGCTTCGAACTCGCTCTCGTCGACGACGACGTCCAACGTTCCGTTGCTCACGTCCAGCCGGATCCGGTCACCGTCGCGCAGGAACGCGATCGGGCCGCCGTCGACCGCCTCGGGTGCGACGTGGCCGACGCACAGGCCGGTGGTGCCGCCGGAGAACCGGCCGTCTGTGAGCAGCAGCACGTCCTTGCCCAGGCCGGCGCCCTTGATGGCGCCGGTGATGGCCAGCATCTCGCGCATACCGGGGCCGCCCTTGGGGCCCTCGTAGCGGATCACCACGACGTCGCCGGCGGTGATGGTGCCGTCCTCCAGGGCGTCCATGGCGGCGCGCTCGCCGTCGAAAACCCTTGCGGTGCCTTCGAACACGCTGGAGTCGAATCCGGCCGACTTGACCACCGCACCCTCCGGCGCCAGCGAGCCGTGCAGGATGGTGATGCCGCCGGTGGGGTGGATGGGGTTGCTCAGCGCCCGTAGCACCTTGCCGTCGGGATCCGGCGGGTTGATGTGAGCCAGGTTCTCCGCCATGGTCTTTCCGGTCACCGTCAGGCAGTCTCCGTGCAGCAGCCCGGCGTCGAGCAGTGCCTTCATCACCACCGGCACCCCGCCGATCCGGTCGACGTCGTTCATCACATGCGAGCCGAACGGCTTGACGTCGGCCAGATGCGGGACCTTGGCGCCGACCCGGGTGAAGTCGGTCAGCGAGAGCTCCACGTTGGCCTCATGCGCGATGGCCAGCAGGTGCAGCACCGCGTTGGTGGAGCCGCCGAACGCCATCACCACGGCGATGGCGTTCTCGAACGCCTCCTTGGTGAGGATGTCACGGGCGGTGATCCCGAGGCGGAGCATTTCCACCACGGCGATCCCGCTGCGCCGGGCGTAGCCGTCGCGCCGCCGGTCGGTGGCCGGCGGCGCCGCACTGCCCGGAAGTGAAAGGCCAAGCGCCTCGCCGACACTGGCCATGGTGTTGGCGGTGTACATGCCGCCGCAGGCGCCCTCGCCGGGGCAGATCGCGCGTTCGATCGCGTCGACGTCCTCGCGCGACATCAGGCCGCGCGCACACGCCCCGACGGCTTCGAAGGCGTCGATGATCGTCACTTCGCGTTCCGAACCATCGGACATCTTGGCCCAGCCCGGCAGGATCGAGCCGGCGTAGAGGAACACCGCGGCAAGGTCCAGACGGGCGGCGGCCATCATCATGCCGGGCAGCGACTTGTCGCAGCCGGCCAGCATGACCATGCCGTCGAGGCGCTCGGCCTGCATGACGGTTTCCACGCTGTCGGCGATGATCTCGCGAGACACCAGCGAGAAGTGCATGCCCTCATGGCCCATTGAGATGCCGTCTGAGACCGAGATGGTGCCGAATTCCAACGGGTAGCCGCCGGCTTCGAAGACGCCCTCTTTGGAGGCCTTGGCCAGGCGGTCCAGGGAGAGGTTGCAGGGCGTGATCTCGTTCCAGGACGAGGCCACCCCGATCTGCGGCTTGGCGAAGTCGTCGTCGCCCATCCCGACCGCGCGGAGCATGCCGCGGGCTGCGGCCTTCTCCAGACCGTCGGTGACGTCTCGGCTGCGGGGCTTCAGATCGGGTGTTTCGCTCACCGGACAAGTATGGACCGGACGGCCCGGACGGCCCAAGGCAGTCCATACCCCCAAGGGGTATTCGCTAGACTCGGCGCATGAGCACGGCCCCAACAGCCCGCGGCTACGCCGCGGGCAAAGAGAATTACGCCAAGCGGTTGCGCCGGATCGAGGGTCAGGTGCGCGGTATCGCGAAGATGATCGACGACGACAAGTACTGCATCGACATCCTCACCCAGATCAGCGCGGTGAACAGCGCCCTTCAGTCGGTTGCCCTCGGCCTGCTCGACGAGCACCTGAAGCATTGCGTGAGTCATGCCGTCGCGGAGGGCGGGGACGAAGCGGACAAGAAACTGGCCGAGGCCACCTCCGCGATCGCGCGGCTCTTGCGGTCCTAGCCAATCACCGGTTCGGCGCGTCGCAGGGTTATGGCGACCGGCCTCACCCGATACCGTGGACCTGCCGACCCCTATGACAGCCGACGTCTCCGCACCCACACGTTCCGGCCCCTGGACTCCACGGGTCGCGATTGCGCTGGCCGTGCTGGCGACCGCAGCGTTCGTCTACGTCACCGCCGAGATCATGCCCGTGGGGGCGTTGCCGGCCATCGCAGCGGACCTGCGGGTCAGCGAGGCTATGGTGGGCACCCTGCTGGCCAGCTACGCCCTGGTCGCCGCCGTGTCCACGGTGCCACTGGTGCGGTGGACGGCGACCTGGCCGCGTCGTCGCACCCTGATCTTCACCCTGGTCTGCCTGACCGTCTCCCAGCTGATCTCCGCGCTGGCACCCAGCTTCGCCGTCCTGGTGATGGGCCGGGTGCTGTGCGCGATGACGCACGGGCTGATGTGGTCGGTGATCGCGCCGATCGGCACCCGGATGGTGCCGGCCACCCACGCCGCCCGCGCCACCACGGCCGTCTACGTCGGGACCGGACTTGCCCTGGTGATCGGCAGCCCGCTGACCGCTGCACTGAGCGAATTGTGGGGCTGGCGGCTGGCGGTGGTCGCGATCACCGTCGCCGCGGCCGTCGTACTGGTGGCCGCCCGCTTCACCCTGCCGCTGATGGCGATGCCTGCCGGCGCGGCGCAGGAGAACCGGCGGCGGATCTGGGATCAGCGCAACCGTCAACTCCTCACGATGTGCGCGCTGACGCTGGTCGGCGTCACCGGGCATTTCGTCTCGTACACGTTCATCGTGGTGATCATCCGCGACATCGTCGGTGTCAGCGGCCCCAATCTGGCCTGGTTGCTGGCCGCCTACGGCGTCGCGGGTCTGGCGGCGATGGGACTGCTCGCGCGGCCCGGCGACCGACATCCCAAGGCGGCGATCGTGGGGTGCCTGGCGGGGCTTGCGGTGGTGTTCGCAGTGCTCGCGGCGCTGGGCTGGCACGGCGGCCCGGCCGGGGGCGTTGTGCTGGCCGGCGTGGTCGCGGTGGTGGCCTGGGGTGCGACGGCGACCGCGATGCCGCCGATGCTGCAGTCGGCCGCGATGCGACACAGTCCCGACGACCCCGACGGCGCCTCCGGTCTGTACGTGGCGGCGTTCCAGATCGGGATCATGGCCGGTTCGCTGATCGGCGGCCTGCTGATCGAGCACGCCGGCCAGTCGGTGATGCTGGGCGCCTCGGCACTCCTGGTGGCGGGGGCGCTGGTGGGTGTCCTGACGGGCCGGGACCTGTTCGCCGCCTCCGCCGTCACCAGCGGCGAGTAACGCTCGTCACCCCGGAACCGATCATATGCACAGTTCAGCGCGCTGACGGCTGTCCGCGCGACCAAGGCCATAGCCCGTCCTGTGTAAGACTGGGATGACAGCCTGGAATGTAGAGGAGTTTTGTGATGCGGGTAAGAGGCGCTCTGGCCGCCGCGCTGTGTGTGGTGGGTGTCGCGGCAGGCGGCATCGGCCCTGCGCTGGCCGATCCGGACCAGCCGCCGGTGGACCCGCAGGTGGTCGACGTGCCACCGCCACCGCCGGCGCCCGCGCCGTGGGAGCCGCCTCCGGTGGTTCTGCCGCCGCCGCCCGCCCCGGACCCGGGCGATCTGGCCCCTCCGGGCTTCCCGCCGCCCCCGGCTCCGGAACCTGCACCGGCCGCTGCGCCGGTGCCGCCTCCTCCGCCGCCGGCCGTGCCGCCTGCTCCCGCGCCGGTCGCGGTACCTGCTCTCCCGCAGACGAGCACCAACACCAGCGGGGTCAAGGGGCAGAACAACTCGCCCTACACCGGTGACCCGGTGTTCGCCCCGCCGCGTTTCAACCCGGTCAACGGGGCGCTCGTCGGTGTCGCGAAGCCGATCATCATCGACTTCCAGCGCCCGATCGCCAACCGCGCACTGGCCGAACAGGCCATCCACATCTCGTCGAACCCGCCGGTGGCCGGCACGTTCTACTGGACCACCGACACCCAGGTTCGCTGGCGGCCCTACAACTTCTGGCCGGCCGGCACGGTCGTCAACATCGATGCCAGCGGCGCCCGGTCGAGCTTCCGGGTCGGCGATTCGCTGATCGCGACCATCGACGATGCCACCCACCAGATGACCATCACCCGCAACGGCGTGGTGGAGAAGACCTTCCCGGTGTCGATGGGCATGCCGGACGGCAAGCACGAGACCAAGAACGGCACCTACTACGTGCTGGAGAAGTTCCCGAACATCGTCATGGACTCCTCGACGTACGGCGTGCCGGTCGATTCCCCCTACGGCTACAAGCTGAAGGTGGACTGGGCCGTGCGCATCGACAACAGCGGCGGGTTCGTGCACAGCGCACCGTGGTCGGTCGGCGACCAGGGCAAGCGCAACGTCAGCCACGGCTGCATCAACCTGTCGCCGGCCAACGCCAAGTGGTTCTACGACCAGTTCGGCAGTGGTGATCCGGTGGTCGTCAAGAACTCCGTCGGGCTCTACACCAAGCCGGACGGCGCCGACGACTGGCAGTGGACCCTGTACTGATCCGACCGACGTCTGACTAGCTCCAGATCCGCACGCGCCGTTCGGGTTCGAGGTACAGCGCGTCGTCCTCGGTGACGCCGAAGGCCTCGTAGAAGGCGTCGATGTTGCGCACCACGCCGTTGCAGCGGAACTCCGGAGGCGAGTGCGGGTCGGTCGCCAGGCGGCGGACCGCCTCGGCAGGTCGCGATTTTGTGCGCCACACCTGCGCCCAGCCGAACAGCACACGCTGTTCGCCGGTCAGGCCGTCGATCACCGGGGCGGGCTTGCCGGCCAGTGAGAGCCGGTAGGCCAGCAAGGCGATCGAGAGGCCGCCGAGGTCGCCGATGTTCTCCCCGACCGTGAAGGCGCCCTGCACACGCGGCGGTGGATCGCGATCCTCCAGATCGCGGGGGACGAACCCGTTGTACTGATCGATCAATTGCGTGGTGCGGACGGTGAATTCGCCGCGGTCGGCGTCGGTCCACCAGTCGACCAGGTGGCCGTCGCCGTCGTACTTCGAACCCTGGTCGTCGAATCCGTGCCCGATCTCGTGGCCGATGACTGCGCCGATGCCGCCGTAGTTCGCCGCGTCGTCGGCGTCGGCGTCGAAGAACGGCGGTTGCAGAATCGCTGCCGGAAAGACGATCTCGTTCATGCCGGGGTTGTAGTAGGCGTTGACGGTCTGTGGCGTCATGAACCATTCGTCGCGGTCCACCGGGCCGCCGAGCTTGTCCAGTTCCCGCGCAGTGGACAGCGCCGTTCCCCGAACGACGTTGCCGTACAGGTCATCCCGCCGGATCTCCAGTGTTGCGTAGTCCCGCCACTTCGCCGGATAGCCGATCTTCGCGGTGAACCTGTCTAGTTTGGCCAGCGCACGCTGCCGGGTGGCCGGCGTCATCCACTCCAGATCGTTGATGCTCACCCGGTAGGCCTCGCGCAGGTTGGCCACCAGAACGTCCATGCGCGCCTTGGCATCCGGCGGGAAGTGCTGCTCGACATAGAGTCGGCCGACCGCGTCGCCGAGCAGGCTCTCGACCAGGGAGACGCCGCGCTTCCAGCGCTGGCGGATCTCCTCGGTGCCGCTCAGTGTGCGGCCGTAGAACGCGAAGTCCTCCTCGACCACCTTCGCCGGCAGGATCGAGGCCCGGCTGTGGATGAGCCGCCACCGGGCCCAATCCTGCCAGTCGGCGAAGTCCGCCGACGACCACAGCGCAGCGAACGCCGTCAGGTAATCAGGCTGGCGCGCAATGATTTCCGCCACGCGATCGGGCGACGTGCCCAGCGCTGCCATCCATCCGGCCCAGTCGAAGCCGGGAGCGGTGTCGGGCAGCTCGGCGAAGGCGCGCAGGTTGTAAGTCAGGTCGGCATCGCGGCGGCGCACCACATCCCAGTGAGCTGCGGCCAGTTTGGTCTCCAGCGCGACGATCCGGCCGGCCCGGTCGGCGTATTCGTCGGGGGTGCCGCCGAACACCAGGGCGAACATCGCCGCGATGTGGGCCGGGTAGGCGCCCAGGATCGCGGCGTGCTGATCGTCGCGGTAGTAGGACTCGTCGGGCAGGCCCAGTCCGGACTGGCTGACATGGACCAGATAGCGCGACGAATCCTTGGAGTCGGTGTCGATGTAGAGGCCGACGCCGCCGCCTACCCCGCTGCGCTGAAACCCGCCGATGACGGCGGCCAGCGTGTCCGGGCCCTCGGCGGCGTCGATGGACGCCAGTTCGTCGTGCAGGGGGGCCAGGCCGCGTTCCTCGACGGCCTGCTCGTCGACGAAGCTGGCGTACAGATCGCCGATCCGCTGTTCGTCGGTGCCGGGCGCTGCCGACCCCGCGGCCGTAAGGGTGATGATCTCGTGCACGTGTTCCTCGGCGCGGTCGTACAGTTCCCGGAACGCGCCGTCGGTGGCCCGATCGGCCGGCATCGTGTAGCCGGCCAGCCAGCGGCCGTTGACATGGCCGAACAGGTCGTCCTGGGGGCGGATCGCCGGATCCACATAGGACAGATCAATCCCTGAGCGTGGTGCCTCTACCGTCACGACACCATGCTTACCGCATTCGGCGTTGTCCCGGCGCGGTAGCCTGCCCAGCATGCCCGAGGCAGGCCAGGACACAGACGAACACGATCGCGGTATCACCGGTTTCGGGGTGGCGTCGGCGGTCCTGGCAGTGATCGCGCTGGCCGCCTCCGGGCTGATCGCCGTCATGTGGTCCGCACACCACTCGGCCGAATCGGACCGCACCTACCAGGCCCGGGTGCTGCAGGCGGCCGCGCAGTGGACCGGGATCCTGATCAACATCAACGCCGACAACGTCGAAGCCAGCATGGCCCAGTTGCGCGACGGCACCGTCGGCGAACTCAACGCCGGCTTCGACGCGGCGATCGCGCCCTACCGGGACGTGGTCAAGAAACTGCGCTCCCGGACCACCGGGCAGGTGGAGTCGGTGTCGATCGAGGCCACCCATCAGGATCTGGACCGCCAGCCCGGCCAGCGCCCGCCCGCACCGGCGACGCTGCCCTCGGAACTGGCGTCGCGCACTGACACCGTGCTGGTGGTGGCGACGTCGGTCAGCGAGAACGTCGCGGGCGCCAAATCGACGGCGCCCGAGACTCCGAACGCGGCCGCTGCACCGACGACCACCGATGCGCGGCCCGGCGGGGCCGGTCCGACGACCACCGATGCGCGGCCCGGCGGGGCCGGTCCGACGACGGTGCGCTGGAACCTGCGACTGGGTGTCTCCGACGTCGACGGCGCGCTGAAGATCTCTCAGTTGGAGTCGCTGCGATGAGGAATGCCGCCCGGGTGCTGGCGTTCGACGTCCTGGCGCCGCTGGCCGCGATCGCGGCCCTGCTGATCATCGGTGT
The DNA here is from genome assembly GCA_964629725.1 of uncultured Mycobacterium sp. GTDB lineage: Bacteria > Actinomycetota > Actinomycetes > Mycobacteriales > Mycobacteriaceae > Mycobacterium. The sequence continues at coordinate 57,276 of CAZVST010000009.1, forward strand.
GATCCTCGGCTGGCCGCTGTGGTGGGTGTCGGTCTGTTCGATCCTGTGCCTGCTGATCGTGCAGACGGTCATCGCCAATCTCGTTCTTTACCGACGTGATTCGGTGACGGCGGGCACCGACGACGACGCTCCCGCGCTGCGCCTGGCGGTGGTGGGCATCACCACGGCGGCGTTGGTCGCGGCGGCCGTCGTCGGCTACTACCGGTGGACGCTGCCGGACCGGGCTTTCGACAAGAACTCCGGCGAGGTGGTGAAGATCGCGACGCAGGTCGCCGAGGACACCGCGACCTTCAGCCCGGTCACCCCCGACATCGCCCTCGAGCGGGCGGTGTCGATGATGACGCCTGAGCGGGCCGAGGCCTTCAAGGCCCAATTCGCGTCCACTGCAGCTGATTTGGCAAAGCGAAAGGTCACCGCGGGCGCACGCGCCATCTCGGCCGGGTTGGAGGCGCTGGGATCCTCGGCGGCCAGTGTCGCCGTGCTGATGCGCGGAACTCAGACCGAGGCCGGCAAGCCGCCCAGCGTGGCGGTGCTGGCGCTGCGGGTGGCCCTGGCCAAGCTCGACGGCGCCTGGTTGGTCACCGACGTGACGCCGATCAACTCCCGATGATCGGGCCGACCAACCTCGCGTAATCCACCTTCAGGCAGCGGTCCATGACCACCGTCAGGCCGGCCGCCCGGGCCTGTTCGGCCACCTGCTCGTGCCACAAACCCTGTTGCAGCCAGAGGTATTTCGGCAGCGGGTCCAGCTCCAGGACCTCCTGCAGCACCCCGGGCAGATCCTCGTAGCGGCGGAACACGTCGACCATGTCCGGGACCACCGGCAGATCGGCCAGCCGGGCGTACGCCGTGACGCCGGCGACCTCGGCGACGTTGGGGTTGACCGGGTAGAGCTGATAGTGGCTGGCGCGGGCGAGGTAGCCGAAGACATCGTTGCTCGGCCGGGCCGGGTTGTCGGAGGCGCCGACGACGGCCACCGTCCGGGTGTCGCGCAGGATCCGGCTCAGCTCAGTCGTATTCGGGGTACTCATCGGTCTCCGGAGCGGTCCGTTCCTGGGCCTGCTGAGCCCGCATCTTGGCGAACCGGTCGGAGAGCCGTCGCATCCGGATCATCAGCGACGCCGGGGGGCTGACGGCTGCGTCGAGGTAGGCCGCGAAGTCCGCGGCGCTGGCACCGCTCCGCGAAGCGAACTCGTCGAGGCTCAGGCCGGACCGCTCCATCAGGATCCGCACGTGCCGAGCGGCTTCGGTTCTCTCGTTGTGCTCCATGTGATTTCGCGCGCGCGTCAGCACTTCGGTGAGTGCCTGCGAGACGCCGTAGGGTGCGGCCGAGGCGAGAACCTCCTCGACCTGCCGAGCGGTGCGGCCGTAGGGATCGCGCTTGATCGCCACGACGATGCGCTGCCACACCGTGATGTCGCCGCTCTGCAGGGCGTCGCGGATCGAGGCGGTGGGCCAGAACTCGACCGGGGTGTCGTCGACGCGCTGATACGGGCGAGTCAACTCGCCTCCTCCATGATCGCCACGGCCAGCGACAGGCATCGCTTGCGGACGTCGTCCCAGCGGGCCTCGCCGTCCGGCCCGGACCACCGCTCGTCGTCGTCGGCGGCTTCGGCCGGGATCGGATCGGCCAGCCGGCGGACCAGCTGGGTCGCAATCCACAGTCGCTCTCGTCGCCCTGCACTGTAGTACCCGTCGACGCCGGCCAGCACCCGGGCGGCGTTGCGGACGCCCATCGCGTCCGCCAGATCGGCGATGACGGCGAAGTCCGACGCGTTGTTGCGGCACAGCACCAGGAAGCTCTGCATCCGCAGGGTCTCCGCCGCCGTCGGGATCTGCAGCCGGTCGCCGGTGGGCAACTGCACGTTGGTGGTCTCCACCGGACTGCTGCGGCGCACGGCGGCGTCGGTCTCCAGCGCATCCAGTGCCACCGCGAGCCGGCCCCGCCACATGGTGACGGGGTGGACGGGACCCCTCGTCATTCCGAAGAGCGCGGCGGACCGCGGCGCCCCGGACGCCCGGCCACGCCGACGGTCGAGGGCGCCTCCGATGGTGGCGGCCAGCCGCAGCGGGGCCGGCTCGGCGCCGTTGGGCGAGGTTCCCGAAGCCGCCGCGCATCCACTGAAGGCCAACGGATCGACCACGCTGACCGCGTCCGGCGCCAACTCCCGCAGCCGGGCGGCGTTGCGCACCACCACCCGCATGTCGCCGGGCGGCGGTGCGAGCGTGGAGATGTCGTCGGGGATGACGACGACGTCACCGGGGTCCACCTTCGGCAGCGGGCGTTCGAAGTCCACCGACGGCAGGATGCGGGCCAGCCAGCCGGGCAGCCACCAGTTCCACCGGTCGAACACCGCCATCAGCGCCGGCACCAGCACCATGCGGACCACCGTGGCGTCGACGGCGATCGCGACCGCACACGCCACCCCGAGTTGCGCCACCAGCGGCATCCCGGCGAAGGCGAACCCGATGAACACCGCGATCATGATCAGCGCCGCGCTCGTGATGGTTCGGGCACTGGTCGCCACGCCGTAGGCCACCGCGTCGCGGGTGTCGTCGGATTGCAGGTAGCGCTCGCGGATGCGGGTCAGCAGGAAGATCTCGTAGTCCATCGACAAGCCGAACGTCATGGCCAGCACCAGCGGGGGAATGGTGCTGTCGATGGAGCTGATCGGCTCGAAGCCCAGCCGTTCCAGCCATCCCCACTGGAACACCATGACGAGGCTGCCGTAGGCGGCCGCCACCGATAGCACCGTCATCAGGACGCCCTTGAGCGCCAGGACGACCGACCGGATCGAGACGAGCAGCATCAGGAAGGCGATCGTCGCGACGAAGACGAACACGATCAGCTGGGTGTGGGCCACCCGATCGTCGAAGTCCTTGATCAGCGCGGTCGGCCCGCCCACGTCGACGGTGACGCCGGATGCCTCCGGAACCGCGGGCAGTGTCGCCCGCAGCCAGTCGACGGTGTCGCGGGCCTTCATCTCCTCGGGGTCGACGGCGAGCACCGCCGAGAGCAGGGCACTGCGGTTGTCGTCGCCGAACACCGGCGGCGACACCGACACGAGGTTGACGGCCTGCCCCGCGGACCGGCTCAGCGCGTCCAGTACGGGTGCGTTGGCGGGATCGTTGGCGTTCCCGTCCGGGAACGTCACCAGGATGCGCACCGGACCGAGCGCGCCCGGGCCGAGTGCCTCGGCGGCAGCCGCGACCCCGCCCCGGATCTCATGCGACGGCGGGAACTGCCGCTGCATGCTGTTGCCGAGCACCATTCCGAAGGCCGGCGCGGCCAGGATCAGCAGGAAGGTCGCCGCTGCCGCCGCCGACACCCAGGGGCGGCGCATGACCGCCCCGACCCAGCGGGTCCAGAACCGCGATTGGGTGGACTCCGCCCGGCGCGACCAGTGCAGCCACGCCGCGCGCTGGGCGGCGGCGCGACCGAACACCGACAGGATCGCCGGGATCAGCGTGGCGGAGGTGAGCACGGCGAACGCCACGGCCAGGATCGCGCCGGTCGCCATCGACCGCAGCACCGGGGTGCCGATCAGGTAGATGCCGGTCAGCGAGGCGATGACGGTCAGGCCCGAGAGCAGGACCGCCAGCCCGGAGGTGCCCATCGCGGCGTCGGCGGCCTGATCGGGGTCGCGGCCGCTGCGCAGTTCCTCCCGGAATCGCATCAGAATGAACAGCGAGTAGTCGATGGCAAGCGCGATGCCGAACATCGACACCGTCGAGGTGACGAACACCGACATCGTGGTCAGCGTCGAGAGCAGGTAGACCACGCCCATCGTGACGATGACGGTGCAGACCCCCAGTGCCAACGGGATCGCCGCGGCGGCCAGCGAGCCGAACACCACGATCAGCACGAGCAGGACGATCGGAAGGTTCCAGCGCTCGGCGGCGGCGATGTCGTGTTTGGTGCTGGTCTGCGCGGCGGCGCCGAGCGCGCCCTGCCCGATCACATAGAGCTTCACCCGGCCGTTCTCGGTCCGGCCGGGTTGATCGCCCTGCACCCCGACCTTCGCGCGCAGCTGCCGGGCCACGTCGACGGCTCCGGTGTTGTTGAAGTCCAGCTTCAGCGACACCACATAGGGACGGTCCGGCGCCGGCGGCGGCTGTACCGGGTTGGGCACCACCTCCAGGCTGGGCACCTGCTTGGCGACATCTTCGAGCTGAGTGACGGCGGCGGCCATGTCGGCGTAGGTGGCGTCGGCCCGCGGGGCGGCCACCAACGCGAGTGGGGAGGCACCGAACTGCGGGTAGTGGTCCTCGAGTTGGTACTGCACATGCAGCGACTGGGACCCGGCGACGTCGAATCCGCCACCGGTCAGATTGTGGGACTGGGTGAGCGCCAACGCCACCGACGGGACCAGCGCGAGCAGCCAGCAGCCGAAGACCAGCCAGCGGTGCCTGCGCAGGCGTCCACTCAGTCGCATCATGAACTGCTGGATGGCTTTTCTCCCCGCATCTTCCCCGGCGAACACCGATCTGCGTGGCTTCGAGCCTACCGCAGCACGATGTGCGTCCGACCTGCTCGCAGCACCGCAGACCCCGTCAGCTAGGGGTGTGCCCTACGATTAAGGCCGTCGACGAACGCAGGACACGGATTGGAGTCCGAGGATGATGCTTACTTCCCGCCATGCCCGCCGCGTAATCGGTGGAACGATCGGCGCGGGCGCGGTCGCGGCCTCGCTGCTGATCGGGACGGCGCCGTCGGCTCTGGCCGCGCCCCCGAACTGCACCGCCGCGGACCTCGCCGGGACGGCCGCGGGCGTCTCCGCCGCCACCTCGGCCTACCTGTTCACCCACCCGGACGTCAACACGTTCTTCACGTCGCTGGAGGGCACTCCGCGCGACACCCTGCGCGGCCAGGTGCAGCAGTACCTCGACGCCAACCCGCAGGTTCAGGCCGACCTGGCCGGCATCCGTCAGCCGCTTGTGGACCTGCGGGCCCGCTGCGGCGGCGATCAGGGCCCCGACGTCCCGGGCAACTGATCCCTCTCGTCTCGCTCCTCCGCCGCCTCGTCCCTCGGCGTCATCGTCGACTCGACTGACGGGCGCGGCGGCGGGTCGATGCCGTCACGGTGGCCCGCCAGCCCAGCAGTAACGCCCCGGTGAACGCCGTCGCCACCGCGATGAAGCTCAGTGCTATCCCGGCCCCGGTACCGGCGCGGATCCCCATGCCGATCGCGACGGTGCTCAACCACACAAGAATGCCGGTGGGCCGGACGGCCGTGGGCGTCCGCCAGGCCCGGTAGACCACCCAGGCCGCGGCCAGGCCGACCAGGAACGGCCACGCGGTCTCCGCGATGCCGGCCAGCGTGACGCCCTCGGCGTGATTGCGCCGGCCGATCGCGACGAAGATCAGGATGCACGCCACGTCGGCGGCGAAGGCGAGCACTGCGCCTCGGTTCGTCACGGGCTCATCCAACCGGGCCTCACCTGGCGTCGTCCACCCGGTGCCCGGTGCGGAACATGACGAAGAACACCACCCAGCCGACCGCGGAGATGAAAATCCAGCTGACCAGCCGGTATATCAGCATGGCCGAGATCGCCGATGGGAGTGTCATCCCGCTGGACACCAGGCCGGGCACCAGTACGGCCTCGACCACCAGCAGGCCGCCGGGCATCAGCGGGATCGATCCTACGGCGCGCGCCGCGGCGTAGGCCACGGTGAGTCCGGCCAGCGAGGGACGCCCGCCGGCCGCGTAGGCGGCGAACGCCAGGCAGGCCACGTCGGCGATCCAGTTGAACAGCGACCACCCGAACGCCTCACCGAGTTGACCCCGGCTCAGACTCACCGACTCCAGTTGGATCAGCATCTTGCGCCACATCGGCAGGCCGGTGTCGGCCGGCCTCCCGCGGGCCGAATTGATCCAGCCCAGCACCTTCACCCCGATGCCGTCGATGAGTTCCGGTCGGGTCGCGACCGCCTGGGCGAGCAGCAGCAGGACGACGAAGCCGCCGAGACTGAACAGCAACGAGAACGGATTGTTCTTGGCGCCCAACAGAAATGCCCCGCCCAGCCCCAGCAGAGCCAAGCCCACCACCTGAAGCGCCCCCGACATCACCAACTGCCACGACGCCACCACCGGGGACGCGCCCCACTGGCGCTGCTGGCGGTAGACGAAGGTGGCCGAGAGCACCGGGCCGCCGGGCAGCGTGGTGCTCAGCGCGTTGCCGGCGTAGAAGACCGCCTCCGAACGCCATTGCCGCACAACAACTCCCGCGGACCGTAGCAGGGTTCGCTGGATCTGCGCGAAACTGTGCATCGACAGCATGGCCGCGGCGATCGCTGCCAGCACCCACCACAGGTTGGCCGACAGCAGGCTTTCCCACGCCGTCGAAAGCTGGTCCCACACCAGGCTGGCCTCGACGGCCAGCACGGCGACGACGATTGCGAGGACCACCCACCGGACCCACCAGTACTTCCCCCGGACCCGTGGGCGGCGCCCGTCGTGCGCGGCGCCGGCCGACGTGTTGTGGGCCATGCGTCCAGATTAGCCAGACCGAGGCGGTGCGGCGCGCCGCGGCACGGGCGTGACCACCGAAGGTCGATAGGCTGGCAGGCATGCCTGTCGACGGTGCCCGCGACGACGACGCCGTCGACCCGATCGTTCGCAAGGCGGCGGCCTGGGCCTGGCGGTTGCTGGTCATCGGGGCCGTGATCGTCGCCCTACTGTGGCTGGCCGCCCGGCTCAAGGTGATCGTGGTGCCGGTGGCCCTGGCCGTCATCCTGACCGCGCTGATGCTGCCGGCGGTGGACTGGCTGGACCGCCGCGGCGCGCCTCGCGGCGGCGCCGTGGCCCTGGTGCTGCTGACAGGCTTCTCGCTGTTCGGTGGGATCATGACTTTCGTTGTCAGCCAATTCGTTTCGGGTCTGCCGAGCCTCACCGAACAGGTCACCCGCAGTATCGACAACGCCACCCGATGGCTGATCGAGGGCCCGGCCCAGCTGAGCCGGGAGCAGATCGACAAAGCGGGCGACGCCGCCATCACGGCGTTGCGCGACAACCAGGAGAAGCTCACCAGCGGCGCGCTGTCCACCGCGGCGACGCTCACCGAGATCGTCACCGGCGCCTTTCTCGCGCTGTTCTCGCTGATCTTCTTGCTCTACGGCGGGCGGAACATCTTCGCCTACCTGACCCAGATCGTGCCGTCGCACACCCGGCAGCGGGTGCGCGACGCCGGCCGGGCCGGCTTCCGTTCGCTCATCGGCTACGTCCGGGCCACCTTTCTGGTGGCCCTAGTGGATGCTGTCGGCATCGGTACCGGCCTGGCCATCATGAGTATTCCGCTGGCTCTGCCGTTGGCGTCACTGGTCTTCCTGGGTGCCTTCATACCGCTGGTGGGTGCGTTCGTGAGCGGCTTCTTGGCCGTGGTGGTCGCGTTGCTGGCCAAAGGCCCGGTCTACGCGCTCATCACCGTGGGTCTGATCGTGGCGGTGCAGCAGCTCGAGGCGCACGTGCTGCAACCGTTGCTGATGGGCCGGGCGGTATCGATCCATCCGCTGGCCATCGTGCTGGCCATCGCCACCGGCGGGGTCCTGGCGGGCATCGTCGGCGCGCTGCTGTCGGTGCCGGTGCTGGCATTCCTCAACAGCGCCATCCGTGTGCTCGCCGCGCCGGACCCGGGCGTCGAAGAGGCGGCACTGGAGGCGGGCGGAGACCACGCCGTCATTGACGCCGAACCCGACACGGTGCCTGACTAGACGGTATGGGGAGGTGGGGCCTCGCCACATGTGAACGTGGGTTGCCGACAGGAATCAGGTCCTGGCCGGGTAGAGCCACAGATGTGGATGCAACCCCCAGTGATTGGTCATCGTACGAGTGTTGGTTTGGATGTGCATGCACGTTCGGTTGTTGGATGTGCTCTTGATGGGGACACCGGCGAGGTGTTCGAACGCCGGTTGACCCCGGCCTACCAGGACATCCTGGAGTGGCTGCGGTCGTTGCCGGGCCGGGTGGCGGTGAGCTATGAGGCCGGTCCGACCGGGTTCGGGTTGGCCCGGTTTTTGGTTGCTGCCGGGGTGTTGTGTCTGGTGGCGGCACCCTCGAAGCTGCAGAGACCGGTTGGAGATCGGGTCAAGACCGATGCCCGTGATGGTGCTCATCTTGCCCGGCTGCTGCACCTGGGCCAGATCGTGGGGGTCGCGATCCCCAGCGCCGAGCAGGAAGCCGCCCGTGATCTGGTCCGTGCCCGGGAGGACTGTCGCGGCGATTTGATGAGTGCCTGGCATCGGGTGTCGAAACTGCTTCTGCGGCAGGGGATTATCTATTCCGGTGGCCGGACGTGAACCGGCAAACACGAAGCGTGGCTGCTGGTCGGCGGCAGACGACAGGCGCACCGCATTTGTCTAATTTGCCGACGCGATAGATGTCCCTAGATAGCGTTGCATGTGTTTCGGGAATTCAAGAGCCATGACTACGGAGGAGGCGCGTGGTGAGTTCGGGCGGTGGTCGGGTGCCGGTGGCAGGTGTGGGGGCCTTGATGGGAGCCTCTCGGTTCGTCGGTCGGGTCGGCGGGTTGGCGGCGGCTCTGGGAGTGGGTCTGGGGTTGTTCGCTGGGCCGGGGGTTGCGTGGGCGGATCGCTCGGGTGTTGATTCCTCGGGTGGCGGGGCGGGCGCATCGTCGGTGGGCGGGGAGTCGGCCGGCGGTGAGTCGTCGTCTGCGCCGGTGCGTGGCCGGGGTGCCGGGGTTTGGGATGATCGGGGATCTGCCGGGGTGGGCCAGGTGCGGGGTGGGCGGTCCCTGGTCGATGGGTCCGCTGATGCGGCTGTGTCGTCGGCCCGGTCTGGGCGTGGTTCGGGGTCGTCGCTGGCGGAGGCCGGCGGTGTCGGTGTGAGGGCTGGAGGGGCCGGTGATCCGGTGTCGGCGGCGGTGCCGTCAGATGACGTGGCGGCGGTGTCGGTGAGCCAGTCCGGGGCGATCGCGCCGGCGGTCGAGTCGGCGGCGGCGGTCGCTGAACCGGATCGGGGGGACCTACCGGTCGGGTCGGCGGGTCTGGCGGTGGCGGCGGGGATCAGCGATACCGAGTCTGTGGGGGCTGCGGTGGCCCTGAGCGCGCCGGAGGCGGCGGCGGGGACGGTGTCGGGGGTGCCCTCGGGTGAGGCTGATGTCTCCGATGAGGCGGACAGCGGCCCGCTTATGCCCGCCGATTCGGCTACTGCCTGGACGGTGCTGGCCTATACGCGGCGCCAGATCCGTCCGGCCGCAACCGTCGGCGGTGCCGCGGCGTTGACCACCACCTCGTTGAGCGCCCCCGCCGCCACGGTGCCGCTGAATTCCGCGGCGTCGTCGGGGCCGCTGGCCGGGATCTTCGATGTGTTCAACCTCAGCATGTCCTTTTCTGGGGTGCAGTTGCTTCAGATCGGTTCGGCCAGTGCCCACACCTCGGGATTGGGCTCGTTCGCGGTCGCGTTCCTGCCCGGCAGTTCGGCTTCGGCCGAGGGCATGTTCAGTTCGGCGCAAGCCCTCGGACACAACGCCGTTGCGCTGGCCTCCGGTGACAACAGCGCCGCCTGGGTGCGTGGGGACGGCAGTTCGGCCACCGCACATGATGGCACCTCCAATCGTGCGGTGACAGCGGGTGACCACAGCAGCGCCGAGGCCGGGTTTGGTGATCACAACACTGCGGAGGCCAAGGGCGACAACGCGATGGCGGCGGCACGGTTGGGCAACCGCAACAACGCCACCGCCCGCGGTGAGGGTGCGTCGGCACTCAGCGGTGTCGGTGAGGGCAACAAGGCCCTCGCCGAGGGTGCGCACAGCAGCGCGACGGCGTGGTTCGGTGCCGGCAACACCGCCACGGTGAGCGGGCAGAACAGCACCGCAGTCGCCGAGAAGGGCGACACCAACACCGTCTACGTCAAGGGAGACCGAGACGGCGCCTCGTCCTCAGTGGGTGATGCCAACAACGTCTATATGGTCGGGTCGGGCAGCAGCGCGGTGATCCACCACGCCGGCAATTCCACCGCCCGTATCGAAGGTGACCGCAGCACCGCGACGAACGAGGATTCCAGCCGCAGCACGCTGGATGTGGTCGGCGACGACAGCACCGCCCTTGCCCGCTTCGGGGAGTCCAACACCGCGATCGTCCGTGGCCTGGGCAGCACCGCGATCGTCGGCAACGGCCGGCTCAACACCGCCACCGTGACCGCCAACAACAGCATGGCCGACGCCGGGGGCGGAGACCACAACACCGTCACCGTCGGTGCCGACAACAACACCGCCATCGTCAAGGCCAACAACAGCTCGCTCACCTTCACCGGCGGCGATAACACCCCCAGAGCGGACGAAGCCGGCAACAATACGGTAACCATCAATACCGACGACACCACTGTCAACGTTGAAGTCGGCGGGGATACCGGAGGCGCCGCTAGGGCTGCCTCCCCCGCCAACGTCGCTGTCCGCCGCTTGGCAGCCGCAGCCGTAGCAGGGGCCGTCACGACCACCGCGAGCCCGGACAACATGATCAAGATCATCAGGGGCGGCGGCAATACCATCAACATCGGCGGCAAAGGCAACACCCTGATCGTCAATGGATCGGACTTTGTTGTCGACATCAATGGTGACGGAAACACCGGAACGCTTTTTGGCGGAGGTCATGTCACGACGATTGAGGGTGCGAACAATACCGTCACCGTTTTGGGAGCATCCACCGGCACCTTTGTGGAGGGGAGTCGTAATACGGTATTCACGAAAGGGGATCGGAACCGGGTCCAAGTCAGCGGCGACGATAACACCGCGACAATAGGAGATGCCCGCGGTGATATCTACGACTTGGACTATGGGTTTGCTGATGACAGCAGAATATTTATCCAAGACGGGGGGCATAACACGGCGAGCGTCGGCCCAAATAATGCGTTTTCTAGTGCTTCCATTAGTAATGGAAGCAACAATATCGCCACCGTGCTGGAACGCCAAGGTGACATCCGAGGGGAAAAGAACCGGGCAGTCGTGCAGAACGGCAATGGAAATACCGCCACCGTCGTCGGCGCGGACAGCAAAGCCATAATAACGCGCGGCGACAACAACAGCGCCGCCGCCGACGGCGAACACTCAACGGCAGGTATCGACAACGGCGGGTCCAATACCGCCACGGTCAAAGGTAACTCAAGCTCTGCCTACGCCGGCGAGGGAAGCTTCAACACCGCGACGACCACCGGCAACGGCAGCTCAGCCGATGCCAGTTTCGGCGATAACAACAGTGCCACGGTTCAGGGCGACGTCAGCAATGTCGTCGCCAAGCAAGGCAGCAACAACGGAGCCGACGTCGTCGGTCAGCGAAGTTACGCACAGGTCGTTGGCGACGACAGTTTCGCTGAAGTCGTGGGCGATGGCAACAAGGCCACCGTGGAGGGCTACGCAAGCCTCTCGCAGGCAAGAAACGGCAACAACAACACCGCCACCGTCAAAGGCAACGGTAGCCTTGCGCGGGCCGATGACGGCGACGACAACACAACAACAGTAAATGGGGACAACAGCCTCGGAGAGGCCCGTTTCGGCAACGCCAATTCCGTCACGATAACTGGAACTGGCGGTAGCGCGTTCGCGGGTAGAGGCAGCGGTAACACCGTCACCGTCACCGGTATCCAAAGCACGGGAACGGCGACCGGCAATGACAACTCCGTTGAAGCGACTGGTGATAACAACAAGGCCACAGTCAGCGGCGATCTCAACTACGCACAGGCCGCAGAAGGAAATTTCAACACCGCGACCATTACCGGAAACTCGAGCAGTGCGTTTGCCATCTATGGCGACCACAACACTGTCACCATCAACGGCGACGGACTGGCGGCCATCGCACAAGGTGGCGGAATGACCGTCACCCTTCCATGAAATTGGCGATCCGTCGATCTTGCGGCGGCCATCTTGGTGAAGGTCGAAGTAGTTAGAGCCGGCCACTGGGCCTGATGCGGGCCGGAAAAACCCGATCGTCGCACTCCTCATCGCGGCTCCTCCGTCGCCGCTTGATCGTCATGCGACTAAAGCCGGCCCTCGCGGCGCAGCAGGTCGGCCGCGCTGACCCCGCCGCCGCCGGTCTTGCCGCGGGCGTTGAGCTGCTCGGTGGCCACCTCGGTGTCGACGTTCTCCGGCCGGCTCACCGGTATCGCGCGGGTCTGCTCGGCGGAGATCCGCTCGGTCACGACGGCCTCAGTAGAAGAAGCCGGGGTGGACGTCGGGTTGCCCACCGGGATGGCCGTCGTCGCGTCCTCGCCCGGATCAGCCGCGGCGCCCCGGTTCCCGGTCTTGCGACGCAGTTCGCCGAGCCAGGAACCGATATCGCGTTCGTCACGGCGAACCGCGAACCGGGTGGTGGGTGCTTCGGCGGCCGGGGCGCTCACCGGTGCGGTGGGTTCGACGGCCGGCTCCACCACCGGGATGTGCGGAGTGCTTACGTAGCCGGCGGTCGCGACGGCCGGTGTGGCACCGACGAGCACGTCCTCGGGCTGGCCGAATCCCGGCCGCTTGCGCTCGTGGGGCAGGGTGGTCTCGCCCAGGCCGATCTTGTGCTGCAGGCGCTTCATCCACTTCGGTGCCCACCAGCAGTCGTCGCCGAGCAGCTTCATGACGGCCGGCACCAGGAACATCCGGACGATGGTGGCGTCCAGCAGCAGGGCGATCAGCAGGCCGAATGCCAGATACTTCATCATCACCAGGTCGGAGAACACGAACGCCCCGGCGACCACCGCCAGCACCAGCGCGGCGGCGGTGATCAGTCGGCCTGTGGTGGCCGTTCCAATGCGGATCGCCTCGGTGGTCGACATGCCCTGTTCGCGGGCCTCGACCATCCGGGAGACCAGGAACACTTCGTAGTCGGTGGACAGGCCGTAGATCACCGCGATGATCAGGCCGATCATCGGCGCCATCAGCGGCTGTGGCGTGTAGTTCATCAGGCCGGAGCCGTGGCCTTCGACGAACATCCAGGTGAGCACGCCCATCGTCGAACCGAGCGTCAGCGCGCTCATCAGCGCTGCCTTGATCGGCAGCACCAGCGACCCGAAGGCCAGGAACATCAGGATCGTCGTCGTGGTGATCAGCAGTAGCACCATCAGCGGCAGCCTGGAGAACAGGCTGTGGATACTGTCCTGCTCCAGCGCCGGGGTGCCGCCGACGTAGAGCGACTCGCCCTTCGGCGGGATGATCGAGCGCAGTTCGGCGATCTTCTTGGCGGCGTCGTTGCGCACCACCAGACCGTTCTGGATCACCCGGACCGACGGGTCTTTGGTGGCGCCGTCGAGGTACGGGCGTTCCTTCCACATCGCGTCGGGGTTGTTGTCAGGGTCGGTGAACCCGTTGATCGCCATCGCCTTGTTGCGGATCTCGGCGACCTGCTGGTCGGTGACCGGCTGGCCGTTGTCGCTCTTGATGACCAGCGTGATGGGCTCGGTCCGGAACCCGGGGAAGCCCTTGTCGAACTCTTCCTGTGCCAGGCGCACCGAGTTCGTGGGGGGCAGGTACTTCTCGCTGATGCCGCCGAGGGCCAACTTCCCGAGCGGCATGATCATCGCGATCATGATCAGGATGATCGGGAGGGCGAACATCAGCGGCCGCTTCATCACCCGGTTGACGAGCTTGCCCCAGAACCCGTTCTCCACTTCTTCGCGGGTCTTGGTCTTCTGAGTCTTCTCCGCGAACCAGTCGATGATCTTGCGGGAGAACGGCCAGTTCGCGAGGAAAGGCACCCGCAGCAGGGTGTTCACGCCCAGGGCGTCGACGTTGGGTCCGAGAATGCCCAGGATCGCCGGTAGGACCGTGATCGACAGCACCGCGGCCAGCATGACCGAGGCGATGATCGCGTAGGTGATGGACTTCAGGAAGCCCTGTGGAAACAGCAGCAGCGGCAGCGACGAGGCGACGATGATGACCGCGGAGAACACCACGGTCCGACCTGCCGTCATCACCGTTCTTCGCACCGATGTTTCGGTGTCGTAGCCTTCGGCGAGTTCCTCTCGGAATCTGCTCACGATGAACAGGCCGTAATCGACGGCGATACCCAGGCCGATCAGCGTCACCACCGGCTGGGCGAAGAAGTGCACCGGGGTGATGTCGGCGGTCAGGCGCATGATGCCCAGCGCGCCGGCGATGGACAGGCCGCCGATGATGGCCGGAAGGCTGGCCGCCACCACGCCGCCGAAGACGAAGAACAGCAGCACGGCCACCAACGGGATGGCGGCCACCTCGGCGCGCTGCTGGTCCTTGCCGATGGTTCCGGTGAGTTCGTTGGCCAGCGGTTGCAGGCCGGCCTGCTTCACGTCGATGCCGTCGATGTTGAAGCTGTCCTGGACCACCTTGTAGTTGTTCAGGATGGTGTCGTCGTCGTCGCCCTTGAGCTGGATTGACATGAAGGCATGCTTCTTGTCTGCGTCGGCCATGTTCTTCAGCAGCTCGGGGTTCTTGAAGTACCCGATGGCCCGCAGAATCTGGTCGGGGTGGTCCTTCTCGGCCTGCTCGAGGTTGTCCAGGATCTTCTTGGTGAATGCCGGATCGTCGACGGTCTTTCCCTCGGGCGCGGTGTAGATCGCGACGATGTGGCCCGAGGTGTCCCGTCCGTAGGCGGCGTCGGCGATCAGCGACGCCTTCACCGACTGGCTGCCCTCGTCGTAGAAACCGCTCTGGGTGACGTGCTTACCCAGGTCGATGCCGAAGATGCCGCCGCCGATACACAACGCGACCATGAGACCGATAACGATGTATCGATACCGGTATACGGTTCGACCCCACCAGGCGAACACTCGATCTCCTCTACGTATGTGTTACTGCGCCGACCGCAAGGCTCTTACAGCCGTGAGGTCAACAACGCCGACAGCGGCCGGAAGGGCTGCAGCCACGCTCCATGCTCTGGAAGCGAGTCCAAGCCGATGCGGGGCAGCGGCTCGCGGAAAACACCGGGAATGTCCTCCAAGTCGACGAATTCCAAGGTATCCGACGCTAATGCCCAGCTGGCATGTTCGCGAAATCCGAGCACCCACACCGGGGTGCCGGATCGCGCGATGTCCTCCAGCGGCGCCCGGAAGGCCTGGCCGTCGGCAGAGGCAACCAGCACCCCGGCCAGTCCTTCGCGATACCGCTGGGCGATGTGGGCCAGCATGTCGCCGTCCACGTCGCTGTCCTCGTCGATCTTCGGTTTGGCGAAGACCGCGAAGCCCACGTTGCGCAACGCCTCCACCCAGGGGCGGACGACGTCGGCGCTGCCCGGGGCGATGTTGGTGAACACCGTCGCCTCGGGTTCCAACGACACCTCCTGCTGGCCGACGGCCAACTCGGCGGTGCGGGTCAGCAGCCAGCGGCCGAGGGCGTCGAAGCGGGGCCGGTGTGCCGCGGTCGGCCGGCCCCCGAGGATGGCGCCCAGCCCCATGTCGAGGTTGGGTGCATCCCACACCAGCAGTACCCGCTTGACGGCCGGCTCCACATGGTCCGCCGGTTCTCCATGGGAGACAGCCGGGCCGGGAGCCCGCTCGGCCGGGGCCGGGGTGGTCTGGTCGATCACGGTCATGGTCGTCTCACCCAGATCAGCTCGGTGACCGCACTTCCTGCGGCACGGGCCTTGGTCTCGTACTTCGTGGCAGGCCGCGCCACCGAGATGGGCAGCCCGCCCGAGGCGGGAGGCGTCCCAATCTCACCGGGCTGCGCGCGCCGCAGACGGGGTTCGCCGTCGCCGGCCTCGGCGATCTGCTCGGCGTAACCGGGGTGGTCGGTCGCGGCGTGCAGAACCCCGCCGGGCCGCAGCCGGTCGGCGATCAGTGCCAGCGTGGACGGCTGCAGCAGCCGCCGCTTGTGGTGCCGGGATTTCGGCCACGGATCCGGGAAGAACACCCGCACGCCGGTCAGCGATTCCGGGCCGAGGAGATGCTCGAACACGTCGACGCCGTCGCCACGCACCAGGCGGATGTTGGTGACGCCGGTGCGGTCGATCGCACTCAGCAACTGGGCCAGCCCGCGCCGGTAGACCTCGACCGCGACGACGTCGATCTCTGGTTCGGCCTGCGCCATCGCCAGCGTCGAGGTGCCCGTGCCGCAGCCGATCTCGCACACCAGCCCGTGCGGTGCCAGGCGGCCGAACCACGCCGGCGCGTCGATGGGGTCGACGGGTTCGCCGTCGGCAGGCAGCGCCTGACGGCCCAGCTGCGGCCAGAGCCGGCCCCACACCTCCTGATGGCCCTCGCTCAGCGAGGAACGGCGCGACCGGAAGCTCGCCACCCGGCGCCCGCGGTGCGCAGCGGTGTCGGGCGTGGCTGAACCAGCCTGGTGCTGCGCGTGCATTCGACCATGGTGGACCATCAGCTGCCGGTCACCCCTATCGCAGTCCAGATTGATACCCAACAGTTGGCTTGCCGGGTGACTCGCGGGGTAGGCCGGCCGCTGCCACCATCGGTGCGCATGGACGGACCCTTGCGCGTGCGGGTGACCGGGCGTCCCGGCGCCGGCCGCCGGATGGTGGCACGGGCACTGCGCGGAGCAGGGGTCGTGGTCGCCTCTCCAGGAGAGGACGGCCATTCTCACGCTGACGTCGACGTGTACGTCTTCGTTGAGACGCTCAATGCCGACGACCGCGCCGAGGTGGCGGCGTCGGCGCGGCCTACCGTCGCGGTGCTCAACAAGGCCGACCTGTTCGGGTTGCCCGGCGGCGGGTCGATGGCACCGCTGGCCGAGCGCTGCCAGGCATTGCGCCGGGAGGCCGGGGTGGCGGTGCGTCCGCTCTCGGCGCTGCTCGCCGTCGCCGGGACCGAGCCGGAGGTTCTGGACACCTCGCTTGGCGCCCTGCGGACGCTGGCGGTGGGTGGCGGCCTTGACGATCGGGAGCGGGAGCGGCTGGCCGCCGAGTTCGATGTGTTCGGGACCGCGTTGGCGGTCGCCGCGCTGCGCGACGGGGCCGACCGACCGGCGGTCGCGGAACTGCTGTGTGGCGTCAGCGGGCTCGGCGACCTGCTCATGGAGATCGAACGGTCCGGAGCGGTGGTCCGCTACCGGCGTGCCACCGGGCTGGCTCGGATCGCCGCTGCCACCGCGGTGCTCGCCGCCGCCGGCGCACCGGCTCCCCCGGAAGACCACCTGAGACGCGCGATTCACTGGCAGCGGTATGCCCGCGGCCCGGTCAGCGTGCTGCACCGGGCCTGCGCTCTGGATGCCGCGCGGGGCGCACTGCGGCTGTGGATGCAGGCCGGCGGCCGTCCGGCAGCACTGTCGTGAGCACGTCTGCCATCGTCACCGTCCTAGTGGTGGGCCCGCCGATGTCGGGTGCCAGTGCTGTCGCGGCAGCGCTGCGCCGGCGCCTGACCGGCTGCCGGATCGTGGACGCCGCCGGGGCCGGCGGACCGCCCGACCTGGTCGTGTTCGTGGTGTCGGCCGCCGCGGTGATGGCCGACTGTGATGTGGACCTGCTGGACGGCGCGGCGGCGCAGACCGACGCCGTGGTGGCCGCCGTCGCCAAGATCGACGTGCATCGCCCCTGGCGGGCAGTCCTGGAGAGCAACCGGGCCGCGCTGGCCCGGCATGCGCCGCGCTACCGGGCGACATCGTGGGTGGGTGTCGCGGCCGATCCGCGGATCGGCCCGCTGGTGATCGACCCGCTCGCCGATGCGGTTCGCGCGGCGTTGGGAGACAGCCGGCGCGCCGACCGAAACCGGCTGCGGGCCGCCGAACACGCCGCCGTCGTGCGTGCCCAGCGCGCCGCGCGACGGCAGGAGCAGGCGGACCAGCGCAACGCGCTGCGGGCCCGGGTCCGCCAGACAAGGCTGGATCTTGCCGCGCAAGCCCGAGCCCGGGTGGTAACGCTTCGAGCCGAATTGCGGCAGCAGGCCGCGGTGGCCTCCCACCGCGAGATCGGCGAATTCGACCGGCATGTCCGCAATCGGATCGCGCAGTGCGCCGACGACTTCGACGACCTGCTCCACAGCCGCTTCACCGAACTGTGCCGGGGGACGGCCGTCCCGGAGGTCGCACCGATCCCGCCGGTGTGGGACGGCATGCCGCCCCGGCAACGCCCCGCGACAGACAGCGTGACCATCGTTGTTGCCACCACATTCGGATTGGGTGTCGCGCTCACGCTCGGCAGGCTCCTGATCGAGCTGGCCGGAATTGCGTCCCCGTGGCCGCTGGCAGGGTGCGGTGCGGCGGGCGTGGCGCTGACGGTCTGGATGGTGCGCACCCGCCGTCTGACGGCGGCCCGGCTGGCCCTGGACCGCTGGGTCGCGGAGGTGTCCGCGGGGCTGCGAAGCGCGCTGGAGGACCGCGTGCTGGCTGCGGAATCGTCGCTGCTGGCAGTCCTCACCGCCGAGGGGGGAAGTCCCAATTAACAACGGGGGCAGGGCCCGCGTTAACCTTCAGTCAGGATGCCGACGTCCTTTTCGCACTGGGCGGAAATGACTGCTCCTGGCAACGACGTACGCGGGAGAAACGATGACCTCAGCGACCATCCCCGGTCTCGACAACGCACCCACTACACACGCTGGGCTGCTCGGCTGGGTCCGGGAGGTCGCCGAGCTCACTCAGCCCGACCGGGTGGTGTTCGCCGACGGCTCGGCCGAGGAATACGAGCGGCTCTGCCAGCACCTGGTGGATGCCGGGACCTTCCTTCCGCTGAGCGCCACGGAAGAACCGGCGTCCTACCTGGCCCGGTCCACCCCGTCCGACGTCGCCCGCGTCGAATCCCGCACCTACATCTGCTCCGAGCGCGAGGTTGACGCCGGACCCACCAACAACTGGATGGCCCCCGACGAGATGCGGGCCACCATGACCGAGCTGTGCCGCGGCTGCATGCGCGGCCGCACGATGTACGTGGTGCCGTTCTGCATGGGCCCGCTCGGTGCGGACGATCCCAAGCTCGGCGTCGAGATCACCGATTCGGAGTACGTGGTGGTGTCGATGCGCACCATGACCCGGATGGGCAAGGCGGCCCTCGACAAGATGGGCGACGACGGCTTCTTCGTCAAGGCGCTGCACTCGCTGGGCGCCCCCCTTGAGGACGGGCAGCAGGACGTTCCGTGGCCGTGCAGCGAGACCAAATACATCACCCACTTCCCGGAGACCCGCGAGATCTGGAGCTACGGATCGGGCTACGGCGGAAACGCTTTGCTGGGCAAGAAGTGTTACTCACTGCGAATCGCCTCGGTGATGGCCCGCGACGAGGGCTGGCTCGCCGAGCACATGCTGATCCTCAAGCTCATCTCCCCGGAGAACAAGGCGTACTATGTGGCCGCCGCGTTCCCGTCGGCCTGCGGTAAGACCAACCTCGCGATGATCCAGCCGACCATCGACGGCTGGCGCGCCGAAACCCTCGGCGACGACATCGCCTGGATGCGGTTCGGCAAGGACGGCCGCCTCTACGCAGTCAACCCCGAATTCGGATTCTTCGGTGTCGCGCCCGGGACCAACTGGAGTTCCAATCCCAACGCCATGAAGACGATCGCCGCGGGGAACACGGTGTTCACCAACGTCGCGCTGACCGACGAGGGCGGTGTCTGGTGGGAGGGCCTGGAAGGCGACCCGCAGCACCTCATCGACTGGCAGGGTCAGGACTGGACGCCGGATTCGGATGCTCCTGCGGCACATCCGAATTCGCGGTATTGCACCCCGATGTCACAGTGTCCGACGCTGGCTCCGGAGTGGGATGACCCGCAGGGCGTGCCGATCTCGGCGATCCTGTTCGGCGGCCGCCGCAAGACCACGGTTCCCCTGGTCACTCAGGCCCGCGACTGGCAGCACGGAGTGTTCATCGGCGCGACGCTGGGCAGCGAGAAGACCGCCGCCGCCGAAGGTCAGGTCGGCACCATCCGCCGCGACCCGATGGCGATGCTGCCGTTCATGGGCTATAACGCTGGCGACTACTGCCAGCACTGGCTGGATCTGGGCAAGAACGCCGACGAGTCCAAGCTGCCGAAGATCTTCTTCGTCAACTGGTTCCGGCGCGGTGGGGACGGCCGGTTCCTGTGGCCCGGTTTCGGCGAGAACAGCCGGGTGCTCAAGTGGATCATCGAGCGGGTCGAGGGCAAGGCCAACGGCGTGTCCACCCCGATCGGCATCGTTCCCGGCGCAACGGACCTCGACGTGAGCGGCCTGGACGTCGACGAGTCCGACGTCGCCGAGGCGCTGGCGGTCAATCCCGAGGAATGGCGCGCGGAACTACCGCAGATCGAGGAGTGGTTCGAGTTCCTCGGCGAGAAGCTTCCCACCGGCGTCCGCGACGAATTCGAGGCGCTCAAGCAGCGGCTGGCCGACAGCCGGCGATGAGGCGGTGCCTGGTGGGCCCAGGTTCGAGCTTCTTGTCAGTCGGTTTCGGTGTGCTGGTGTCGTCCGGAGCTTTCCGCAGGATCTGACGGCCTGGCTCCCGGGAGTCCTGAACGCTCGTTGAGAACAAAGCGCCGTAGGTGATTCTCATAGTCGGCCAGCGGATCCAAGGTGGTGCACGCCTCGTCATAGACGCGATAGACGTTGTAGGCCGCGAAGGTCGGCAACGGTTGCATGCCAATGTACTGCTGGGTCAGGTGGACGTTGCGTAGAACGTCGTCGGCGCTGGCGCCACCGGTGAATCCGCCAGCGCTGAAGGCGGCTTTGGGGGCGTTGAACGTGACGGAGAGCATGTACTTTCCTGACACATGACCGCCGCGCCCGTACGCTAGGGAATCGGCCTGATTATGCCAGAATTTCGGCGATGTATAGATATCGTCCATATATGCTTTGAGGAAATGTGGCATGTTGAACCAGAAGATAGGAAATTGAAATATCACCAAGTCGTGGGAGAGTATTCTCTCCCTCTCCTCTTGGTAGTCGTATCCGTCGGCGATGTTGTTCAACGTGACCCTATGGTGAGGGCTGAGAACCCCTTCGGCTTTCTTGGCGAGAAGTGTGTTGAGGCCGCCGGTTGACTGAGCCCTGGATTCGCGTGCGCCGAATACCTTGGATGCCTGAACTATGTATATCTTCTTGCTCATGATAACTCTGCTCTCGATTCGAATTTCTCAATAATTCAGTGGCAACCAGTCTCGATGTCGCTACGCAATTCGCGAGACGACTGCGGCGCCGGTAATGTCGCGTGGCTTCTCGATTGTCTGCTCAGCACGGCCCGATTGCAGGACTGTGGCAACGGTTCAATCTCGCGACGGTTTACGAAACAACGACTCCTCCGCCGGGATTTGCCATCTTGCCTTCCTCCTGGTTGTGCTGACCCGCACTTTAGCCAGTCACGCCCGTGCCGCTGGCGATCTCATCCAGATGCGCCTATTAATTGGCCCATGGCCGGTACTACGGCGGGGGTCTGCGACGAACTCGACTCGACGCGGTGTGGCAAACTTCTGCCATGAGCAACCCGTGGGGTAGTCAGCAGCCCTTCGATCCGACTCAACAGGGTGGTGGCCGGGAACTGGGTCCGGCCGGCTACGGTTATCCGCCGGCGCCCGGTCCCGCGTACGCACATCCGAACGCCGCGGTTCCTTACCCGCCGTCCTTTCCCGGCTATCCACCGGCCGGCTATCCGCCAGCGGGCTATCCGCCAGCGGGCTACCCGATGCAGGCGCCGCCCGAGCATCCGCAGGCGGTGACGGCGATGGTGCTCGGCATCCTCGGTCTGGTCTGCTGCGGGTTGGCCTCGCCGTTTGCGATCTGGACCGGTCGCAAAGCGATGAATGAGATCGACGCGTCCGGTGGTTGGCAGGGCGGCCGCGGGCAGGCGCAGGCCGGTTTCATCATGGGCATCATCGGGACCGTGCTGTGGGTCCTCGGCGTGCTGTTCTATGTGGTGATGATCGTGTTTGGGCTGGCCGCGTCGACCAACACCACCGGCATCAACTAGATCCCGCCGCGCGCCACCAGTTGCGCGGCGATGACGTTGCGCTGGATCTCGTTGGTGCCCTCGCCGACGATCATCAGCGGCGCATCCCGGAAGTAGCGTTCCACGTCGTACTCCGTTGAGTACCCGTACCCGCCGTGGATGCGAACGGCGTTCAGCGCGATCTCCATCGCCGCCTCGGAGGCGAACAGTTTGGCCATTCCCGCCTCCATGTCGCAGCGCTGCCCGCTGTCGTAGCGTTCGGCCGCGTAGCGGGTGAGCTGGCGGGCGGCCGTGAGCTTTGTCGCCATGTCGGCCAGATAGTTGCCGATCGCCTGGTGCTTCCAGATCGGGACACCGAAGCTCTCCCGGGTCTGGGCGTAGGCCAGCGCGTCCTCCAGTGCCGCCGTCGCCACCCCGAGTGCGCGGGCGGCGACCTGAATGCGTCCGGTCTCAAGACCTTTCATCATCTGTGCGAAGCCCCGGCCGGGCTCGCCACCCAGGATCGTCATCGCCGGCACCCGGCATCCGTCGAACACCAACTCGCACGACTCGACGCCTTTGTAGCCGAGTTTGGGTATATCCCGCGAGATGGTCAGACCTGGCGGGGGAGCCCCGGGCGGCGACTCGACGAGCAGCACCGAGATTCCGGCGTGCCGCGGGGTGGCCTGCGGGTCGGTCTTGCACAGCAGAGCGATCAGCCCGGAGCGGCGAGCATTGCTGATCCAGGTCTTGGCCCCGGTGACGACGAGGTCGTCGCCCTCGCGTCGGGCGACGCTGCCCATGTTCTGCAGGTCCGAGCCGCCGCCCGGTTCGGTGAGCGCCATGGTGGCCCGCAACTCGCCGGTCGCCATCCGGGGCAGATACGCCCGCTTCTGGTCCTCGGTGCCGAAGTGTTCGAGCAGTTTGGCCACCACGGTGTGCCCGCCCATCGCGCCGGCCAGGCTCATCCAGCCCCGCGCCAGCTGTTCGGTGACCTCCACGTAGCACGGCATCGACACCGGTGTGCCGCCGTAGCCCTCGCTGATCGCCAGCCCGTAGATCCCGATCCGCTTCATCTGCTCGATCCACGCCTCGGGGTAGGTGTTGGCGTGTTCGACATCGCGGACCGCCGGCTTCACCTCGCGGTCGACGAACGCCCGCACGGTGTCCACCAGCAGGGTTTCTTCGGCCTGGTTTGTAGCATCACTGAGTCCGGGCATCTCCCAACCATGATCTCAGACGCGGCCTGACAGAATGTCCAGTTGTGACGGGCCCCTATTTCGACGATCTCGCGGTGGGCCAGGTGTTCGACTCGGCGCCGTCGATGACGCTCACCCCCGGCGTCGCCGCCGCACACCAGAGCATCCTCGGCGACCGGTTGCGCCTGGCCCTGGACGCCGAGTTGGCCCATGCCGTGACCGGGGTGCCGGGGCTGATGGCGCACCCCGCGCTGGTCTGCGACGTTGCGATCGGCCAGTCCACGCTGGTAACCCAGCGGGTGAAGGCCAACCTGTTCTACCGCGGCCTGGCGTTCCACCGGTTCCCGGCCGTGGGCGACACCCTGTTCACCCGGACCGAGGTGGTGGGTTTGCGGCAGAACAGCCCGAAGCCCGACCGGGCACCGACCGGACTGGCGGCGTTGCGGATGACCACCGTCGACCAGATCGGTCAGCTGGTCCTCGATTTCCACCGGTGCGCCATGCTTCCGTTGAGTCCGGAGGCGTCCCGCGTCGGCCACGACACCGGTCATGCCGACGACCTGGCGGTGATCGGCGCCGATCCGGTCGTCACCGACCCTGCCGGACACTGGGACGCCGCCGCCTTCCGCGACCGGGTGCGCGGTCCGCACTTCGATCCCGAGCTGGCCGGCTCGGTGCTGCGCAGTACCGGCGACGTCGTCAGTTCCGCACCTGAGCTGGCCCGGCTCACCCTGAATATCGCTGCGACGCATCATGATTGGCGTCCTGGTGGCGCCCGGCTGGTCTACGGCGGGCACACCATCGGCCTGGCGCTGGCCCAGGCCACCCGGCTGCTGCCGAACCTGGCCACGGTGCTGGGCTGGCAGTCCTGCGACCACACCGGTCCGGTGCACGAGGGCGACACGCTCTACAGCGATCTGCACGTCGAGCGGGCTGAACCGCTGCCGGAGGGCCGGGGCGGCGTGTTGACCCTGTGTTCTGTGGTGTTCGCGGTCAGTCCGGGCGGTCAGGACCGGGCGGTTCTGGACTGGCGCTGGCGCGCGCTGCAGTTCTGAACGCAGTTACCCGCGGGTAACCTGGGCTTCGGAGAAAACGTCAGGAGACCTGCGATGACCATCCATCACCCGATCGTGGAGACGGCCTACGGCCCGGTCCGCGGCATCGATGATGGCAGGGCGATGTCCTGGAAGGGTTTGCGTTACGCCGCCCCGCCGGTCGGCGACCTGCGATTTCGGGCGCCCGAACGGCCGCAGCGCCATACCGAAGTGTTCGACGCGGACACTTACGGGCCGGTGTGCCCCCAGCCGCCGGTGCCCAACTTCCCGCTTGATCTCGGTGCCGAGGAGGGCGAGGACTGCCTGGTCCTCAACGTCTGGGCGCCGTCGGGAACCTCTCCGGGCGACAACAAGCCGGTCATGGTGTGGCTGCACGGCGGGGCCTACGTGCTGGGGTCCGGCAGTCAACCGCTGTACTCCGGGCGCCGCCTGGCCAGCAGCGGCGACGTCATCGTCGTCACCCTCAACTACCGGATCGGGGTGTTCGGCTTCCTGGATCTGTCCCAGGTCAGTAGCCGCCGTCGTTTCGACTCCAACATCGGTCTGCGCGACGTCCTCGCCGCCCTGCGCTGGGTCCGCGACAACATCGCCGGATTCGGCGGCGATCCGTCGCGGGTGACGCTGTTCGGCGAGTCGGCGGGCGCCGGGATCGTGACCACCCTGCTCGCCGTTCCCGAGGCCGCAGGGCTGTTCAGCAGCGCGATCGCGCAGAGTTCCCCGGTCACATCGGTCTACGACAGCAAACGCGCCCAGCGGGTGACCGAGCGGGTGCTGGAGTATCTGGGGGTCGCCCCGCCTGAGGCCGACCGGCTGGCCGAGGTGTCGGTGTCCGCGCTTATCACGGCGACCAGCAAAGTGTTCGACGAGATTCCCTCACGCAATCCCGGGATGCTGGCGTTCGTGCCGATCGTCGACGGCGATCTGCTGCACGACTACCCGGTGAAACTGGCCCGGGAGGGCAAGACCCATCCGGTCCCGCTGATCATCGGGACCAACAAGAACGAAGCCGCGCTGTTCCGGCTGATGCGCTCACCGTTGATGCCGATCACCCCGAAGGCGATCACGTCGATGTTCAACGAGATCGCCGCCGAGCAACCGGACCTCCAACTGCCCACTGATCAGAAGTTGGGCTCGACGTATCGGGGCAAGGGCCGCGGGCTGAACATGGCCAGCGATATCGGCTTTCGGATGCCCTCGGTCTGGTTCTCGGAGGGCCACGGACAGGTGGCGCCGGTCTACCTGTACCGGTTCGACTACGCCAGCCCGCTGATGAAGCTGCTGCTGGTCGGAGCGGCCCATGCGACCGAATTGCCTTACGTCTGGGGAACTCTCGGCGCGCCCAAGGACGTCACGCTCAAACTCGGCGGCACCAAGACCGCTCTTGCGGTGTCCAAGCGGATCAGGACCCGCTGGGTCAATTTCGCCACGTACGCCAAGCCGATCGGGGCGCCGGGTGAACCGGAGTGGACGCCCTACCAGGAGGCCGACCGTGCCTGCCTGCTCATCGACCGCGCCGACCGGGTCGTCTACGACGCCGACGCCCACATCCGTCCGGCCTGGGGCAACGATGTCCTGCACTTCCGCTGAGCGCTACAGGCGGTTGGCGGCGAACGTCGCCGCCAGGCCGCCGAGGGCATGCCGAACAAGGTGACCGCCGCGACGTGATCGGCCGCCTGCGGCGGCAACGGTGCCGGCAGCAGGTCGGCGGGGACGCCCTCGGGCACCGTAGGCGAGGTGACGAAGCCCGCGACGACTGCGCCTTAGGAGAAACCGCCCAGCACGATGCGGGTGCCGGGACAGTTGATCGAGGTGGTCTGCACGTGTGCGCCGGCGTCGCGGATGCCGTCGACCACCGACCGGGCGAACTCCATGCGGTCGCCGAACTGGCTGCTGGCCAGGTAATTCACCGGATAGACGGCGACCGACTCGGCCGGAACCTGCGCGCGCAGGGCATCGACGAACTCCTGGCCCACCTGGCCCACGCCGACCGGCTCGGCCGTGCCCCGGGCGTAGACGAC
The DNA here is from genome assembly GCA_964629725.1 of uncultured Mycobacterium sp. Classification (GTDB taxonomy): domain Bacteria; phylum Actinomycetota; class Actinomycetes; order Mycobacteriales; family Mycobacteriaceae; genus Mycobacterium. The sequence continues at coordinate 83,296 of CAZVST010000009.1, forward strand.
TTCGACGTCGGGGCACGGGTCGGCGGAGGCAGGCGTGCTCGGTGTGGCCAGTAATGCGGAGGCGCGCCCAGCGCTGCGGCAGCCAGAAACCCCGGGACTCCTGTGATCCTCATGCTGATTCGGTGCCCGAATGGCCCGCTGCGCAAACCTCTAGGACCCCGTCGGCAGGTCGCGGAACGCGGTGTCCTTGAACGGTTCCGGTTCCTTGGGCAGTCCCAGGATCCGCTCACCGACGATATTGCGCTGGATCTGGTCGGTGCCGCCGCCGATCGAGGTGAAGTAAGCGTTGAGGGTGCGGAAGGTGACCGCATCACCGGTCGCGTGGTCGGGTCCGGCCAGCATGGACTCCGGTCCGACGATCTCGGTCTGAACGCGGGCGGTTTCGTGCAGGATTCGCGACATCGCGATCTTGCCGAGCGTCATGAGGGTGGCCGCCTCGGCGCGGTTGGTGGTCACCTTGGCGCGACGGGTGTTCCACCGGTTGACGGCGGCGTAGGACTCCACCCGGGCGATCTCCTGGCGGATGAAGGAATCGGTGAGTTTGCCCGCTGCGCGGGCCATGCCGACCAGGCTGTCGGCGTCCGGCTTGAGGTCGCGGCTGGCGCGGGAGGTGCGGGCCAGGTCGCCCATCAGCCGCCGCTCGTAGGCCAGTGCCAGTTGCAGCACCGCCCATCCGCCGCCCGGTTCGCCTACTAGGTTGGCGTGCGGCACCCGGGCATCGGTGATGAACACCTCGTTGAACTCCGACTCGCCGGTGATTTGGTGAATCGGGCGGACCTCGACGCCGGGCTGGCGCATCGGGAAGATGAAGAAGCTGATTCCCTTGTGCTTGGGCACATTCCAGTCGGTCCGGGCCACCAGCAGTCCATAGTCGGCGGTCTTGGCGAACGACGTCCAGACCTTCTGCCCGTTGACCACCCAGTCCGCACCGTCGCGGTCGGCGCGGGTACGCAGGCCGGCCAGATCCGAGCCGGCGCCGGGTTCGCTGTACAGCAGGCACCAGCGGGTCTCGCCGCGTACCGACGGCGGGATCAGCCGCTGCTTCTGCTCTTCGGCGCCCAGGTCGTGCAGGGTGCAGGCCAGCAGGTCCGAGCGGTCCTGCCCGCTGCCTCGTGCGCCGGCGGCGGTGAATTCCTGTGCGACGATGCGGGATTGGGGTTCGCTGAACCCACGTCCGCCCCACTGCGGCTCCCAACTGGGTGCCGCCCAGCCGGCGTCGAACACCCGGCGTGCCCATTCGGCGCGACCCAGGGCAGGGTCGAAGTTCTCCGCAAGCCAGGCCCGCACCTCGGCGCGAACGTCGTCATCGCTCATGAGATCTGCTCGCCCAAGAAATTTTCTCTAAGCCGCACATAGCGCTCCCGGTGCCAGGCCGGGTCCCCGAAGATCTGCGCATCGGTGCGCGCCCGGCGCAGATACAGGTGGGCGGGATGTTCCCAGGTGAAGCCGATCCCCCCGTGAACCTGGATGTTGGTCGCGGCGGTGGTGACGTAGGCCTCCGAGCAATAGGCCTGCGCCAGCGCCAGATCGATGAGCCGGTCGGGTTCGTCGGCATCGAAAGCGGCGGCCACGTGGCGCGCTGCGGAGACCGCGGACTGTGCCTCCAGCAGGATGTCGACGCACATGTGTTTGACGGCCTGGAAGCTGCCGATCGCGCGGCCGAACTGGAAGCGGGTGCGGGCATAGTCGGCAGCCATCTGCATGGCGTGCATGGCGCCGCCGGCCTGCTCGGCGACCAACGCTATCCCTGCCCGGTCCAGCGCGGTCTCGAGGGCGGCGGGTGCTGCGCCGATGCTGCCGACCAGGCGGCCCGGGGTGCCGTCGAGTGTGAGCCGTCCTTGCTTGCGGGTCTGGTCGACAGTGGCTAACGGCGCCACGGCGGCCTCCGCCCGGTCCACCGCGAAAATAGCTGCACCCGAAGATGTTTGGGCCAGGACGTAGAACAGTTGCGCCACCGTCGCATCCAGGATGTAGGTCTTCTCCCCGGTCAGCGACCAGCCGTAGCCCTCGGTTTCGGTGGCTTCGGTGGCGGGGTGCTGTCGCGGGCGGGCGTCACCGGGTTCGGCGAAGGCCACGGTGGTGATCAACTCGCCGGCAGCGATCCGGGGAAGCACGGCGGCGCACTCGTCGGAATCGCGCAGTGCGGCAAGCAGATACGGCGTCAGGACTGCAGTCGAAAGATAGGGTGCACACAGCAGCGCCGCTCCCATCTGCTCGCTGACGACGGCGAGTTCGGCCGAGCCTGCCCCGGCTCCGCCGAACTCCTCGGGAATGGTCAGCCCGAGCAGGCCCATGTCGGCCAACTCGGCCCACAGTGCTGCGTCGTATCCGGAATCGTCGGCCATCAGGCGGCGCACTTCCGATTCGGGGGAGCGCTTGGCCAGCAGGTCGGCGACCGCGTCGCACAGGGCGATCTGCTCGGAGGTCAGTGCCGTCGACATCTGTTCACCCCACCAATGCCGTGGCGCCGCGCAGGGCCGCGCACTTACTGTCGAAATATGACTGTGCCACAGAGGTATTTGGGGCGAGGCCGTCGAAACCGTGGAACGCGCCCGCAACCTCGCACACCTCGCACGTCACCCCTGCGGTGGTGAGCCTGGCGGCGTAGGCGAGATCTTCGGCGTGGAACAAATCCAGCGTCCCCACCCCGATCCAGGCCGGCGGCAGACCCGCCAGGTCGTCGCGGCGGGCCGGAACCGCCTTTCTTGGGTCCGCGCCACCGAGGTAAGAACCCCATCCGATGCGGTTACTGGCGCTGTTCCACAACCGGAATTCGGGTTTATCGAGCGACGGGTCGACGGTGCGATCGTCGAGCATCGGATAGGACAACAACTGCAACACCGGCGTCACCGCGCCGCGGTCCCGGGCGAGGAACGCCAGGGCGGCGGCCAGGCCGCCGCCGGCGCTGCCTCCGCCGATCGAGATCAGGGTGGCATCCACGCCGGGCAGCCCCGCCAGCCAGGTGAGCGCGCTGTAGCAGTCCTCCAGGGCGGCGGGGTGGGGGTTTTGCGGCGCCAACCGGTACCGCACCGCCGCGACCACGATGCCCAACCGTTCGACGTAGCGGCGGCACAGGGCGTCGTCCTGTTCGGGACTGCCGAGTACGTATCCACCGCCGTGGATCCACAGCAGGGCAGGTGTGTCCGCGGCCGCGCCGGCGGGCCGGTACAACCGAACCCCGGCGCCGGACTGCAGGGTCAGCACCTCGACGCCGTCTCTGCGCACCGGGCGCCGGAGGGGGACTCGCTTCAACAGGGGAAGCGACCACGGGTACACGGCCCGGCGCGGAACAAACGGCGCGATCCGGCGCAGATCCGGGTGGATCTCGTGACTGGCCATAGCGGCCATTATTACGATGCCCCGAATGAGCCAAGAAGCCAGTACGTCCCAGCCCGATTCCGACGCCGTCCTGACCGAGAAGCGCGGCCGGATCCTGATCATCACGATCAACCGGCCGGAAGCCAAGAACGCCGCCAATGCCGCGGTGAGCCACGGCCTGGCCGCGGCGATGGATCAACTCGACGAGGACCCCGGTCTGTCGGTCGGCATCCTGACCGGTGCGGGGGGTACCTTCTGCGCCGGCATGGATCTCAAAGCCTTCGCCCGCGGCGAGAATGTCGCCGTGAAGGGCCGTGGGCTGGGCTTCACCGAGCGGCCGCCGGTCAAACCGCTGATCGCCGCGGTGGAGGGCTATGCCCTGGCCGGTGGCACCGAGCTGGCGCTGGCGACGGATCTGATTGTGGCGGCGAAGAATTCGGCGTTCGGCATCCCGGAGGTCAAGCGCGGCCTGGTGGCAGCGGGCGGCGGTCTGCTGCGGCTACCGCAGCGCATTCCGTTCGCTATCGCGATGGAGTTGGCGCTCACCGGCGATCAGGTCTCCGCGGAGCGCGCTCATGCCTTGGGCCTGGTGAACATGCTCGCCGAACCCGGCCAAGCGCTGGAGGCTGCGATCGAACTGGCCGAGCGGATCACCGCCAACGGTCCGCTCGCGGTGGCCGCTACCAAGCGGATCATCGTCGAATCCCGCGGCTGGAGCCCGGAGGACCAGTGGCGTGAGCAGATGAAGATCATCATGCCGGTGTTCGCCTCCAAGGACGCCAAGGAAGGCGCGATCGCCTTCGCCGAGAAGCGGGCGCCGAATTGGACGGGAAGCTAGGGGGTTCTCGTCTAGACGTCGTCTAGACGCCGACGCACAGATTCACGATTGGAATCGGTGCGCAGATGCTGGCCGACACCCAGGGAGTCGGAGCGTTCCACGCCGGCGGCGGCGGTGGCGGAGCAGCAGGGGGCGGCGGGGCCGCCGGGGTCGGCAGCGGTGCCGATTCCACAGCCGCGACCAGGCAGGTGTCCGAAGGGGCGTCGTAGAAGGTTCCCGGACCGCATGTCGCCGCCATGCCGGCGGGCGATGACGCCACGGCCGACCCTGCCAGTGCTGTCAGCGCTACCGCGACGATTCCAGCCCGGTTGGCGGCTCTGCTCCTGACCACTGCGCTGCCTCCTTGGGTCTGCTTACAGTGGTGAATCGCTGTCGCGACCGGCCGCGTTACGTGTGGCGGTGGTTCGCGTTCTCCACACTCGCGCTTTGATCAACAGGTGGTCGGTGTGGGCCTCGGTCGGTCGGCGGCCGGGCGTACCGTATCGAACATGAGTTCGATGAAGGTGGCGTTGCAGGCGCTCGACCGGGCGGTCGAGTTGCTGGGTGCTGCCGATGTCGAGGCGTTGCCGGTGCGGGATCGGCTGGTGGCGTTGGAGGGGTTAGAGACAGAGTCGCGGCGGATCCGGGCGTGCTTCGGTCGGGTAGCCGCCTCGGTGCAGCGCTGCGGGGATGCGGCGGTGGGTGGTGCGTGTGCGCGGGTGATCGCCGATGTGGTGCGGATCAGCCCGGCGGAGTCGCGGCGCCGATTGCGGGACGCCGCGTCGGTGGGGCCGCGGACCACCCTGGGCGGGGAGGTGCTGCCCGCGGCGCTGCCTGCCACGGCGACGGCCTGGGATTGCGGGCTGCTCGACGTTGAGCTTCTGCGGGTGATCGAGAAGTTCCACCGAGATATCCCTGAGGACCTCCATCCCGCCACGGTGGCCAAAGCCGAAGCGTTCCTGGCGGAGAAGGCCACCGAGTTGAGGCCCGATCAACTGGGGAAGGTGGCCGACCGGCTGGCGGTGACGCTCAATCCGGACGGGACATTCTCCGACGAGTACCGCGCCGCCCAGCGGGGGTTCAGCTGGGGGCGCCAACGTCTCGATGGGATGACGGTGGGAACGCTGGTGGCGACCCCGGAGTTACGGGCAGTGCTCGACGCCTGGCTGGCGAAGTTCGCCGCGCCGGGGATGTGCAACCCGGAGGATCTGACGCCGACGGTCGCCGGGGAGCAGGCCCCGGCGGTGGTCGAGGCGGATCGGCGTCAGCATGGGCAACGGCAGCATGATGCGATCGCCGCGCTGGTGCGCGGGCAACTCGGTGACCCCTCGCTCGGACAGCACAAAGGGCTGCCGGTCACGGTCGTGGTATCCACGACATTGGATCAGCTGCACTGTGGTGCTGGCTACGCGGTCACCGGTGGGGACAGCCTGTTGCCGATGCGCGATGTGATCCGGATGGCTGCCCATTCCTGGCATTACCTGTGTGTGTTCGACGATCATTCGCAGCGCCCGTTGTATCTGGGACGTTCCAAACGCATAGCGAGTGCCGATCAGCGGATTGTGTTGCACGCCAAGGAGCGCGGGTGCTCGGCGCCGGGCTGCGACGTGCCGGGCTACTGGTGTCAGGTGCACCACGTCGATGACTGGGCCGCGGGTGGGCATACCGACATCGATGAGCTCGCCTTCGCCTGCCACCAGGATCACCCGCGCGTCGGCCCCGGCGGCTGGACAACCCGAAAACGTCCCGACGGCCGCACCGAGTGGATACCGCCCCCGGAGATCCCACTCCCATCGGCCCACAACGATTTCCACCACCCCGAAAGACATCTCACGAAGTTAAAAGTCAAGCCGCGAGTGGGAGAGGAGGTGGAAACGCTCGATGTTCGTCGTAGAGCTGGCCGGTGTGCACGCAGTGGTGGAGCTGGCCGAGGAATTTGTTGAACAGGTGCCGTTGGGCTTGATGATTCCAGTCTGCGGCAGTTCGGCGTGCGTCGAAGTGACGACGGGCCCCCGGGGAAGCGCGCAGCGATGCCAGGGCCCAGATGGGGCCTACGGCGTTGAGGCGGCGGACGGTGCAGGACAACGGTTTTCTTGCCGCTAGCGCGGGTTATGGGTGCCGATCCGGCGAACGCCTTGAGTCCACGGGCGTCGGTGAACCGGGTGCGGTCATCACCGATCTCTGCGAGCACCCAGGCGCCGGCGAGCATCCCGAGCCCGGGGAAGCTGGTGATGATCTTGGCGTCCGGGTGCCGGTCAAAATGGGCGATCGCCGGCGAGGGCATTGGCGGCGGTGCAGGCGGCGTCGAACTGGCCCAGCAGTGCGCTCAGGTGGATGCCCATTGCGTTCTCGACCGCAGGCGGCTGGTGCAGGTAGGTGTCGATGAAAGTCGCCCGCAGCCGCTCGACGTCGCGGTCGAGGTACCGCTGTCGGCCGGCTTTGATCAGCAGGCGGCGCAGCCGTGCCGGGGTCAGCTTGGCGGCCTGCGCCGGTGTCGGTGCGGCGGCCAGGATTGCCCGGGCGTCGGGGCGGGCCAGCCCACCGTCGAGGCCGTCGAACGCGGCCAGAGCGGCCGGATAGAACTCTTTGAGCACTGGTTGCCGACTTGTCCGCGTGCCCGCACCGCGTCCTGCTGGGCCCGGGCCAGGACCCGGATCGCTTGGGCCAGTTCGGTATCAGCTGGCAACGGGCGGTGCGCCCCGGGATCGGTGCGCACGATGTTGGCCAGCAGCACCGCGTCGGTGGCATCGGACTTGGCGCCCGACACCGAGTACCGGGCGCGGTAGCGGGAGGCGGCCAGCGGGTTGATCGGATAGATCACCCGGTCGGTTTCCCGCAACGCGGCGACGAACAGGCCGCGGTCGGTTTCGATACCGACCGGAATCGGATGCTCGGCGCTGTCGCCGGCCTCAGCCAGCATGCTCAGCAGGGCGGTGAAGCCTGCGGCGTCGTTGCTGACCCGGCCGCGGGCGATCACTTTGCCCTCGTCGTTGATCACCGCGATGTCGTGATGGGCTGTGGCCCAATCGATTCCGAAATACAATTCCAACGTGTCCTCACTCCTTCGATCCGTTGTCGTGCCGTTACCGGTGGACTCACGCGGCGCCCTAATCGTGGGACTCAAAGGTCCGCCATCTCACTAGCCGTCCGTGACTCCAGCGCACCACAGGACTTCGTTCTGTCGAATAGCTCAGGGCTCGGGAACAACCATCGGGAAGTCAACCCTGCGGCAGGCTCAGGCAACGGCATCGCACCACCACCGACTGAGTTCCGCTGCCAGACGCGCCGTTCTTTCGTAAGGCGTCGAACACCGGGACACATCAGGCATCACCTGGCAACAGAACTCGTCAGGAACAAACCCCCGGTCACTCGAACCGGTCATCGACTCCTACAAAACGATTAGGATGCTCGGCGATGACTGGGGCCTCGCCGGAGAGTGGTGGTCAGTCAGTCGCTGCCGACGTTGCCGACATTGCCGACGTTGCCGACGTTGCCGACGTTGCCGATCATCACGTCCCACGGATCAGTGCCCGACAGCGCCATCCTGCCGAGTCGATGCGCCCAGTCGGCGGTGTCGCCGAACTCGCCGATCCAGCTGCGTGCCCGCATGGTCGCCAGCCACAGCCGGTGCTCGATCGTCACACCGATAGCGCCGTGCAGTTGGTGCGCCGAGGTGACGACGCTCGGGATGACCTGGCCGAGGGTCACCTTGGCCACGGCGACGGCGTAATCGGTCTGGGAGCCGGTGAACCCGTGGTCCTGGGCGGCGGCGACTGCGAGATTTCCTGCGGCCCGAGCGCGTTCCACCTCGCCGGCCATGGCGGCGAGCGTGTGTTGGACGGCCTGGAACGCACTCAACGGACGGCCGAACTGTTCGCGCTCGCGCGTGTGCGCGACCGAGAACTCCAATGCCGCGTCCAGAGCGCCGACGATCTGCATGCACCGCGCCCAGGCTCCGCGGCGTACCAGTTCGGAGGCGACGCCATCGCTCACGGCCTTGAACGCGAGGACCGGGAGATCGACGGCGACCGTGTCCCGCGGCTCGCCACCGGCGTTGTGTCCCTTGGTGATCGACAATGATGACGGATCGCAGGACGTCACGAGGAGGCGCTCGCCGTCCCGCAGGGCGAGCACCACCGCCGCCGCCTCGGTTGCGTAGGGGACAGCGGACACCGTTGCGGTGACCCGGTCGCCGGTGGCGGGGGCGTCTCCGTGAGCGATGGTCAACGGCCCGCTGTGCGGAACGTCGATGCCCGCCGTGCGAGCCAGCCACCCTGCCAGCACATCGGTCTCCGCCAGGGGCACGGTCACCCCGTGGCGGGCCAGGGCACGCAGGATCACCGCCACCTCGGCTGGCCCTGCGCCGGAGTCCTCAGTGCTTTCCAGCCGGGTCAGCCCGGCCTCCTCGAGGTGCCGCCAGGCGGTGCCGTCGAGCGGATCGGGCAGTGCCCGATGACCGATCCGGTCGTGGAAGGACCGCTGGCCGATCTCGTCGGCAAGCTGACGCAGATCGCTCAGATCCTCGGTGCCGGAAGCGAATACGCCACCGCTCAGAACGCCGCTCATCGGGGTTCTCGGCTCTTCGCGCAAGCGCTCATCGCAAACCCATCCCTTTCGCGACCATGCCGCGCAGCACCTCGTTGGTCCCCCCGCGCAGGGTGAACATCGGCGCATGGACGCGTGCGATCTCGACCAGGGCGGCCACCTGATCGCGGGCCGCACTGCGTTCCGTGTACGAGAGCAGATCGGCGGCGAGGTCCACCGACTCCTGCTCGAAGCGGGTGCCAAGATCCTTCACCAGCGCCGCCTGGTTGACCGGTGACTCGCCGCCGGCCAGTGCGCGGGCCACCGAGATCGACAACTGGCGCACCGAGACCACCCGGGCCACCAGTTTGCCCACCGCAGCGGTTGCATGACGACCCACCTCACCCTGATCGGCGAGCAACCGCAGCAACGCGGTGAGCATCGGTGCTGTCGACAGGATTCGCTCGGGACCGCTGCGCTCGAAGGACAACTCGGCGGTGACCTGCCGCCAGCCGTCGCCCTCCTTGCCCAGAAGATTGGTGTCGTCGATGAAGACCTCGTTGAAGGTGATCTCGTTGAAATGGTGTTCACCGGTCATCAGCACGATCGGGCTGATGTCCATCCCGGCCGAATCCGTCGGCACGATGAACTGGCTGAAGCCGGCGTGGCGCCCCTCTGGATCCACCGGACTGGTCCGGGCCAGCACGACGACCTGGTGGGACAAGTGCGCACCGCTGGTCCACACCTTGGTTCCGGACAGCACCCAGCCCCCGTCGGTGCGGGTGGCTTTGGCCGCTGCGGCGGCGAGGTCCGAACCGGCCTGCGGCTCGCTCATCCCGATCGCCGAAAAGTAGCGCCCCGCAGCGATTCTCGGGAGAATCCGCTGCCGCTGCTCCTCGGTGCCGTAGGACAACAGGCCCGGTCCCACCTGTCGGTCGGCGATCCAGTGCGCCGCGACCGGGGCGCCGCCGGCCAGCAACTCCTCGGTCACCACATAGCGGTGCAGGTGGCCCAGGCCATGTCCGCCGTACTCCTTCGGAATGGTCAGGCCCAGGAAACCCGCATCGCCGAGGCGAGCGCTGAACTCCTCATCCCATTTCGACAGCCAGGCGTCGACGGCCGGCGTCCAGCCGAACTCGGCGCGGTCGGCGGCGAGGAAATCGCGCAGCGAATGCCGCAGCTTCGCCAGTTCGGGCTCGTTGGCGCATAACGCAACGAAGCTGTTGGCCTCAGAGTTTTCCGGCACGGCGGAGCCGGCCGACGGACCGTCAGCCATCGCGCTCACCGGTAGCCCGTGACCCGCGCGATGACGGCCGCTTTTCCGTCCGGCCCGATGGCCGCGGCATCGGCGATGGCCGACGTCCGTCCGATGCGTAGCGCCGTCGCTTCGTAGACGGCCCTTCCTTCATAGACGGATTGTGCACCTGCGACGAACGGCCGCAGGAAATTCACCCGGATGGAGGCGGTCCGCATCGGGGTGTCCTGCTGATGATTGAACGCCGCGGCCCCGACGAGTTCGAGGCCTGCGCTGCTCACGCCACCGTGGACGATGCCGATCAGATTGTTGACCATCGGATCGGGGAGCTGCCGCAACCGGTAGGTGCCGTCGTCGACCGGCAGCGCCTCGACGGCCATCAGATCTGCCAGCGAGGTCTGATCCGTCCGGACCAACGGGTCGTCGCCACGGCGCGACGGCTCATCGGGCCCCCCTGCCAGTGGCACGGTGCGCACCGTGCCACAGCCGATCACCCGGCCGCGATGGCTCAGGCGGCACACCGACAACCAGGTCGCGCCGGCCGGGCCGAGCGGGTGGCCGGTGGCAACCACCGGCTCGTCGGGCTGACTCAGCAGGCCCTCGACGGCGCCGGGGCTCATCTCGACGCTCAGCTCGCTGGACACGGTCCACTGGCCCTCGCCGCGACGGTAGTAGTTGACCCGCCCGCCCACGTCGTCGACCAGTACGGCCAGCGCGGCTATCGACGGCTGCCCGGTGAACGGGTTCTGTAGACCGGCGGCCGGCATCTGCGCCGTCACGACGAACGTGTCCAGGTCCTGATCAAGGGTGGTGATGCCGAACCGCCGCAGGACGCTCAGCGGTGTCTCGGGGTCCATGCCGAGGGGAGCCCTCGTCATCGCTCTCGCACCGGGGCCAGCTCCCGTGCCACGAACGCGCGCGCCTTGATGAGGAACTCCAACTGTCGTGCGACATCGTCGATCGGCGCAGGGCTGCGGGTGGCGCGACACAGCACCACCGCGCCCTCCAACGCGGAGATCGTGGTGTGGGCCAATGCCGTCGCCTCGTCGGCGTCGAACCCCTCGCGCATGAAGGCCTCCCGCGCCGAGTCGCGCCACTGGCAGAAGATGTCCGCCGCCACGGAGGCGAGTTGTTGTTCATCGGCTCCGGAGCCGACCGCCGCCGCCAGCACCGGGCTGCCGGCGGTGAAGTCACTGTCGACCAACGCCGATCGCCACATCGCGGCCAGCCGCCTGAGTAGGGTCACCGCGCTCACGTCGGGCCCCGGACCGATCGTCGTAAGGATCTCGTCGGCGGCGAAATGCAAGGCGTCCCGAAGGATTTCGCTGCGTCCGCCCGGGAAGTGGTGGTACACCGAACCCCGCGGAGCGCCGCTACGGGACAGCACCGCATCGATGGTCACCCCTGCGGCGCCACGCTCGCGCAGCAGTTCCGCGGCAGCCACCAGCATGGTCTTACGCGTCGACCCGCGCGTCCGTGTTCGCACCGATCGCTCAGGCGGTACGCCAGGCGCGTTGCGGCAATTCCCGCATCACGAACGAGCGGGGATCAGGCGCCAGGAGATGGCGGCGCTTCTGCGCCCATCGGCGGATCCGCAATCCGCCGAGGTTCAGTTCGACGACCCACATCAAAGACCTCCTTGGATCGAACTATGGCCGTAACCATAGTTATGGAGGGTGACGACGGCAAGGCGGCCCGATGACTATTGGGTCACAACCCGCGGACCGTTCATTTGTATGATTCTTCCTATAGCGAGCTCCGGTGTCGGAAGGTTACCCATGCAGACCATCACGTCCATCGCCGATGCGCAGTCCCTCGTCGGGCGGGAACTCGGCGTCAGCGACTGGCTGACCATCGATCAGCAGCGGATCAACGATTTCGCCGATGTCACCGGCGACCATCAGTGGATTCATGTGGACGTCGAACGCGCCAAGGCCGAGAGCCCGTACGGCGCGCCGATCGCGCACGGCTTCCTCACGCTGTCGCTGGTCCCGGCGTTGAGCAAGGACAACTTCCGCCTGCAGAACGTGAAGTTCGCGCTGAACTACGGACTCAACAAGGTGCGCTTCCTGTCCGGCGTGCCGGTCGACAGCCGGGTTCGGGTGCGTTCGGAACTGGTCGACGTGGCGGTCAAGGGTGACAGCACCGCTGATCTCACCGTCAAGCACACCATCGAGATCGACGGTGTGGGCAAGCCCGCCGCGGTCGCCGAGATGATCGTCCGGGCGATCTTCTGATCGCCGCCGTCTACGTCTTCGGCGTGTAGCCGAAGGGCAACAGCACGCTCTTGTGCTCGACGTACTCGTCGATGCCCTCCGGGCCGTTCTCCCGGCCGATACCGGAGTTCTTGTAACCGCCGAACGGCGCACCCGGGTCGAACGCGTACATGTTGACCGCGTAGGTACCGGTGCGAATCTTCGAGGCGATCTCAATCGCCTTGTCGTAGTTCGTCGTCCACACGCTGCCGGCCAGGCCGTACACCGAGTCGTTGGCGATGCGGACGGCGTCGTCCTCGTCCTCGTAGGCGATGATCGACAGCACCGGCCCGAAGATCTCCTCCTGGGCGATCGTCATCGAGTTGTCGACGTCGGCGAACACCGTTGGCTGCACGAAGAATCCGCCCTCCAAGCCCTCCGGGCGGCCACCGCCGGTCACCAGGCGCGCGCCCTCTTCTTTGCCCTTGGCGATATAGCCCTCGACGCGCTCGCGCTGCTTCTCGGTGATCAGCGGGCCGATGATCGCGCCGGGATCGTCGGGCAGGCCCACCGGCATCATGCCGACGGCCGCGCCGATCTTCTGCACGATCTCGTCGTAGCGCGACCGCGGCGCCAGGATGCGGGTCTGGGCCACGCACGCCTGACCGGAGTTCATCAGCCCGGCGAACAGCAGCATCCCCAGGCTGGCGTCGAGATCGGCGTCCTCCAGGATGATCGCCGCCGACTTCCCGCCTAGTTCCAGCGTGCACGGCTTGAGCTTGTCGGCGGCCAGTTTGCCGACCTCCTTGCCGACCGCGGAACTGCCGGTGAACGTGTATTTGTCCACGTTGGGATTCGCCGTCAGCGCGCGACCCGTCTCCGCACCACCGGGGACCACCGACAGCACCCCGTCGGGCAAGCCCGCCTGGGCGAAGGCCTCAGCGAGGGCGTTGACGGTCAGCGGGGTCTCCGCCGCCGGCTTGAGCACCACGGTGCACCCGGCCAGCAGGGCAGGACCGAGTTTGTTGCAGGCCAGGAACAACGGCACGTTCCAGGCCGCGACGGCGCCGACCACGCCGATCGGCTCGCGCAGCACCAGGGTCTGGCCGTAGATACCGTCGCGGATGTCTTTCCAGGTGAACTTGTCCGCCGCGGTGGAGTAGAACTGCAGGCCCGACAGTGCGGCGCCGTACTGCATCATGTCGACGATCATCTGCGGCTGGCCGGTCTCGGCCTTGAGCAGATATTTGAACTCGTCGGCGTTGTCCTCGATCACCTTGACCGCGTTGGCGATCACGGCCTGCCGCTCCTGCGGGGTCATCCGTGGCCACGGGCCCTCGTCGAACGCGGTGCGGGCGGCGGCGCAGGCGGCGTCCACATCGGCGGCCGCGGCCAGGGGAACCCGGCCCACGTATTCGCCGGTCGCCGGGGAGTGCACTTCGATGACCTCGGAGGTCGACGGCTCGACCCACTGGCCGCCGATGAAGAGTTTGTCCCATTCGGTTTTGAATGCCGCCTGTGTCATGCGGATCACATTACCGACGATTCGGCCCCACGAGAACCTGTGTCATTTCCGGGAGACAACACCAGCACCAGGTTGCTGACGCCAAACTCGCGGACACCGGTAACCGAGGTCATCCACCAGGCCCATCGGGGGTGGTAACGGGGGAAGGCGGCGACCAGGGCGCCGGTGGACCGTGCCCATCGCAGCCCGTCGGCAGCCGACACCGCGAACAACGACGACCCATAGTTGTTCTTCGGCGGATGTCCGTGCCGGCGGGTGTAGCGGGCGGCCGCCCGGGCCCCTCCGAAGTAGTGCCACAGCCCCGTCTCGTGACCGCCGAAGGGCCCGAGCCAGACGGTGTAGGACAGGATCGCTAGCCCGCCCGGGCGGGTGACCCGCAGCATCTCCTCGCCGAGCCGCCACGGCTGCGCGACGTGCTCGGCGACGTTGGACGACAGGCAGACGTCGACGCTCCCGTCGGCGAACGGCAGGGCCAGCCCGGAGGCCCGGACGAAGTGGCCCGGGCCGCCCCGCCCGACCTGCCCGGCGGCGTGCATCTCGCGCGGGTCCGGTTCGACGCCGATGTAGCGCCAGCCCGCGTCGGTGAACGCGGTGGCGAAGTAGCCGGGGCCGCCGCCCACGTCGACCACCGTGCGGCCGTGGTGGTCCCGATGCGACGCGCTCCAGAGGTCGGTGACCATGGCCTCGGTGTCGGCCGCCAGGCTCCCGTAGAAACGGGCGGGGTCGGTCTGCTCGAACCGGAACTCACCGAGCAGACGGACCGACCGGCCGAGGGTCGCCCGGCGGGCGAAGGGGTCGGTGACGTGCATCGAAGCCACCCTAGCGAGTGCGGGGGATACGCTGATTGACGATGTCTCTGTCCGTGCCGTCTGGGGCGCCCGCGCCCGTGCGCTCTGTGCTGCTGTTGTGCTGGCGCGACACCGGCCACCCGCAGGGCGGCGGGAGTGAGACCTACCTCCAGCGCATCGGCGCGCAACTTGCCGACGCCGGCGTGGACGTCACCCTGCGCACCGCGCGTTACCCGGGAGCCGCGCGCCGCGAGGTCGTCGACGGGGTGCGAATCAGCCGCGGCGGCGGCCCCTACACCGTCTACATCTGGGCCGGGCTGGACATGGTCGCCGCCCGGCTGGGGCTGGGCCCGCTGCGCAAGTCGCGTCCCGACGTGGTGATCGACAGCCAGAACGGTCTGCCGTTCCTGGCCCGGCTGGCCTTCGGCCAGCGGGTGGTCGTACTCGTCCATCACTGCCACCGCGAGCAGTGGCCGGTGGCGGGCCGCGTCCTGGGCAAGGTGGGCTGGTTCGTCGAATCCCGGCTGTCACCCCGACTGCACCGGGACAACCAGTACGTCACGGTGTCGCTGCCGTCGGTGCGTGACCTCGCCGACCTCGGCGTCGACACCGGCCGGGTCGCGGTCGTCCGCAACGGACTCGACGAGGCGCCGCGGCGGACCCTGACCGGGGGCCGGTCCGCCACCCCGCGGGTCGTGGTGCTGTCCCGGCTGGTCCCGCACAAGCAGATCGAAGATGCCCTCGACGCCGTTGCTATGTTGCGGCCGAGGATTCCCGACCTGCACCTCGACGTGGTCGGCGGCGGATGGTGGCAGGACAGGCTTCTCCAGCACGCCCAGCGGCTCGGCATCGCCGAGACCGTCACATTCCACGGCCACGTCGACGACGAGACCAAACACGCTGTGGTGCAACGGTCCTGGGTCCACCTTTTGCCGTCGCGCAAAGAGGGCTGGGGGCTGGCGGTCGTCGAAGCCGCGCAGCACGGAGTGCCGACCATCGGCTACCGGTCTTCCGGTGGGCTGACCGACTCGATCGTCGACGGTGTCACCGGCCTGCTCGTCGACAGCCATGCCGACCTGGTCGACAGCCTCGAACAACTGCTGTCCGATCCGGTGCTGCGCCAGGAACTCGGCGCCAAGGCCGCCGCCCGCAGCCGCGAGTTCTCCTGGTCCCAGAGCGCGGCGTCGATGCGCACCGTACTGGAAACGGTGCATGCCGGCGGACGGGTGAGCGGCGTGGTCCAGTCGTGAGCGCACCGAAACCCCCCCTGCTGCAACGCATCGCGTACGCCTACGGCAAAGTGCTGCCCGCGGCGTTCGACGACTGGGTGCGCGAGGACCTGACCGGCAAGGGCGCGCAGTTGCGCACGATGGTCCGGGTCAGCATCCCCGCGATCCTGGTGGTGGCGCCGCTATGGCTGATCCCGGCGAGCGTCGGCATGCACCTTGCGATGTCGAGTCTGCTGCTGATTCCATTCGTCTACTTCACCCATGCGTTGGACAAGATCTGGCGCGCTCATCGGCTGCGCCAGCACGGTTTGGACCCCGAGTTGCTCGACGAACGGGCCCGCCGGCGCGACGCGCACATCCGCGAGGACTACCGGCGCCGCCACGGTCACCCGCCGGAAGACTGACGCGGCGCCGATACGCGCCGTGTCCTCATCGATTCACCGGGAATTCCACGGGTGAGCGGGTGGTCTGTCAAGGCCAAGAGCCGCGTAGCGGTCGGCCCTTGGCCGAGCCTTGACAGGCCGCCGCCCGCGGCATAATCTCCGCTATCGGGGGAGGGCTGCTCCCAGGCTCCGGTAGACCGATGAGCGCGAAATGCCCAGTGTGCGTGCGATGTTGGTGTGCGCGGGGTGCGCGGGGTGCGCGTCGGAAGTTAAGTCGGCGAGACAGCGGTAGGCAGTAGCGCGGCCGATGCCGAAGGCAGCGGCAAGTCCGGCCACGGGTTCGCCGGTGGCGGCCAGGCGGCGCAGCTGCTCTT